>NZ_JBILYB010000053.1:0-39925 GCF_044378005.1 Prosthecobacter sp.
ATGGCCGCTTTTGGCGATCAATACGTCCAGCGCTTCATCGAGCGCTTTGTCTTCCTTCGTTTTGGGTCTTCTCATGTCTTCCTGTCCTCGGTTTTGACCCTCCACACAAACTTTCTGACAGGCTCCCTGCCGCCCACAGGCTTGACCGGCGTCGTCCACGTGGAGATCACCGCCCTCATCAATGGCTCCCTGCGCACCAGCGAATACCCCTTCCCGCTGACCTAAACGGCGACTCGTCTCTCCTCACGGGCCGCCCCTGCCACTCCTGCAAGGGCGGCCCCGTTGTTTATACCTGCCGCCCCTCACACCTCGACCTGCCGCTCCTCACACCTCGACCTGCCGCTCCTCACACCTCGACCTGCCGCTCCTCACACCTCGACCTGCCGCTCCTCACACCTCGACCTGCCGCCCTCACCCCTTGCTCCCCCGGCCTAGCTCGGCATCTTCCAGCGCCTGACTCTCAGGCTTCCCCGCGCCAGCCAGCATCCCCTGATATGAAAACGATTCGTTTCCTCGCCCTCGGGCTGCTGCTCGCCAGCCATGGCTCACTCCATGCAGCCACGCCTCCAGCAGGCAAAACCCAGCAACTCACCACACCCGATCAGGTGCCGGAGGGCCTGGCCAAGTCCGACTGGGCCAGCATCCGCGCGGCCTACGAGGCAGGGCAGCACGCTTTCCAGCCCATCGAGGGCGGCTGGCAGGCGCGGAATCCGGGGCAGCAGTGGACCACGAAGTTCGACCGGCGTGGCTTCCTTGCCCAGCCTCGGGATGCGGACTGGCAGTGGGGGCTGGAGCTGAAGAGCTACGGCTTTGAGGAAACGCAGACAGCCATCGGCGGCACCCCGGCGGTGAAGGCCGAGGGCCAGCGCCTCAGCTACCAGTGGGATGCCACCGTGCAGGAGTGGTGGGTGAATGATAAGCGCGGGCTGGAGCACGGCTTCACGGTCGCGAAGCGACCCAGCCTTCCCGCCTCCTCTTCTCAGAGTCTCTCCTTCACCCTCGCCGTGCGCGGCACTCTCACCCCCAAAGTCAGCCCCGATGCCCTCGGCGTCATGTTCCAGGACGCGGGCGGTGCCACGGTGCTGAATTACACGGGCCTGAAGGTGTGGGACGCGGATGGCAAGATCCTGGTCTCGCATTTCGAGCCGGCGGGGCAAAATGCCGTGCGCCTGCTGGTGGATGACCGCGCCGCGCGCTACCCTATCACGATCGATCCCATCGCGCAGCAGGCTTACGTGAAGCCCGCTACCAACCTGGGCTCCGCAGTGGAGCAGGACCAGTTCGGCCACTCCGTGGCGGTGTCTGGCGACACGGTGGTGGTCGGGGCACCTTTTGAGGACAGCAGCACGACGGGCATCAACAGCACGCCCAATGAGTCGGCGAGTGCTGCCGGTGCGGCGTATGTCTTCGTGCGTAGCGGGGCGACGTGGAGCCAGCAGGCTTACCTCAAGCCCGCTGCCGTCGGCACCACGCAGGCGGGCGACGAGTTTGGCGACTCTGTGGCGGTGTCTGGCGACACGGTGGTGGTCGGGGCACGCTATGAGGGAAGCAGCACGATGGGCGTCAACAGCACGCCCGATGAGGCAGCCCCCAAGGCCGGGGCGGCGTATGTCTTCGTGCGTAGCGGGACGACATGGAGCCAGCAGGCCTACCTCAAGGCCAGCCAAGTCACGGCGCAAGACTTCTTCGGCAACTCCGTGGCGGTGTCTGGCGACACGGTGGTGGTCGGGGCACACCGTGAGGATAGCAGCACGACGGGTATCAACAGCACGCCCGATGAGGGGGCGGACAATGCCGGTGCGGCGTATGTCTTCGTGCGCAACGGATCAATGTGGAGCGAGCAGGCCTACCTCAAGCCCGCAGCCTTCGGCAGCACGCAAGTGAACGACTTCTTCGGCTCCTCCGTGGCGGTGGATGGCGACACGGTGGTGGTCGGGGCACTCATTGAGGACAGCAGCACGACAGGCATCAACAGCACGCCCGATGAGGGGGCGAGTGGTGCCGGTGCGGCGTATGTTTTCGTGCGCAGCGGATCGCTGTGGAGCCAGCAGGCTTACCTCAAGCCCGCGGTCGTCGGCACCACGCAGCTGGGCGACGGGTTCGGCGGCTCGGTGGCGGTGTCTGGCGACACGGTGGTGGTCGGGGCAGTTGGTGAGGACAGCACGAATCCGGGTATCAACAGCCCACCCAGTGAGGACGCGATCTATTACGGTGATAGTGCCGGTGCGGCGTATGTCTTCGTGCGCAGCGGATCGACGTGGAGCGAGCAGGCTTTCCTCACGCCCGCGGTCATCGGCACCACGCAGGCGGGCGACTACTTCGGCTTGTCTGTGGCGGTGTCCGGCGACACGGTATTTGTTGGGGCACTCTATGAGGATAGCAGCACGATGGGCATCAACAGCACGCCCAATGAGGGGGCGTACGCTGCCGGAGCGGCGTATGCCTTCGTGCGCAGTGGCGCGACGTGGAGCCAGCAGGCATACGTCAAGCCCCTCGGCACCTCGCATGGGGGCGACTCCTTTGGTATCTCCGTGGCGGTGTCTGGCGACACAGTGGTGGTGGGGGCAAACCGTGATGCAAGCAGCACGACGGGCATCGACAGCACTCCCAATGATTTGGCGGGCACTGCCGGTGCGGCGTATGTCTTTGTGCGCAGCGGATCAATGTGGAGCCAGCAGGCTTACCTGAAGCCTGCGGCCATCGGCACCACGCAGGCGGGCGACAACTTCGGCTGGTCTGTGGCGGTGTCTGGCGACACGGTGGTGGTCGGGGCCTACGGCGAGGACAGCAGCACGACGGGCATCAACAGCACGCCCGATGAGGCGGCGAGCTTTGCCGGTGCGGCGTATGTTTTCGTGCGTAACGGGACGACGTGGAGCGAGCAGGCTTACATTAAGCCCGCTGCCGTCGGCACCTTGCAGGCGGGCGACCAGTTCGGCTACTCCGTGGCGGTGGCCGGCGACACCATGGTGGTCGGGGCAAACCGAGAGGGAAGCAGCACGACGGGTATCAACAGCACGCCCAATGAGTCGGCGGGCTTTGCCGGGGCGGCGTATGTCTTCGTGCGCAGCGGGACGACGTGGAGCCAGCAGGCTTACCTCAAGGCCAGCCAAGTCACGGCGAGCGACAACTTCGGCTCATCCGTGGCGGTGTCTAGCGACACGGTGGTGGTCGGAGCAATCGGTGAGGACAGCAGCACGACGGGCATCAACAGCACGCCCGATGAGGGGGCGAGCTTTGCCGGTGCGGCGTATGTTTTCGTGCGCAGCGGATCGGCGTGGAGCCAGCAGGCCTACCTCAAGCCCGCAGACGTCGGCACCACGCAAGTAAACGACTTCTTCGGCTTTTCCGTGGCGGTGTCTGACAACACGGTGGTGGTCGGGGCACGCAATGAGGACAGCAGCACGACGGGCATCAACAGCACGCCCGATGAGGGAGCGGCCGATGCCGGTGCGGCGTATGTTTTCGTGCGCAGCGGATCGATCTGGAGCCAGCAAGCTTACCTGAAGCCCGCAGCCGTCGGCACCTCGCAGGCGGGCGACAACTTCGGCTACTCCGTGGCGATGTCTGGCGACACGGTGGTGGTCGGGGCACGCTATGAGGGAAGCAGCACGACGGGCATCAACAGCACGCCTGATGAGGTGGCGAGCTTAGCCGGTGCGGCGTATGTCTTCGTGCGCAACGTCACGACATGGAGCGAGCAGGCCTACCTCAAGGCCAGCCAAGTCACGGCGAGCGACCAGTTCGGCTCGTCCGTGGCGGTGTCTGGCGGCACGGCGGTGGTCGGGGCACCCTTTGAGGACAGCAGCTCGACGGGCATCAATAGCACGCCCAATGAAGGGGCACTGTCTGCCGGGGCGGCCTCTATTTTCACCGGCCTTGGACCCCTGACCCCCGACATCGCCGTGACGCAGGCTGCCGCCCTGGCGGATGCTGGCAGCATTGACTTTGGCCCCGTGACCTTGGGCAGCAGCGCACCGCTCACTTTCACCATCACGAATTCCGGCGACGCCAGCCTGACCAGCCTCGCTGTGACCAAGAGCGGGACTTATGCCACGGACTTCATCGTGAGCGGACTGAGCGGCACCAGCATCCCTGTGGGAGCGGGCACGGTCATCTTCACCGTGACCTTCACCCCCACCGGCACGGTCAGCGCCACGCACGCCGCAGCGCTCCACATCGCCAGCAATGATCCAGATGCGGAGAACCCTTTCGACATCAACCTCTCGGGCACGGTGATCTCTTCAAACACTGATGGTGATGGCGACGGCCTGAACGACCTCGCTGAATTCCAGCTCTCGGCACTGGGCTTCGACTGGCAGGTGGGCCAGACGGCCTTGGTGAACACTTATTACTCCAGTGCGAACGCCGCCGGCCTCTACACCCCGGCGCAAGTGCAGGCGCTGAACGTGGGCACCCCGCTGATCCAGCGTCACCCGACGACGGGTGTCTTTACCCTGACCCTCGGTGTGGAGAAGAGCACGACGCTGCTACCGGGCAGCTTCCTACCCTTCCCCATGACTGGGGTCGGCACATCCACCGTCATCAACGGCCAGGGCAAGCTGGAGTTCCAGTTCACCGTGCCGGACAACGCGGCCTTCTTCCAACTGAAGGCGCAGTGAGACGCTGAAGGTGCAGCACGATGCGCGTTGCGGCGGGAGGGCAGGATGGGAATGCTGAAGTGCTGGTCCCTCTCCCCCTTGGGGAGAGGCTAGGTGAGGGGTCGGGGCGGATGAGGCGAAGACGATCTGCTACGGGTCTCACTCGGACCGCCTCTTCAGCGCGCCGAGCATGGCTTCCAGCTTCTCGGTGATCTTGGTGGCGGCGGGGACTTCGAGGTAGCTGCTGCGGGCACGCCAGGTCTCGTAGCCGCCGAGGGCGTGGTGCTCTTCGGTGGGCAGGTAGCCGTTGTAGCCATTGGCCAGGGAGATGGTGAAGTGGCGGTCAAAGGGGCTGGTGCGCTTCAGCCGCAGGCCGATCTCCACGAAGACTTCACAGGGGATGCTGGCGATGCTGAGGCTGCCGATGCGGTGCGCCTGGAGCTTCACGGGGACGGTGTCGGGATAGTCCGCCAGCTTCAGGGTCTCGCGGGCATAGATGGCTTTGCGGTCGCCCCACTGGCCGTCTTTGTCCTTGGGGATGGTGGCCAGCCACTGCTCGGCCTGCTGGATCTCCTGCGCGGTGCCTTTGCGGACGCCGAGCTGGAGCTCGCTCTCTTCGGTGTCGATCTCCGTTTCCTTCTGCCACTTGATGGAGTCAAAGGCGCTCATCGCTGCATCGGCCACGCTGCGGGCCACGAGCTGGATCTGCTCGCCAGGGTTGCGCTTGTAGCGGAGGGAGGAGCCGTAGTTGGCGTTGTTGATGTTGCCGCTGGTGCCGTTGCTCATGATGCCGACGAAGGCGGGCTTGCCGGAGTAGCGTGCATCGCCTGCCTTGAGGCGGTCGCCCATCTCATGGGCAAAGGCGGCGAAGTAGTCCGCGCTGATGGCGGGATTTCCGCCGACGTAGTGGAGGCTGTAATTGGCCAGCAGGCCGATGGGCCGCCCGTCTGCGAGACTGCGTGCGGCGAGGATGGCCACGTCCTGATCCACGGGTCCGGTGGGCACGGAGACCTTCAGATTCACCTGCCCCGGATTCATCTGCGCGCGGTCCGTGGTGATGCCGAAGGGGTTTTCATACGAGAGGCCCGACTTCACATGCCAGCGGCGGTTGAAGACCTGCGCGGGATCACTGCCAAAGGCCCAACCAAATTCAGCGGGCTCCAGATTCTGGATGGCCTGCACGATGCCTTTGGCGATCAGGGCGGGCACGCCCTTCACGTAGTCCATGTCAGGGTCACTCTGAAAGGCGGGCGTCAGCGCTGCGGCTGAGTGCGTGTGGGTGGCGGAGATGAGGATGTGCTCGCGCGGGATGCCGGCATCTTTGGCGGCCAGCGTCTTCGCCTCCTCACTGATCTCACGCGGCAGCAGACAGGCGTCCACGATGGCAAAAACGAGCGTCCTCTTCCCATCATTCAGCGCCAGACAACGGGCATGCATGGGATCATGGATGCTATCAGCAAAGCCGCCCTTCATGCCGCCATTCACGGGCACGGGAAACCTCGTGGGTGAGATGTCCTGGGCAAAGGCTCCTGCTTTAAACTCGGCGCGAGTGGTGGCGACGGTGAGCAGGAGGAGCGGGAGAAGAAAGGCGCGATGCATGAGTGAGCATACGCAACCGCCCGCATGGTGCTGCCGTGAGTGCATCACGGCTTTCGATACTTCGCTGCCGGATGCCCCTCAGATCTCATTCACTCTCCAACGGGCTCTTTGAGGATGTGGCGGAGGATGGGAAAGAGGGCCTCTTCACATTCCTTGAGCTTCAGGCGGAGCTGGCGCTTCACGAGCGGATTGCCGAACATGCGATGGCTGTCTGCCACACGGCCTTCGAGGATGGCCTCCCAGGTGGCGTTGGAGGCATCCAGCGCGGCGGCGAGGCTCTGATCCAGCACGGGCATCTTCAGCACGATGTCCTGGGGGCGGATGATCTCATCGAGGGTTTCAGGATTGACGGGGCCGTCCTTGAGACTAACCACAATGACGGATGGTGCATCCCCAAACACTGCCGTGCGCCACTGCTTGATGGCGGGCAGGCTGGCGGCCTTGGAGGTGACGGGATGGATGGGCAGCCAGTGCAGGCCGTCATCGACACGCAGGCTCTCGATGATGCCAGGGTTCAGATCACGTGCGAGGACGTCCTGGCAGCTCGCGGGGAGATCGGCGAGCACGAGCTTGCCCTCCATGGCGGACTCGACGATGCGGCGCATGGTGTCCACGTTGTCGATGGGCATGGACTCGATCTTATGAGGAGAGATCTTTTGGAAGTCACGGTTGCCGAGGGCATCGCAGTCGAAGAGAGCCACGTCGTCACGCTTCTCGAACCCTGCGAGTTCGTAGAGGAGTCGGGCGATGGTGCTTTTGCCGGTGCCGCCGCTGCCAGCGGTGATCATGATCATCTTCATAGGAGGTCGAGGTAGCGTAGGTGGAGTAAGGCTGAAAGGGAAATTGGTGGGCAAATCTTGGGAATCCAAAGCGCTCACCTTTGCCGCCGGGGCGGCCGGGACCGGCGGTGCTTCTTCACCCGGTGCGGGTTTGTAGCGGGCGGTCCCGCGCAGGAGATGGTCGCCGAGATAGCAGGTGAAGAGGCCGGGCATCTCCAGGCCCTTGGCGGAATCCAGATCATAACTGGATAGGCCGTAGGCTCCGTCCTGCAGGCACTGCCAGAGCCGGTTGAACTGCTCCTGCCAGTCCGCCCCGAGGTCTGAGTAGGTCATGCCAGGCTCATGGGCCTCCCGGATCACGATGGGTGACCTGCCGAGGGAAAGGCAGCCCCGGCGGGATTCGAGCATCACCACGAGTCCGCTGACGCTGTCCAGCCTCACATCCAGCGCGCGTGAGGTTTGCGCCATGTCACGCTGGCCCGGCAGACGAAGCAGGATGTGCTGCGGGTCCAGGCTGAGATCGGCGGCGGGCACCTCGGGGGCCACTTTGCTCAATGCCTCCCGCAACAGATCGATCTCCCCCTGCCCCAGGCAGTGGCGATGGGCCAGGAGCCGGGAAAGACGGATGTAGGATGCTGAGTTCGAGGACGATGTCACACGTCCGAATATCTCCGGCGGCTCCGTCCGCGCCGGGACTGCCGGCAGCAGACTCGGCGCCAAAGTGAGTTGCGAGAGCATGTTGGAGCCCTTCAGCCCATGCGTGACGTTGGCGATGGTCATGAGCATGATGGCCTTCAATTGCTTGAGGGACAAAGTCGTGCTGCCCCCCCGCTCGATCTCCCGGAAGAGTGACAGAAGCTCGACTGGAACACGCGCCATGGCGGCCATCGTCACATTCACTCCCGGACGCCCGTTCATCAGCATCGCGCAGACTTCGAGCAGGCGTGTCGGCAATGACTCAGGAGCGCAGGCACGGGCCTCGAAGCGGTCGATAAACAAGTGCAGAAACTCCTCCTGCCAGACTCCCACGCGGCAGCCCAGAGGATTGATGAGGCACACCACCTGAGGCAGCCAGGCCTCCAGCGCCTCCAGTTCCGCTGACAGCCGCCAGACCAAGGCACAGGCCACGCCCACGGGCAGCGGCCCCACCCGCAGGATGTATTCTTTGAGAGGCTCGCCAGGGGCAGTCCCCAGCATGGCCATGACCTGGGCACCATTGTTTTGCACATCCATCACTCTCGGCAGCGAGGGAAAGAAAGCGCCCAGCATCGGGCAAAGCCAGGCCAGCTCCGACTGCTGGAAGCCCTGCCTAACCATGAACGGGCCACCTTCGGGATACAGCTCTCTCGTCGGCCTACCGGAAAGAGGTGCTGCCAGAAAGTCGGTCAGTGGAGGAGGTGCTGTCCTTTGCAGAACGGTCGGCAGCGGAGACATCAAGGAGGTGGGAGAGAGAATGGCGTTATGCTTCTCAGCACGAATCATGCAAGCTTAGAATCAGCCTGTGGGGAAGATTCCGAATGTGACAAATCAGGAGGAAACTGCTGACTCAGCCTACTTTCGGCAGCGCCCCTTGATCTTCTTCGCCGCTGACTTGCAGCCCATCTCAGCCACGATGCCCTCCAACACCGCGAGCGCGAAGGAGATCTTTTTGAAGAAGCTCGGGTTATGAGGCACCAGGATGAAGCGCGGATGCTTCATCCATAGCTGCCGCAGCTTGCGATCCAGCTCCACGGCCTGCTCGATGGACTCATTGCGGATCGGGTTCCCTCCCTCGATACCCATGCCACCCACAGCGGCGCTTTCGAAGAAGATCACCGCGTCATAACGCTTCAGTTCCGCCTGCATCGTCGTCTCCACATCCTCGAAGAAGTGATGCGGATCACCCGGCCAGTAGGCCGCGCCGTCGATCGTCCCGCGATCACACAGCAGCACGCGGTCAGGATACATGGCCGCCTGCACATCCTCCAGATTCCGCTGCACGTGATAAATGGCGCGCTGTGCCGCATGCACCGCACCGGGCACATGCACACGCGGGAATCCGCCCGTGAAGATCATCGTCGCCGCCTCCGGCACCAGCACCACACGCTCCCCCATTTCGCGACGGAAGAGATCCCCCGCCGTTGTCTTTCCCCCGCCGGGGCCACCGGTGAGCACGATGCGGCAATGCCCGTTGCTGTGGTTCTTTTTCGTCATGTGAAACAGCAGTCTGGCAGGACAGGGCAGATCCCGTCAAGCCGCACGCAGGATCACCGCAGAAGAAAACAGGATTGGCAACGCGTCTTCGCGCCTTTAGCAGTTACACTGCACTCATGAAAATCCATCCACTCCTCACAATCGCCACGCTGGTCCTGCTCGCCGCCTGCACCTCGCTAAAAAGTCATCGTGCCGAGGTCGCCTACTTCGAGGCGCATGTGAAGCCCGTCTTCCAGGCCAACTGCCTCCGCTGCCATCAGGGCCCCCAGGCACCTGCGCGGCTGAATCTCACCGATGGGGTGAGCGCACGCGCCTCCGTCAGTCCGCGCACCGGACGCCCCTTCATCATCCCCGGTGATCCTGATTGCAGCCTCATCGTCGCCGCCGTCACCCGCATGGGCACCCATCCCCTCCTCATGCCGAAGCTCGAAGTCAGCCTCACTGAGGACGAGATCGGCGAGCTCAGCGAATGGATCGAAGACGGTGCCTACTGGCCCGAAGGCGAGGCCGGGAAACTCAAGCCTGTCTTCAATCCCGAGAATCCCTGACACCTCCCGCTGTCACACTTACTCAGACTCCGGGCTAGTTGAGGAAGATGTCTCCGGTCCGCCTCCTTCCCTGCCTTGCTTTGATCGCCCTCATGGCTGCCTGCCAGAGTGATCCCACCCCTGAAAAACCGGTGACCGCCCTGGCAGACGAAACCTACTTCGTCCGCTACATCAAACCCATTTTCGCCGCCCGCTGCGTCTCCTGTCATCAGGGCATCAATGCCCCCGCCGGGCTCACCCTCGTCCAGCGCAGCGGACTCTACGCCCCACGCAGGCAGGGCAGCGCCTTCGTCGTCCCCGGAGATCCCTCCGCCAGCCTGCTGCTCACCGCCATCGAGCCCGATGGCAGCCACCCGCGCACCATTCCACGGGTCGCCGGCACTCTGAGTGATTGGGAGTTAGGCGCCCTTTACGAATGGATCGAAGACGGAGCCCCCTGGCCCGACAACCCCGAAGGCTTCATCCAGCCCGCCCCCATGCTTCACCGCACCCTGCCGAGGTGAGGGTGAATCGTTTTTGGCCTGCCAGCTCTGAGGCGCTCGCTTGATGGCGGGGCCGTTGGTGCTTCGCTGCAGGTCGCAAACACTCGTGATTCCCATTTGCATCCCCTGCCCTCATGCCGTAAGCCCCGCGCCCCATGGAAACGAACTCAAAGTCCGTCCTGACTGACCTCCAGGCGTTCGACGTGGCGAGCCTTAAAGGCCGCCTGATCGAACTCCGGAGGTATCTTTGACGTACCGAAGCTAACCGAAGAGCTGAACGCTCTGGAACATAAAATGACCGCCCCAGGTTTCTGGGACAGCCAAAACGCCGCGAAGAAGGTCATCGACCGCGCGAACGTGATCAAAAAGCAGATCGAGCCACTCGGTGGTCTCGAATCACGCGTGGAAGACTTCCCCATCCTCATCGAACTGGCGAAGGAGCAGGGCGATGTGCAGAGCATCAAAGAAGTGCAGAGCGAATTTGATGCGATTAACAAAGCCATCGCTGCCTATGAACTCGATCTCCTGCTCGCGGGACCGTTTGATCGCGGCAGTGCTTTCTTGATCATCCACTCCGGCGCCGGTGGCACGGAGGCCTGCGACTGGGCAGACATGCTCATGCGCATGTACGTCCGCTGGTGCGAGCGAAAGGGCTACAAGGTCCAGATCATCGATCATCAAGAAGGCGACGATGTGGGCACGCGCTCTGCCACGCTGGAAATCCAAGGTGAGAACGCCTTCGGCTTCCTCAAAAACGAGCGCGGAGTTCATCGCCTCGTGCGCATCTCCCCCTTTGATGCGGCGAAGAAGCGCCACACCTCCTTTGCCTCCATCGACGTCACGCCCGACAACGAAGAGGACATCAACATCGACATCCGCGACGACGATCTGAAAGTCGATACCTACCGCGCAGGCGGCAAAGGCGGCCAGAACGTGAACAAGGTGGAAACCGCTGTCCGAATCACCCACATCCCGAGCGGCGTCATCGTCGCCTGTCAGGTAGAACGCAGCCAGCCAAAGAACCGCGCCAAAGCCATGGCGATGCTCAAGGCCAAGCTCTACCAGATCGAGGAAGACAAGCGCACCGCCGAAGTCGCCCGCCAATACGGCGAGAAGACCGACATCGGCTGGGGCAGCCAGATCCGCAGCTACGTCTTCCAGCCCTACCAGATGGTCAAAGATCTGCGCACGGGTGAAAAGACCAGCGACATCTCCGGTGTCATGGACGGCGATCTCGATGCGATGATGGAAGCCAAACTGCGTGGCAAGAAGGCCGGTGAAGGTGATGTGGACGAGGATGTTTAATCTTTCATTTCCCACAGCTTCCCATCCTTCAGCCACTCGCTCATCAGATCACGGAAGGCTTTCACGGAGGGGCTGAGTTCGTCGGGATTCCAGACCATGACGAGCGGCACGCTGTGTTCCGGTGTGACCGGCACATAGCGCAAGCAGGCGGGCATGGAGGAGGCCGCCACACTGTCTGTGGCGATGCCCACGCCTGAACCAGCTTCGACATAGGTCAGCACGGTGCCCATCAAGCTCGGGCTTTGCGAGATGCGCGGGGCAAAACCTGCCGCACGACAGGCGGCGAGGATCTCATCATGCAGGCCCACGCCTTCACGCCGTGCGAGCACGATGAGCGGCTCCTGTGCGAGGTCTTTCCAGGCGATGGATTTCTTTTCCGCCAAGGGATGATCCGCGCGCACCACGATCCCGAGCGGCTCCTGCCGCAGCAGCAGGGTGCTCAGCGCGCGTTCACCCTGCCCTGGAACGGGCCGCGTGAGAGCCACGGAGAGACGGCCTTTTGCCACCATCTCCCACACTCGCTCCGGGGTACGCTCCTCCAGATGCACGGACACTTTCGGGAAACGCTGCCGGTATTCGGCCAGCAGTCTGCCGAGGAAAGGCTGTGTCGGCGGCCCGATGTAGCCGAGCCGCAGCTCGCCTTCTTCACCCGCTGCGGTGCGTTTCACCCGGCGCAGAGATTCATCCAGCCGCTCCAACACCACGGCGGTCTCACCAAGTAAAACGGTGCCAGCAGGCGTCAGCGCCACCGTGCGGCGGTTACGATCAATGAGGCGCGTGCCGAGATCCTGCTCCAGCTCCTGCACAGCGCGGGAGAGTGCAGGTTGGGCGATGCGCAGGCGACGAGCTGCCTTGGAGAAGCTCAGCTCCTCGGCCACAGCCTGAAAGTAACGCAAATGACGAAGATCCATGGCTTTGTTTAGACGCCGGGCGGAGGTCTGACAACTCCCGCTATTGCCAGATGACCATCCTTTGACCAATGTCGTCCATCATGACACGCCCCGAAGCCACTCAGCAAATCCGCGACGCCGCGAAGACCATCGCGCTCCAGATGATGAAAATCCACCCTGCCCTGCCCCACCTGAAGGACGAGGAGACGATGAAAGACAGCCTGAAAGCGCTGCACGAGATGACGGTGCACCTGGAGACGATCAAAAAGAAGATCGGCCGCCTGGAGAAGCAAGATGACAGCACGCTTCTGTAGCGTGATTCATCGAGCCTGAGCCTTCTGCACCTCCTGGAAGGGTGAAACCACTCCCAAGGTGCTCGGGATGAACTCATCCGTGCGGAAGCAACTGGCGGGCAAGCCTTCGGCGTTGATCAAGTTGGCACCCTCAGGCCAGGCAGCCCAGGCATAGCGGACACCGACAGGAGTTGCCACGGCGTCACTGGAGACGATGACTTCGTTGTTCTCGATCTTGGCCTGCGCCCAGACCCATTTCTGATCTTGGCCTGCGATCTGGAAGTGCTTCAGTTCGCCGCCATCACGCGTCTTCAGCCCTCCGCCGATGTGATCGAACTGCACGCGCACTTTGTTCCCCTCGATCATCGAGTTTTTAAACATGGGGCCGCTGAAGACGGTGTCGGCACGGCCATAGTCCTTCGCCAGTGCCCAGAGAGCGAGACGACGCCCGACTTCCTGCTTGTTCTTCGGATGGATGTCTTTCTCGTCGCCGATGTCATTGATGACAGCGACGCCGGTTTTGGGCAAGGTGATCGCGGTGAGATACTGTGCCTCCTGGAGCTCGGCCCAAGTGTCCGCGACACCGGCCTCCTTGCTCACAGGCTGGCCGTTTCCAAAATTGGCGAGTTGCACGATGTAGAAGCTGAGCTCGCTGTTCCAGCGGGTGCGCCAGTCGTTGATCATATTTGGCAGCAGTTCCTGATACTGGAAGGCGCGCTTTTGATTCGATTCCCCCTGATACCAGATGGCACCCTGCACGGAGTAAGGAATAAGCGGGGCCACCATGGCATTGAAGAGCACGGCAGGGTGGTGCGGCGTCTTGGTCGGATCTTCCGGAGGGCGCGGTGCGGCAGGGGCCTTCTTCTTCTGCTCGGCGGGCAGTTTGGCGTTGTCGTCGTTGATCTTTTTTGCCAATGCCTGCCACTCAGCCTTGGCGACTTCGAATTTGGCGTTCTCCGCCGTGGCGTCCCAGCTTTGGCGGATGCCATCCCAGTCACTCAGCATCTGAGCCGCGCAGGGGCGCTCATCCAGCGACTCACGACTCGTCCAGGCCTCGATGCGCGTGCCACCCCAGGAGGTATTGATCAGCCCCACGGGCACTTTCAGAACCTGATGCAGGTGGCGCCCGAAAAAGTATCCCACGGCAGAGAACTGGCCGACGTTCTGCGGGTTCGCCTCTTTCCAGGAGCCCTTCACGTCACCGGCGGGTGTCATGGCCACCGTGCGCTCCACATTAAACATGCGAATCTGGGGGAAATTCGCCGCCGAGATCTCCTGCTGCGGATTCCCTGCCTGGCTGACCGTCCATTGCATGTTGGATTGACCCGAGCAGACCCACACTTCCCCGACGAGCAGGTTTTTCAAAGTGACGGTATTCTTCCCTGCGATGGTCATCTCCTGCGGCTGGGCATTGGCAGGCAATGGATCAAGCGACACCCGCCATTTGCCCTCCAGATCCACCCTCGTGACCTGTGTCTGCCCAGCGAAGCGCACGCTCACGTCTTCATCAGGCGCACCCCAGCCCCAGACCGCCACCGGCTTGCCCTGCTGGAGCACGAGACCGTCGCTGAAGAGCGCTGGCATTTTGATGTCGGCGTGGACAGAACTGGTGATCAGGACAAGCAGAAGTCCGTACTTGAGAGAGGCTTTCATGGGTGGGAATAGGTGATCAACAGATCCAGACTGCCGTTCTTGCAAAGGCCGCTCAAGCATCATTTACTTTGGGCTTAAAATATGCGGTGAACTGCCAACACAAGAATGCCCACCAAGAGGTGGGCATTTGAAAATGAACCTGGCGCTTGTGTGCTTAGATCGTCTTGCGCTTCCGCTTTATGTGAAGCTGGGCGGTGCTGCGCTGAATCATCGCCATGACGGCGGCGACTTCTTCTTGGTGCTCGCCGGGCTTGAGGGAATCGAGCTGCGATTTGGCACGTGCGAGAGCTTCTTCCACGGCTTTTTCGTCGATGGACTCGACGTCGATGGCCATGTCGGTGAGGATGCGGGCGTAGCCGCCGGTGACTTCGACGAGACCTTCACCCACGGCCATCTCGGTGGTCTTGCCACCTTTGGTGATGCGCAGTTCGCCGCACTGGAGAGTCGTCACCAGCGGAGCATGCGCTGGCAAGATGCCGAGTTCGCCTTCAGCTCCTGGGAGGACAACAGTGTCCACCTCATCAGAGAAGATGCGGGCTTCGGGGGTGACGATTTCGAGTTTGAGAGGCATGAGCGCTTGAGAGGCAAATGGATAACTTACTTCTTTGGCACAGTGTCGATGCCGCCCTTCATGTAGAAGTTGGCTTCTGGCACATCGTCGTGCTTGCCGTCGAGGATCTCAGCGAAGCCTTTGATGGTGTCGCTCACCTTGACGTATTCGCCTTTGGTGCCGGTGAAGATTTCAGCGACGTGGAAGGGCTGGCTGAGGAAGCGCTGGAGCTTACGAGCGCGGAACACGGTGAGTTTGTCGTCGTCGGACAGTTCGTCCATACCAAGGATGGCGATGATATCCTGGAGATCCTTGTAGCGCTGAAGCACGCGCTGGACACCACGGGCGACACGGTAGTGCTCTTCACCGACGATGTCTGGGGCCAGGGCCTTCGACACGGAGGAAAGAGGATCAACGGCTGGATAAATGCCAAGCTCAGCAAGGGAACGCTCAAGCACGACGGTGGAGTCAAGGTGAGCGAAGGTGTTGGCCGGAGCTGGGTCAGTCAAGTCATCCGCAGGAACGTAAACGGCCTGGAAGGAAGTGATGGAACCGCTCTTTGTAGAGGTGATTCGCTCCTGCATGGCACCCATTTCAGAGGCCAGCGTGGGCTGGTAACCCACGGCGGACGGCGTACGACCCAGAAGGGCGGACACTTCGGAACCAGCTTGGGAGAAACGGAAGACGTTATCGACGAAGAAGAGCACGTCCTGGTTCTTCTCATCGCGGAAGTACTCGGCCATGGAGAGGGCGGAGAGAGCGACGCGGAGACGAGCACCTGGAGGCTCATTCATCTGGCCGTACACGAGGGCCACTTTGGAGCCGGGCTCGCTGATATAACCACCCTGGTCGTTGCGGACCATGTCGTGGCCGTTCTTCTTCACCTTGATAACCTCGGACTCGATCATTTCGTGGTAAAGGTCATTGCCTTCACGAGTACGCTCACCCACACCGGCGAACACGGAGTAACCACCGTGGCCTTTGGCGATGTTGTTGATCAGCTCCATGATGACGACGGTCTTGCCGACGCCAGCACCACCGAAGGCGCCGACTTTACCACCCTTGGTGAAGGGACAGATGAGGTCGATGACCTTGATGCCGGTTTCGAGAATCTGAGCGGATGGGTTTTGATCGACGAGCGCAGGAGCTGGGCGATGAATCGGGTAGCGCTTCGTGGTCGCAGGGGCCGCCTGGTCGTCAATGGCGTCGCCGGTGACGTTGAAGATACGTCCGAGGACTTCTTCACCCACAGGAACGGTGATCGGGGAGCCGAGGTCAGTGACGCTGATGCCGCGCTTCAGACCTTCCGTGCTGCTCATGGCGACGGAGCGGACCCAGCCATCGCCGAGGTGACTCTGGACTTCGCAGATGAGACGGGTTGGTTTGCCGCCGAGATCGAAGTTGATCTCAAGCGCATTGAAGATCGCAGGCAGCTTGCCGCTGGCTGAGAAATCCACGTCCACCACGGGACCAATGATTTGAACGATGTTGCCGATGTTGCTCATGGGATGATTTGCGATCTGTGATTTGAAATTGAAGGATTACTCGAGAGCCATCTTGGCCGTGGTGATTTCGAGGAGTTCGTTGGTGATGGCTGCCTGACGGAGCTTGTTGTACTCGAGGGAGAGATCCTTGAGCATCTGCTTGGCGTTGTCTGTGGCGTTCTTCATGGCGACCATTCGGCTGCTGTGCTCGGAGGCGCGGGCTTCGAGGATCATCTGATAGATCGTGCCGTTCACATACTGTGGCAGGACGGACTCAAAGACGACGGCTGCGCCGGGCTCAAAAGTATATTGTGGGAGGTCGGCGGCGTTGATCTCGCCGGGGGTCTCGTCAAAGCCGCGTTTGCCACCGAGGGTCACTGGATTCACGGGGAGGATCTGCTCCACGGAAGGGATGGTCGTGACGGTGTTGATGAAGTTGTTGAAGGCGACGAGGACGGTTTTGTATTCGCCCGAGCGGAACTTGTCCTGGATGAATTTACCGACGCTGCGGACTTCGGGGAACTTCACCGGGTCTTTGATCGGGAAGTCGGCGATGAGCGTTTTGCGCAGACGGGACAGGCCTTGAGCGGCTTTGCGGCCGATGGTGACGAACTCGACTTCACCCTGGATGTTCGTGTTCACGACCTTCTTGAGGAGGTTCGTGTTCAGAGCGCCGCAGAGGCCTTTGTCCGTGGCGATGACGAGGACAAGAGTCTTGTCGCCTTTGCCTTCGGAGAAGTAAGGATGAATCCCTTCCTCAGCACTCTCTTTGAGGCTGACGAGGATCTTGTTCATCAACTCGGCATAGGAGCGACCGTTGGCGGCCTGATCCTGCGCCTTCTTCATCTTCGCAGCCGCGACGAGCTGCATGGCCTTGGTGATCTGGGCCGTGTTCTTGACCGATTTGATTCGGCGGCGGATGTCGCGGGTGGAGGGCATGTGAGCGGAGAGCTAAGAGCGGATGGCAGAGAGCTGAAAGGCTTACTTCCAGGAGGACTTGAAGTCGTCGAGAGCGGTCTTGATGTCGCCTTCGACGTTGTCGAGTTTCTTCTCGTTGGCGAGGGTGTCCACGAGGGTGGACTTGCGCTCGGTGAGGTAGGTTTCGAGCTTGGCCTGGAATTCCTTCACGCGGTCCACAGCGACGCTGTCGAAGTAACCTTTCTGCATGGCATAAAGGGTGATGACCATGATCGGCAGGCTCTTCGGCTGATACTGCTGCTGCTTGAAGAGTTCAACGATGCGAGCACCGCGGTCGAGCTTGGCTTTCGTGCCAGCGTCGAGGTCAGAACCGAACTGAGCGAAGGCAGCGAGTTCGCGGAACTGAGCGAGGTCGAGCTTCGTGGTGCCGGACACCTTCTTGATGGCCTTCGTCTGAGCGGCGGAACCCACGCGGGACACCGAAAGACCGACGGAGATGGCGGGGCGGATGCCCTGGTAGAAGAGATCGGTTTCGAGGAAGATCTGACCGTCGGTGATGGAGATCACGTTCGTCGGAATGTAGGCGGACACGTCGCCAGCCTGCGTTTCGATGATCGGCAGAGCGGTCATGGAACCACCGCCGTAGTTTTCATTCACGCGGCAAGCACGCTCAAGGAGACGTGAGTGGAGATAGAAGACGTCACCGGGATAAGCTTCACGACCGGATGGGCGCTTCAAGATGAGGGACACCTGACGATAGGCGACGGCTTGCTTGGAAAGGTCATCGAAGACGATGAGAACGTCCTGGCCCTGGTCCATAAACCACTCACCGATGGCGCAACCGGTGTAAGGAGCGAGGTATTGGTTCACGGCGCTGTCCGAAGCGGAAGCGTTGACGACGACAGTGTATTCCATCGCGCCAGCGTCTTCGAGGGTCTTCACCACACGAGCGACGTTGGACTGCTTCTGACCGACGGCAACGTAGATGCAATAGAGAGGTTTGTGATCAGCCAGCTTACCCTGCTCGGCAGCCTTGTTCTGCTGAGCTTGGGAAATGATGGTGTCCACAGCGATGGTGGTCTTGCCGGTGGAGCGGTCACCGATGATCAACTCACGCTGACCACGGCCAATCGGGATCATGGCGTCGATGCTCATGATGCCGGTCTGCACAGGGACGGACACGGACTTACGGGCGATGATACCAGGGGCAATCTTTTCGACCGGATATTGGGCTTCACCTTTGATGTCGCCTTTGCCATCAACGGCCTGACCGAGCGCGTTCACGACACGGCCGAGGAGGCTCTTGCCGACAGGAACGGAAAGGAGGCGTCCGGTGGTTTTGACTTCGTCGCCAGCTTTGATGCTTTCGCCAGAGCCGAGAAGCACACAGCCAACTTCGGTTTCTTCGAGGTTGAGCGCCAAGCCGTAGAGGCCGCCTGGGAACTCGATCATTTCATTGAGCATGACATCGCTCAAGCCTTCCACTTTGGCGGCGCCGTCACCGATCTCGCGGACAACGCCGACGTTGGACTTGGTGACCGCCGTTTTGAGTCCGGCGATTTGGGATTCGATCTCCTGGAGGATGTTGCTCATGGTAACTACTGGTTTTGGGAAAGGACTTTGGAACTCGGACGATTAGGAAAGGCTGGCTTTGAGGGCTTCGAGGCGGGCTTTGACTGAGCCATCCCAGACATCGGAACCGACCTTGACGCGGATGCCGCCGAGAAGCTCGGGGCTCACGAGGAACTCAAGGGTGAGTTCGCGGCCATACTTTTGGGAAAGGCTGGTCTTGAGATTGGCTTGGAGGTCAGCGGTCAGCGGTGTGGCGCTCTCGACGACGGCACGCTGGCGGTCGGTTTCCCCACGGACGAGGGAACTGAAGTTGTTCAGGATGCCCATGTAAGCGCGCGGCTTGGCCGCTGCGACCTTGGACACCACGGAGCGCACGCGCGAGTCATCCAGCTTGCCATTGACGAGGCAGGCTTTGAAAAGCTGGCGGGAACTGCGGCGGGCTTCCTTGCTGATTTTCATGACGTGAGGCAGAGCGACTGAAAGGGATTACAGGGAGACCTGGGCGGAGGTTTCCTGATTGATGCGGGTTTGGTCGTCGGTGTTGAGGACCTTGCCAGTAACGCGGCTGGTTGCGTCGGAGACCATGCGACCGAATTCGCGCTTGAGCTGGGCCATGAGCTGCTCGTGTTCGAGCGTGGCGGCCTCGCGGGCTTTGGCGATGATCTGGTTGGCTTCGTGAATGGCTTCCTGCTGGCGTTTTTCGGCCAAGGACTTGGCGCTATCACCAGCGTCCTTAATCATGCGATTGGCGTCGTCATTGGCTTTGTCGATGACGGACTTGGCGTTCTTCTCGGCTTCAGCGAGGTCTTTGGCGATCTTTTCGAGCTTCGCTTCACCATCAGCGATGCGCTGGCGGCGCTGCTCAAGCATGGCGAGGATAGGACCGAAGGCGAATTTCTTCAGAATGGTGTACACCGCCACGAAGATGAGGACCTGGGCGATGAACTTAGGCCAAGCGAGGCCGAATTTTTGCACGATTTCGTCCACCTGACCGGCAGCGATGACCGGGACGATTTTGCTGAACATGGGGGAGAGAAGTTCCATAGACTGAAGGTGGACGAGAAAGAGTGCGAACTTGCGAAAGGGAAAGGAAAAAGTGCGGCGGCGGGCCACTCAGGGCGACCCGCCGCTCGCGGGAGACTTACTTGCTGACGAAGAAGGCGAGAATGCCGAGACCTTCAGCGAGGGCCATGGCGATAATGCCGAGGGTCAGGATGTTACCGAAAGCGCCAGGGTTGCGGCCGACGGCTTCCACGGCCTTGGAGCCGATGAGGCCCACGCCGATTGCAGCGCCAGCGCCACCGATTGCTTGGGTGATATTACCGGCGATACCGGAGGCTTCAGCGCCATGAGCAGCAGCGGCTTGCGCCATCGAGATGAGTTCCATTGTCATAGTAGTATTCGAGTTGGTGTTGTTGTTTCGACCACATCCACGCGTAGCGCATGGTCCTGCGGGCAAAGGGTCAGAAATTAATGATGGTCGCCCTCCTCATGACCGTGATCGTCATGAGTGGTGGAGAGCTGGATGTAAACCGAGCAGAGGAGAGTGAACACGATGGCCTGGAGAAGACCGACGAGAAGCTCCATGAAGTAGAAAGGGAACGGGAAGAGCACGGCACCAATGAAGCTCCAGGGCATCCCAGCCTTGTCGAGCAAACCGCCCAAGGTGTGAAGCACGCTCTCACCAGCGAAGATGTTACCGTAGAGTCGGACAGAGAGCGTCATCGGACGGAGAACGATCGAGACGATTTCGATGACACCCACAAAGAGGAACACTGCACCGACCACCATGCCCATGATGCCTTTGAGGCCACCCTTTGGACCAAAAGTGTGGACGATGAATCCCCAGACACCCACTTCCTTGATCGTAAGAACCAGCCAGACGAGGAAAGCAGACACCGCGAGAGCCAGCGTTGCATTCAGGTCAGCCGTTGGCGGGCGAAGCAATGGGTCGTGGACTTCGGAAACACTAAACGGACCGGTGGCATCACCGAAACCAAGAGTTCCGACACCGGGAATCAGACCGAACCAGTTCGAGACGAGAATGTAGATGAAGAGCGTGCCCAGAAGCGGGAATGCCAGCTTTGCCTGCTTGTGACCGACAATGCCCTCAACACGACCATAAAGAAACTCGATGACGAACTCGAAGAAGTTCTGCGCCTTGTGCGGCACGAGAGTCATGTTGGTCGTAGCCTTCTTCGAGAAATAGAAAACGATTCCCAGAACACAAAGGCCGACGATCACCGAGTTGGTGATAAAGCTCAGAACATCAGCCCCAAACATCTCCGACGCCTTGGCGCTAACAGCTAGCACAGGCGAGAAAGGGAGGGAGGTCAAAGGCAATGCCATACGTGGGTGGGTCGGGAAGTTTGCGGAGTGGTTTTTAGCCGGGGGGGCGAGAGAGGCAAGGTTTATTTGTGAAATTTTTCACAAACTCATCCGTGCCTTGATTTTAAAGGCTTCCAGCGTTTTCGACCTATTTCTTTTGGTTCGGCTTTACGGGGCATCCGCAGCCACCGCCGCAACCCGCCTTTTTGCCCCGAAAAGCCCGCCAAATAAAGATCCCAGCCGTCAGACAAACGACGGCCAGAGCGGCGATGGATTGGTATTCTGGAGGCATATTGGGAGGTTCTTCAATACCCCATCGCTGTGCCGATCTGGAAGATCGCGAGGGCAAGCACATAGGCGGTGCCGGTCATGGCAGCGAGCTGGAACCACATCCAGCCCCAGGAACCAGTCTCGCGCTTCACGATGGCCATGGTGCTGACGCACTGCATGGCGAAGACGTAAAAGACGAGGAGGCTGATGCAGACGAGCGGGCAATAGACGGGCTTGCCGCTCGCCCGGGTCTCCTGGCGGAGGCGGTCGCGCAGCGGGGTCATGTCTTCTTCGTCCTCGGACTGCACGGCATAGACCACGGCCATGGTGTTCACGAAGACCTCACGAGCGGCGAAGCTTCCGATGAGGCCGATGCCGATCTTCCAGTCGTAGCCGAGCGGAGCGATCACGGGTTCGATGAGATGCCCGGCCTTGCCCGCGATGCTTTGCTCCAATCTGATGGAGGCATCGGGGGAGTCGCTCTTCGGGTAGGTGGAGGCCGCCCAGATGAGGATGGAGATGCCAAAAATGACCGTGCCTGCCCGCAGGAGAAAGGCCCGCGCCCGCTGCCAGACGAGGAGCAGGATGCCCTTGATGGAGGGCATCTTGTAGCTGGGCATCTCAAGAATCATGGGGGCGTTTGCTCCGCGCATGATGCCTTTATTCAAGATCCAGGCGAAGCCAAAAGCACCGAGCGTGCCGAGAGCGTAGAGGCCGACCATGATGCTGGCCTTGGCCCAAAGGGAGACGCTGTCTGGCATGAGGGCGCTGATGAGCAGCAGATACACAGGCAGCCGGGCGGAGCAGCTCGCCAGCGGGGCGATGAGGATAGTGATGAGCCTGTCCTTCGGGCTATCAATGGTCCGCGTGGCCATGATGCCGGGCACGGCGCAGGCGTAGGAACTGAGGAAAGGCAGGAATGCCTTCCCGTTCAGCCCGACCACGCTCATCAACCGGTCCATGATGAAGGCCAGCCGCGCCATGTAGCCGGTGTCCTCCATGATGCCGATGAAGAAAAAGAGGATCAAAATCTGCGGCAGGAAGATGACCACACCGGAGACGCCATTGATGGCGCCATCAACGATCAAGTCGCGCAGATCTCCCGGCGGCATGACGCCGGTGACCCAGCTCCCGAGTGTGGCAAAGCCAGTCTCGATCCAGCCCATGGGCCCCTCGGCGACCTTGAAGATGAGGTAGAAAAGGAAGACCAGGAAGGCGAGCACGAAGACGCCGCCGAACACGGGATGCAGCAGCCAGCGATCAAGCTTCTGCGTGATTGTCACGGGCTCCTGATCCGGGCGCACCAGCACATCGCGGCAGAGTTTTTCGATGGCGAAGTAGCGGTCGTTGACCAGCTGATCCTCCCAGCCGGGGTGAGCTTTTTCCAAAGCGGCACGGCCCCTCGAAATCTGCCCGAGTTGCGTGTCCTTGATCCCGGCGTGGAGCGGATCATGATCGGAAAGAAGGTAGAGCGGCTCCAGCAGAGAGCTTTTTTCCTGCACAGCTCCGGTGAGCACCAACTCGGCCCGGGTGGCGAGCACGGAGGCGCGGATTTCCTCAGGCAGCGGAGCGGAATGCCAGCGCGGCTGGGGCAGGTCCTCGCGGCTCATGGCGGACTTCAGCTCCAGCAGACCTTGGCCCGAAGTCGCCTGCATGGGGATGACGGGCACGCCGAGCTCTGCGGAGAGCTTTTTCACGTCAATCTGCCAGTTTTTGCCCTCGGCGATGTCGATCATGTTCAGCGCGATGACCGTGGGCAGGCCGAGTTCCAGGATCTGCGTGGCGAGGTAGAGGTTGCGCTCCAGGTTCGCCGCATCCAGCACGAGCACGACCTTGTCCGGCTTTGGCGTATCGCTGCGGCGGCCTAGCAAAACATCCCGCAAAACGGCTTCATCCGGGCTGCGGGCATTCAGGCTGTAGGCACCGGGAAGGTCGATCAGGCGGAGCTTCTTGCCATGCTGGCTCCAGCATTCGCCGATCTTCTTCTCGACCGTCACACCGGGATAGTTCGCCACCTTTTGGCGCAGGCCGGTGAGCAGGTTAAAGAGGGTGGTCTTGCCCGAGTTCGGGTTGCCGACGATGGCCAGCAGCGGGGAATCAGGTGCGCTCATGCTTCAGCCGGAGTGACGAGAATGTGCTCCGCCTCATGATTGCGCATCGCCAGATGGGACCCGCGCACGGTGATCTGAATCGGCTCCCCCAGCGGTGCCCGGCGCACCACCTCGACCTTTGCCCCAGGCGTCAGGCCGAGTTCGCGGAGTCGGGTCAGACCAGCGCGCCCGGTGGGCAGGCTGTGGATCACGGCGCTGCTACCGACTGGAAGGAGGGCCAGGGTGGAGGGAAGATGCATGGCTGTGTGCAATTGAGACGCTGTTTCAACGCACGGTTAGCGGCTGGCCTTTCGTTTGGCAAGCAGCGGAGTTTGGCAAATTCAGGGCCGATTCTGCCTCCCCTGCCCTCCTTGAAGCGTACCGGACGCGGTGCGAACGAGCTAGAAACCCCGATTTACGCCAGCCATTCGTCCCGATTTCCGGCCACGAAGGCATCGTCATTCAGGTGTGGATAGGCCGCATAGACACGGTCGATCTCGGCCAACTGCCCAGCGCTCAGCATTTCGTGCTCGTCCAGGCACCACAGCCCTTCCAAGAGACCCTGCCGCCGCAACACCACGTGCAGTCCGGCGATGCAGCCCGCGAAGCCATTCGCCGCATCAAAGAAGGCCGCGTTGCTGTCCGTAACCTCAATGGCCAGCCGCAGCATCTCCGCCGGAATCGGCTGCCCGCTTTGACTGAGCTTGCAGCACTGCTCATGCAACTCCACTGCCCGCCGAGTCCAGACCGACCAATGCCCCAGCAGCCCACCGACGATCCTTTTCTCCTGGCCGGCAAACCGATGCGGCGTGAGCAGGTCGAGCACGATGTTGTCGTCATTGCCCGTGTAGAGCGCGATGTCCTCCCGCCCGGCCTCGGCCACCGCGCGGATGACATCCA
Organism: Prosthecobacter sp.; assembly: GCF_044378005.1. GTDB lineage: Bacteria > Verrucomicrobiota > Verrucomicrobiia > Verrucomicrobiales > Verrucomicrobiaceae > Prosthecobacter. The sequence goes on from NZ_JBILYB010000053.1 coordinate 24,456, forward strand.
GCGTCTGGTAGCGATTGAAGGGCGCCATCTTGATCGCCACCACGTTCGGAATTTCGGCAAAACGTCGCCAGAAAGAGAACGGCAGCACACGTCCGCCGACTGCCGGTTGCAGATAAAACCCCACCACAGGAATCACCTCCGCCACCGCACGAGCATGATGGATCAGCTCATCTTCCGTCACCTCTCGCAGCGCGCCGAGACTCAGCAACCCCGCATCATACCCGAGCGACCGCAGCAGTTCCGCCTCAGCCACGGCCTGCCCGGTTTGACCGCAAATGCCACCCACCCGCAGATGTCGCCGCCCATGCCGGACATCCGCTGCGCGAAGCTCCTCCGCCGCGAGTTCGAGCACAGGCTGGAAGAGCCCATGCCTCGGCTCACGAATGGCAAACTGCGTCGTATGCACGCCCACCGCCACCCCGCCGGAACCCGCCGCCGTGTAGTAACGAATCAACGCCCGCTGGCGGCGTTCATCCAGCCGACGAGACGAAGTCAAAGCCAGAGGGCAAGCCGGGATCACCTGCCCAGCAAGAAGGATGGATCGGAGTTCAGAGTCGTTCATAAAAAAGAAAGCATCCAAGTCATACGCATCTCAAGCCACGACCTCGATCCGGCTTGTGCCCCCTGCCCCACGCACCACCCGCACCTGTGTGGAAAGTCGCTCCTTGAGCAAATCCACATGCGAGATGAGCCCGATGGTCTTCCCGCGTGAGCGCAGATTTTCCAACGCACTCAGCGCCACCTCCAGCGTCTCCGAGTCCAGCGTGCCGAAGCCCTCATCAATGAACAGAGAATCAATCGGATGATGCCGGCTCGCCAGCTCGCTCAGGCCCAAGGCCAGTGCCAAACTCGCGAGGAAGCTTTCGCCGCCTGACAAGCTCTCCATCGGCCGATCTACATTCGCCTGATACAGATCGACGATGCGAAGATCGAGTTCATCGCCCGGCGCGGCCATCAGGCGGTAGCGCTCCGCCAGCACCTTGAGATGCTCGTTCGCCAGCCCGATGAGCTGCCGCAGCGTGAGCGACTGCGCAAAGCGCGAGAACTTCGCACCATCCGCCGAGCCGATCAGCTCCTTCAAGCGCCCCCACCTCAGCGCCTCGGCCTCTGCGGCTTGCAACTCCGCTCCACCGGCCTCGCGACGCTTCCGCGCCTCGTCATCATTCTTCACCTGCTGCTCCAACGAGCCCACCTCGGTGCGCTTCGTGGCAAAGGCCTCGTGCAGCGCCTTCGCCGTCGTTTCCAGCTCGGCCAGAGCCTCCGCGTTCAACACCTTTTGATCCGCCAAAGGCCTCCGTCGCGCTTCGAGCTGCTCCACCTTCGCTTTCAGCGCCGCGAGATCGGTTTGCAGCTTCGTGAGCTTCGCCTCCGAATCGCGCAGGACCTTCTCCGCCGTCGAAACCTTCGCCTCATGCTGCTGGCGATCCTCCACCAGTGTCTGGCCGCCGAGCAGCTCGCTCAATTGCACCTTCAACGCATCCGCCTTCATCCGCAGCGACACGCCTTCGGCCTTCAACTCCTCCAGCCGCTTCGTCTTCGCCGACTCATCCGCCTTCGCGAGCTGGATCTCGCCCTCCAGCTTCTGCCGCTCGCTGCGCTGCTGCGCCGCATCCTGATGTTTCTTCGCAAACGTCGCCACCCGCTTCTCCAGCGCATCGAGTTCACGCTCGACATGTAAAACGAGTTTTCCAACTCGTTCCGCCTCCTCATCACGAGTTAGAAAACTCGTGCTACGTCTCGCCTGCTCTTCCGCGGCCTCCAGCGCAGCCACATCGGGCACCACGATCTCGCCCAGCGCCTTCCGCATCTCCGCCACCCGCTTCGTCTCCGCACCCATCTCCGTCTCCACCTTCGCCAGCTCACGCTCCAGCATCGCCAGATCGCGATTCGCCTTCTCGCACTGCTTCTCCAAGGTCATGAGCAGCTTCCGGGCAGTCTGAAGCTGCGTGTCAAAACTAGCCCCGTTCGTCGCGAAGGGATGCTCACTGGCTCCGCAGAGCGGACAAGGCTCGCCGGGCTTCAAATCATGCCGATGCTCGTCAAAACCCGCCACCCGCTCCGCCTGCCGCGTCACCTTGCGCTGCGCTTCGAGAGCCCTCGCGAGCCGCTCCAGCTCAGCGCGATCCGTTTGGGCCTTCGCGGTGCTTTCCGCCGCTTTTTTCGCCAACGCCGCCGCCTGCGTTTCCGCCTCGGTGATCTTCACATGCATCGTTTGCGCCTCCGCATGACGCTTCCGGCCTTCCGCCAGCTTTTCAAAGGCCGTGCGCCATTCACGGACGGCCACGCGCAGCTTCGGCAAACGCTCCGCCAGCTCCGCATCGGCCGCGTTTTGCTTCAGCCATGCTTCCAGCGTCTGCGCTGCCTCGTTGTGCGCCGCGAGCGCTTTCTCCGCCGCTTCGCGACGTGACGCCGCCTCCTTCTGCTCCTTCGCCCAGGTTTGATACGTCGCGCGACTCTCCGCGAGCTGCTTTTCGAGCTGATCGCTCTGCGCCGCCATACCAGCGGCTTGTTCCCACACCGGCTCACGTTTCGTGCGCTGCTGCTTCGCCTCTTCAGCCAGCGCTTCGACCTTCAAAACCTCCGCCGCAGCCTGCGCCTGCGAAGTTTGGAGCTGCTGCTCCGTCGCGGCCAGCTTCGTCAACTCGGCCACGATCGCCGCATGCTCGCGTTGATCATGCCAGAGCTTCGTCGCGGCCTGGCTTTCGGTCGTGAGACGTTCGGCGGTCGTGCGAGTCTCGGTGAGATCTGTTTCCAGCTTCGTCCGCGCTTCGTCATCCAGCACCGACACCGCGCCGAGGCTGGCTTTGAGCTGCTTCACCAGCTCGTCCTTCTGGCGATGCGTCTCGTAGGCCAGCACAGAGAGGTCGCTGTAGATTTCGGTGCCCGTGATCTTCTCCAGCAACTCCGCCCGCTCATTCGGCTTCGCCTTCAAAAACGCCGCGAACTGGCCCTGCGCCAGCAGCACGGACCGCAGAAAGCGCTGCGCATCCAGCCCCGTGAGCGATTCGATCATCGGGTCCACCTCGCGACCTTTGTCCGCCAGGATCTCGCCCGTGGTGGCATCCGCCAGCGTGCGCTGCACCGGCTTCAAATTGCCCGTTTTCGTCTTCCCCAGCCGCCACGTCGCCCGCAGCCGACGCCCGCCCGTCTCGAAATCCACTTCGGCAAAACACTCCATCGTGTGCCGGCTCATCATCTCATCCGCCTTGTCATTGCCATAACGCGCCGCCCGGCCATACAGCGCCAGCGTCATCGCATCCAGCAAGGTCGATTTCCCCGCCCCCGTCGGCCCCGTGATGAGAAACACCCCCGCCGCACTCAACGGCACCTCATCAAACCGCACGACATGCTCCCCGCTGAGCGAGTTGAGATTCTGGAGTCGGACGGCGAGGAGGCGCATGAGGGCTAGCTGATAGTGCGGGTGATTTCTGCCATGAACGCACTCCACCGCTTAGCAAAGGGCGTCTCAGCCGAGAGGCGGTTCGTGATCGGGTCGTAAAACTTGTCCAACGAGCCATACCATTCGAACGCAGGGAACCAAAGCTCGGATAGTGTGGTCAAAAAATCCTCATAGGATTCAGCTAGACGCCTCCAGTCGCCCGCACCTGACTCATGATCCAGATAGTAGATCGCTCCGCGCTCTCGCTCACCGATCAGTTCCACAATAAGGTCGCCAGTCATGATCCCGAATACGGGGAAAATCTCGCTGAAGTCGAAGGGGTTCGGTGCTGGACGGTAATCTTGCCAGTGAGTGAAGGAGTGCTCCCACCCATCAAGCTTGTTCATATCCGTTTCATAGAAGTTGAATTCGAATTCTCCTGATCTCGGGAAATCATCTTCGAATGTCGACTGAGAAATGATCTCTGGCATGAGGTCCCAACGCAATTCCAAGCGAGAAGCGACTGCACACGCAAAATTCCTGATTCCTTGAGGTATCGGGCGTGTCACCTGCTTCTGCCTCCAGTTCACCTGCTTCAAAGTGGCGAGTTTGCTGTACTTGAACGTAAACTCCGATGATATGCCGGATAGGAGCGCAGCTTTAGCGGACCATTTTTCACGAGTGATTGTCATGGTGCGTATATCAGAAGGGCGAGTTAAGATTCTGAAGTCGGACGGCAAGATGGCGCATGGGTGGGGTGATGCTAGCCAGTTTGCTTCATGATGGAAACAGACAGATTGCCAGACTTTGCATTGCCCGTATTCTTCCGGCATGAAAACAGCCACGATTCAGCAGCTTCCCATGCAGTGGACAGACATCCTTCGTTGGGTGACCGACGGCGAGGAAGTGCAGATCACCGACCGTGACAAGACCGTCGCCCGAGTGTTGCCGCCTGCGCCCGCTGCGCCAGACTTTCTGGCTCGTGCCCAGGCCATCTGGGGTGAACAGCCCGAAGGGACAGCGCTAAGCGCGCTCGTGGAGGAGGGGCGCGGAACGCGATGATCTACTTGGACACCGGTTGCCTGGTCAAACTCTACTACCCGGAGCCGGAAAGTGCGGCGGTGGTCCGCCGAGTGGCTGGCAGGCCGGTGTTTTACACGCCGCTGCATGAACTGGAGCTGACCAATGCGCTGAATCAGAAGCGCTTTCACCAGCAGGCCACGGAACAGCAGGTAACCGCCGCACTCGCACTGATTCAGGCAGACCTTGTCTCCGGCGTGCTCGTTGCACCGGCCTCGGCCTGGCAGACGCATTTCCAATCTGCGGTGCAGCTTTCGATGTCTCACACGCCGTCGATTGGTTGTCGTTCGCTCGACATCCTTCACTGCGCGATAGCTGCTGACCTTCAGGCGCTGGAGTTCATCACCACCGATGGCAGGCAAAGCCGTCTGGCACAGGCGATGGGTCTGACGTGGTCGGCGTTGTGACGCGAAGAATCACGCCGTCATCTTCACCTCCCTCAACGCCAGCAGCTCATCAAAGACGGTGGTGAGTTCGTCGCCTTCGATGTGCTTTTCGTGGAGGAGTTCGCGGAAGACGTCGCGGGGCTGGAGGTCGTGGAGGGTGGGGGCGGTGGATTGCCAGGGGGCGGTTTCGGAGACGGGGAGGTCGGCGAGAACCTTTAATATTTCGAAACGACCGGCGGCGGCTTCGCGGACCTGGCGGTCGAGATCGGGCTCGGGGGCGTCGAGCTTCACGGTGACCTCGACCCAGGCTCCGGCGGGCACGTTGGCGAGATCGACGGCGAGCGTGGCGCGGCTTGCTTTCACGCGGACGAGGGCACGGGTGTTGGGGATGGGAAGAAGTTTTACACCGCGGAGGTTAGAAGACCGCAGAGATGAGTTTTGTGATTCTGAACTCTGCAACGTTCCCATCTCTGCGGTGTGATCGGCTTGGGTGTCGATGATGACGACGGATTTGGCATCGGCGGCTTCGGAGAAGCTGAGGGGGATGGACGAGCCGCTGTAGCGGATGGTTTCTTGCCCGGCGACACGTTGCGGGCGGTGGAGGTGGCCGAGGGCGGTGTAGTCGAAGCCGTCAAAAATGTCCGCGCCGACGCAGCCGAGGTTGCCGATGTGGATGTCGCGCTCGCTGTCGCTGGTGGTGACGCCGAGGACGGTGAGGTGGCCCATGGCGATGACGGGGCGCCCCTGCGCGACTTCGCGGCAGGCAGCGAGCTGCGCGGTGTAGTGGGCGCGGATGCTGGCGCGGACTTGCTCGTGTACGGTGGTGATCGTTTCGCCGACGGCGGCCTGGCGGAGGTCACGCTCACGCAGGAAGGGCACAGCGGCGACGACGGCTCCGCCGAGATCGACAAGGTTGTTTTCGCCCGCGTGGCCGAACACATGCACGTCGAAGCGGCGCAGTAGATCACGCGGTGCGTTGAGGTGGGAGGCGGAGTCGTGATTGCCGCCGGTGATGACGGCTTTGACCGTTTGGAGATCGGCGAGGCGCTTCAGGAAGTCGAAGTAGAGCGCGACGGCCTCCTGCGGCGGATTGGCGGCATCGAAGACATCGCCACTCAGGAGTAGGGCGTCGATTTTTTCGGTGCGGAGCGTTTCGATGAGCCAGTCCACGAAGGCCGCGTGCTCAGCCAGGCGATCCCGCTCGATGAGGCGGGCACCAAGATGCCAGTCGGCGGTGTGGAGGAGGCGCATGAAGCTTTGTAGAGAGATCGCGGGTAAAAACAAGAAAGCGGACGTTTCCGTCCGCTTTCGAGTGAGTTCTGATGGCCTAGCCGATCAATGATTGAAGTAGAACTCCTTGGAGTTCATGAGCGCCCAGAAGACGTCTTCGAGGGCTGGCTGACGCTGATCTGCGGCGTTGGCGAGCGTTTGCTGGATGGTGGCCCATTCCTTGTCTTTCGGCAGGCGGCCAAAGACGCGGAGGTAGAGGTCATCGACGATCTCGCGGTCGGTCTTCTTCTCGGCAATCATCGTAGCGACGACTTTGCCCTGCTTGATTCGGTCGTTCACGGCATCGCCATTCATGAGGTGGAGAGCTTGGGAAAGCGTGGGCTCCATCTTCACTTCGCAGGAGCACACGGACTCACGCTTGGCACGGCCAAAGGTGGTGAGGAAGTAATTGCTCACAGCACCATCAGCGATCTGCACGGCGCGGGCACCGATGGGGAGGCCCTGGAACTTGTTCGGCGTATCGGTGATCTGAGAGATGGCATCCAACAGGATCTCAGCACGCACACGACGGACGAGAGCATGGGAGAAGTTCTTCTTATCGCTGGCGTTGGTCTCGTTGACCTTCGTACTGCGCTGGTAGGTCATGGAGGTGCAGATGTCCTTCACGAAGCGGCGGAAGTCGTATTTGTAATCGGTGAGGTTTGCCGCCAGGGCGGTGAGAAGCTCTGGATTCGACGGAGGATTCGAGACGCGCACGTCATCGACAGGATCGACGATGCCGACACCGAAGAAGTGAGCCCAGACGATATTGGAGATGTTGCGGGCGAAGAAGGGGTTCTGCGGGGAGGCAATCCACTCAGCGAGGATCTTGCGGCGGTCTTCGCCGGGCTTGATCTCTGGGGTTTCGCCACCGAGGAACTTGGGCTTCATGACGGCCTGGGTGAGGAAGTGGCGGGATTCGCCGCCCTTGCTGTTGTAGATGATGACTTCCTGCGGGTCGTCGGTCTGCTTGCGGCCGATCTGGGCGAAGAAGGCCTTGAATCCGTAGTAGTCATCCATCGTCCAGCGATCGAAGGGATGGTTATGGCACTGGGCGCACTGAATGCGCATGCCCATAAAGACCTGGGCGATGTTTTCGGTAAGCTTGAGCTGATCGATTTCGGTCTGGTAGAAGTTCACCGCCGGGCTGGAAACGGTGCCACCCGTGGAGGCGACGAGTTCCTTCACGATCTCATCAAGCGGGACATTCTTGCCGATGCGGTCAGCGATCCAGTTGTAGTAGAGGAGCGCATTTTTGTAGAAGGGCGGCTGGTTGTTATTAATGGCGGAGCGGATCTGCAGCAGCTCAGCCCACTTCATGACCCAGAGTTCGGTGAACTCTTTGCGCTGAGTCAGAGTATCGATCAATGCCTCACGTTTCTTCGGATTCTGGTCAGCGAGGAAGGTGCGGATATCGGCGGGCGGCGGATACATGCCGATGACGTCGATGTAGGCTCGGCGGACGTATTCTTCATCCGTGCAGATGCCGCTGGGGAGGATGCGCAGCTTGTGGAGGTTTTCATCGACGTGCTGGTCGATGTAGTTTGTCTCTGCAAGTTTCGGACGCTCATACTTGAGCTTGTCGGGGATGACGAGCACCTGGGAAGTAACGCTATACACGTTGAAGCGGGCGAGCACGAAGGCAACGCCACGATCACCACTGGTGACGAGGGCTTCCTTGTTGATGGAGGCCGTGGGGTCGTTGTTCGACATGAAGAGCGCGAGGTCGGTCACGTCGCGGTCGGTGCCATCAGAGTAGGTGGCGCGGACGGTGAACTGCTGCGTGTTTCCAGCACCTTCGAGAACGACCTGTTTCGGGAAAAGTTCGATGCCTGTGACTTTGGCGATGCCAGGCTGGTCGTTCTGCGCGCCGTTGCTGATCCACTCGAGGATGTCTTTGTTGTACTTCGACTCGGGGGTGTAGCACTGATTGCCAGTGTGCGGGACGGCACCGATGGCTTTCTCGACGAGCGTGCTTTCCTCAGGAATGGCAAGATTCACACGACGGCCGACCATCTCGCGAGTGATGCGGATGTAGTCACCATCGGGGTCCATGCCGAAGAGGCTGAGGCGGAAGCCATCTTTTCCACGAGCAGCGCCGTGGCAGCCGCCCTGGTTACAACCACCGCGCAGCCAGACGGGCATGACATCAAGATGGAAGGAGATAGGGCGGTCTTTTTTACCATTCTTGACGGCGACGACGGCCTTCACGGTCTGACCGCCGATGTCAGCAAGGACCTCGGTGCTGCCGGCATCAGCAGCGGGCTTCAAAACATCACCTTCGAGTTTGGCGATGTTGCTATCAGCGATACGCAGGTTTGAGAAGCGGGTGACATCGCGCGTCGTCGCATCATTGAAGGTGGCCATGACGATCACGCGGTGGGAGTCGCGCTGAGTTTCGAGCGTGTATTTATCCGGGAAGATCTCCACCTTCGTGAGCGCAGGCAGCTTCTCTGTGAGGGCGGCGAGCGCCTTTTGTTCAGCCGGTGATTTATATCGCAGCGCAAGACCTTGGGGCCACTTAGCACCTTCAGCGATCCATTGCTTGAGCAAAGCGACCTCGTTCGCCGCGAGCGGCCCGCCTTTGGGTGGCATGATGTCGTCATGATCTGCGGCGAGGACGATACGCTTGATGAGGCTGCTTTCGTCAGGTTTGCCAGGAACGAGCGCTGGGCCGCCTTCGCCGCCTTTCAGCATGGCCTCGGCAGTGTCCATGAGGAGTTCACCCTTCACTTTGGAGGGGTTGTGGCATTCGAGGCATTTTGCTTCGAGCACGGCCTGCACTTTCGAGAAATCCACATGCGTTGGAGCAGCCGGAGCTGCTGCGACGACGGGGGCAGGCGCAGCGGCCTGTGGTACAGCCGCAGGTGCCGGAGCCGCAGCAGACGCGGGATTACCAAAGCCAGATCCAGCCACCGAGAAGAGGGCCGAACTGAGCAGGAGGGTATGACGGAGGGGGGATGTCATGGGAATGTAACTGTGCGTTGCGGAAACCTACGCGTGAACGTGGGAGTTTATCTCAAATGTGAAAAAAGTCGTTGGGTGCGATGAGCTTCAGGCATCCATATTAACTTACTTCCCACCCGCAGCTTCTTGGCGGAGCTGCTCCAGACGGGAAAGTGGCTTCGGAGCGGCTGGCTTCGGAGCTTCTTTGGGCTTGGCTTCGGCGACAACGACGGGCTTCGGCGCGGCGGCTGGGGCTTTGCGCGGAGCATCAATGCGGAGAATGGAGCCGATGGCGATGCGATGAAGCGTGGTACCACCTTCGACTGGCACATCGACCTGAACGAAGAGGTTGCCCTGCTTGCCGACGGGAGATTTGTCAGTGGTGATGACCTTAAAGGCGACCTCTTTGGTGTCCTTGTTGATCTTCGCTGGCTCGATCTGGATGGTGTCGGGGACGCCGACGAGCTGAGCGTTGGCTTCGCCATTGAAAGGTTTCAGATGCTCGACCTTGGCGACCATGATGGTTTCCTTACCCTGTTCCACAGCAGTCAGCGCGATGGCTGGAGCACTCATGTAGGCGGTGTCGGTCTTGATCTCGCAGAAGGGGGAGGCGTTATAGACACGGCCATTGCCTGCATCGACTTCGCCCATGACGACAAAGTTCCAAGTGCCGACGCCGACATTGGCATTCGCGTCGAGCTGGAAGGTGCATTCGTTTTGACCTTCGGCGATGGTTTGCTCGCCGAGGCCGCTGATGCCTGGTGGCTTCCATGGCATGAAGATACGGATGGCGTTTTTGAAGCCTTCCTTGCGCTTGCAGGTGACTTTCATCTGCATCACGCCATTCGCGACGAGGGGCACGGTGGGCTTGACGATTTCGAGGGAGTAAGGAGCTTCTTCGACGACAGCGATGGGCAGTTTGTCCTCGAACTCGGTATAATAGACGACGTTGCCAGAGCGGACGATGTCGAACTCCTGGCGCATCTTGCCGATGATCTTTTGCGCGGGATCGACGGGCTTGAGCGTGACTGGCACCACAGCACCACCGAGAGGGGCATCTGCTGCTGCCTCAAACATGAGCGGCATGGAAGGCTGATCCTTGGGAGCGAGATCGGAGAGCATTTTCACGCCTGCTGGCAGACCAGGGGCATCGAATTTGAAGTCGCCGCTGACAGCGCTGCGGCTGAAGTTTTGCAGCAATACCATGCGTCCACCACGTGGGATGGCGACGAACTGGCGATACTGGGAGTCGTTCACCGTGTAATGCGGTGAGGCAAAGGTGAGAGAGGGCTGGCTGGCGACGAGTTCCAGGCGATACACGTAATTCGGACCACCACGGTCGAGGTGGTCAGTGACTCGGACAAAGTAGTCGCCATCGGCGGGAATGCTGAGTGTCTGCTTGCTGTCGAGACGGCGGCGGCCACCGCCATCGTCGTTACCGCCGAGGCTGCCGCCTTTGTCGTTGTACACATTCACCACGGAATCGAGCGGGGAGCCGAGGCTCTGGGCGTAGGCTTGCAGGACGACTTGCTGACCTTTTTTGAAGGGCACCTTGAAGTAATCAACGTCGCCGGGCTTCTCGATGATGCCGTTCAAGGCGATTGGCTCGCCGGTAGGAGACGCGGTGGCCTTGGCCTGCTCTTCATTGGGCTCGACTTCCAGCACGTTGTCATAGCCGACCAGACGGAAAGGATTGCCCGAAGGAGCCGGCTCCTGGGTCTTGGAGAGAATATTGAAGCCGGGATCTTCCTCGGCGGGAAGCTGGGCTTCTTCTTCAAAGAAACTGTCCTTTTCAATGAAGCGCACCTTGGTCTTCGAGCCAATCTTGCCACCCGCAGGATAGACCACGTCCGGGCGGCGATAGCTGCCGACGTGCAGGCGATAGTAATTGTTGCCGCCGCCACGATACGAGGACTCGCGGATCATCACGAAGTAGTCGCCATCGTATTCGGCGACGAAGGAGCAATACCCGTCCTGGCGGTGCAGGATGGTGTCATCGGAGAAGCTCTTCTCGAAGCGGTCCTTATCGATGATTGCGATGTAAGGATCGAAGGTGGTGTAGCCGAGGCGAAGTCCGTCAGCCTCGACACTGATGCGCTGGCCTTTTTTGGCGGTGATTTTGTAGTAATCGACATCTTCATTCAGCACCACGCCTTCGATGGTCTGATTGAACTGGATCACTTGGGCGGCATCCATCTCGCTGTTCGGCTCCTTTTCTTCCACATTCGTGAAGGGACCGACGAAGAACTGGCGCATGTGGGAGATGCCCGACTTCGTGCGGATGCGGACGAGGTGATTTCCCAGAGGCACCTCAGGGGCGACGGCGATGGTGAGTTGCACTTTGTTCGCCTCCACCTTCTCCACGCTCTTCTGCGTGATGCCGGGGGAAAAGAACATCAGGCTCTCGAAGTCAGCGAGGCGGCTACCTGTGACGGTGAGCTTCCATTCCGCACCGCGCGGCCCGCCATTCGGGATCGTGGCGGTAAATTCCGGGTAGGCGGCGAAGGAGAGTGTCGCAGCAGCAAAGAGGGACGTGATGAGAAGACGGGGGGTCATGACCCGAACTCATACGCGCGTACTTTCCATAAAATTTCGTTTCTGTGAAAAACCCTTCCAGCCTCTTCCTGGCTTTGTTCGCCGGGCGGTGGATTCCGTCTTGCGCCTGACATTGAAAGAAGCTCCCTTCGCGCCCCTCACTCTCCCGCACATGCACAGCCTTTGGAACGACACAGAAGCCGCCACTTTCGGAACCGACCTGCTCGGTCAGCGCGTTTACACCAGCCGCCTCCTTGGCCGGAATCCCGCCCTAGTCCTTCATGGCGGTGGCAATACCTCGGTCAAAGTCACTGAGAAGGACTACTTCGGGGATTCCGTCGATCTTTGCTATGTCAAAGGCAGCGGCTGGGATCTGGCGACCATCGAGCGTGAAGGCTTCTCCCCCGTCCGCATGGAGGCCCTGATCAAAATGTCCAAACTCGCGACTATGAGCGATGAAGACATGGTTCTCCAGCAGCGCGCTGCGATGACGAATCCGAACGCGCCTGCCGCGAGCATCGAGGCGATCCTGCACGCCATCCTGCCCTTCAAATTCGTCGATCATAGCCACGCGAACGCCATTTCCGCCCTCACCTGCGCCGCCGATGGCGAAGCCCGTGTGAAGGAAGTGTATGGCAGCCGTGTCATCATCGTGCCCTATGTCATGCCGGGCTTCATTTTGGCCAAAACCATCGCCGAGCTTATCGCCGGGCGTGACCTGCGCGCTGAGGGCATCCAGGGCATGGTTTTGCTAAAGCACGGCCTGTTCACCTTCGATGATGACGCCCGCAAGAGTTACGAACTGCACATCGAGATGGTCACGATGGCGGAGGAATACCTTGCCAAAAAGGGTGGCAAGTCCGCCAGTGCCGAAGCCAGTGAAGACCTCATGGCTTTGGCAAAGTTGCGTCAGGCCGTGTCCAAGACCCGTGGCTTCCCGCAGATCGCCCGCCTCAATGCTTCCCCCGAAGCCGTCGGCTATGCGGGCATCACAAACGTCGCCGATTTCGGCACACGCGGCCCTTTGACGCCAGACCACAGCATCCGAACAAAGCGTGCGCCTGCATTCATCGGCGAGGACCTCGAAGCGAGCGTGCAGAAGTTCGCCGATGACTACGCGGCTTACTTCCAGCGTCATGCCAAAGGCCAGACGATGCTCGATGCGGCCCCGCGTTTCGCGATCTGGCCAGGCAAAGGCATCGTCAGCTTTGGCGACACCTTGAAGGACGCCAAGATCGTCGCCGACATCGCCGAAAGCACCGCAGCAACCGTCCAGCTCGGTGAAGCCGTCGGTGGATGGGAACCGCTGCCGGAGAAGGACATCTTCGAAATCGAGTATTGGGATCTGGAGCAGGCCAAACTGCGCAAAGGCCCGGCCCGTAAGGTGCATCAGGGCAAGGTGGCGCTCGTCACCGGTTGCGCGGCTGGCATCGGCTTTGCCATCGCGGAGTCGCTGGCGGAGCAAGGCGCGCAGGTCGTCGGGCTCGACATCGACAAGGAGATCCCCGACATCATGAAGAAGATCGGCGGCATTGGCATCGTCGTGAACCTTACCGAGGACCAGCCCGTCCAGGACGCCATCGATTTCACCGTGCGCGAGTTCGGCGGCATCGACATCGTCGTCAGCAACGCCGGCATCTTCCCGAAAAATGATCATCTCGACGCCATGGCCCAGACCGATTGGGACCGCACGATCATGATCAACCTCACGAGCCATCAGAAGCTCATGAACAAGGTCATTCCCTTCGTAAAGCAGGGCATCGACGCCAGCATCATCTTCGTCGGCAGCCGCAACTTCAAAGCCCCCGGCCCTGGTGCCTCGGCTTACTCCTGCTCGAAGGCCGCACTCACCCAGCTTTGTCGCGTTGCCGCGCTCGAACTGGCCCCGCACAAGATCCGCGTCAACATCGTGCATCCCGACGCCGTCTTCGACACGAAGCTCTGGACCCCCGAAGCTCTGCAAAAGAGCGCAACCCGCTACGGCATGACCGTCGAGGAATACAAGACCAAGAACCTGATGAAGGTGGAGATCAAATCCAAGGACATCGGCAACATGGTCAGCGCCATGGCCTCGCCGCTCTTCGCCAAAGTCACCGGAGCACAGATCCCGGTCGATGGTGGCAATGATCGTGTGATCTAAGTTCGCGAATTCCAGTCTGAAGGCCAGCCATCTCCCGCCCGATGATCCAGCCAGTCCAGAGAGATGATGCCTTGCTCGCCGACATCGCCAGTGTCGGCAGCGAGGACTCTGATCTCCATGTTTGGTGGCTCGGGCAGAGTGGTTTCCTGGTCAAGGTGGCGGGCTCATCGCTGCTCTTCGATCCCTACCTCTCGGATTCGCTGACGAAAAAATATGCCGCCACGGACAAGCCGCACACCCGCATGACGGAGCGCTGCATCGCGCCTGAACGACTGACCGACATCCGCCTCGTCACCGCCAGTCACATCCACACGGATCACCTCGATGCCGAGACCTTGGTGCCGCTAGCGCAGAGTAATCCTGACTTCACCCTCTTCCTTCCTGCACCCATTTTAGAAGAGGGCAGACAACGCCTCAATGATGCGCCTATTCAGCTCCAGCCCTTCTGTGAAAACACCCAATGGCATGGCGACTGGGTCATCACTGGAGTCGCCTCCGCCCACAATGATCTGAAGCGCAATGAGTTCGGCCAGTGCCACTACCTCGGCTTCATCGCCCAGCGTGGAGGCTTCACGATCTATCACAGTGGCGACACCCTCTGGCATGAGGAGCTGATGCCAGCGCTCCAGCGCTTCCAGATCGACCTCATGCTCCTGCCGATCAATGGCAACAAACCCGAGCGTCGTGTCTCCGGCAATCTCAACGGCACTGAAGCCGCCGCGCTCGCCAAAGCCTGTGGCGCGCGAATGGTGGTGCCTTGCCATTACGACATGTTCACCTTCAATACCGAGACGCCTGACGAGTTCGTCAGCGTCTGCCAGCGCCTCCAGCAGCCCCATCATGTGATGCAGTGCGGCGAGCACCTCACGCTGAAACGGAGCAAGAGGTAAAATTCCGCCGCTTGCTCCAAGCCCTTCCCATGACTATCCCCTTCCCCATGCCAGCCCGCCTTTTCCTTCTCCTGCTTTGCTTGATCACCTCACTGCCGCTGCACGCGCAGGAGCCTGACCTGCGACTGAAACTCGAGCGCGCCTACGAGCAGTGGCGCTCTGCCGTGGTGGCCCAGGATGCCCGTGCCTGGGCGGCGGCGATCACCATGCATCGTCAGGTCATCACCAGGAACACCGTCATCAGCCAGGGGCTCGCGTTTCCGAAGTCCGTCTTTGAAACCATGCTCGCTCCCGCAGACACCAAGCCGCTTCGTCTGCTGGAAGCCCAGGCCGTGGGCGATACCGCACACCTGCTCTACTTTGGCAAAGTGAACATGGGCGGCGATCCAGAGCAGATCCCTGAGAGCCTGCTCGTGCTGAAATTCTTCCGCCAGGACGGTGCCTGGAAGTTCGACAGCAACAAGCTCGTGCAGCTCGCCACCCAGCCCGAGGTGCGTGCCAAACTGCTGCGCAACGAACCTGCCGACTTCCTCGACCTGCCTGAGTTCACCCCGCCAGGCACACCACCAGCCACACCACCACTAAGCCCAGTGCCTGACTACATCACCGGCTGCACCGTGCAGTCCGTCGGCTACGAGACAGAGATCCAGGTGAATGGCTTCGACCACTACGCCGGGGACAACACGCTCAAGTTCTTCATCCTCGGCGGCCTGAAAAAGGGCGACAACCAAATCACCCTTAACGCTAGGCCGATCGACGTGCCCAAAGACGTCACCCGCTCCCTCGAAATCGACTTCTTCGTCAAACCCCAGGCAGCGGGCGAGCAAGGACGCCGCGTGTTTCAC
>NZ_JBILYB010000179.1:0-10789 GCF_044378005.1 Prosthecobacter sp.
CGCAAACGCCTCGCCGGATCGCTCATCGGCGGCCTCGCCGAGACGCAGGAGATGCTCGACTTCTGCGGCGCGAATCAAATCGTCTCCGATGTCGAGGTTATCGCCATCCAGCAGATCAACGAAGCCTACGAGCGCCTGCTGAAGTCCGATGTGAAGTATCGCTTCTCCATCGACATGGCCTCGCTGAAGAACGGGTAAATGCACGGGGTAGAAGCTTCCGAAGCTCCCGGAGACTTTCCCCTCACGACGACATTCTCTCAGCCCATAGCCAGAGAAGTGTCGCCAATGATGCGTAATTCATGGCCCGCCATGATTCGTCGTCTCCATCTTCTGCTGCTCTTGCTCGCTTGGCCGTCCGCCAATGGCGAAATCCCAAAGCCTGACGACGCGCAGCCGCCGCTCTCGCCAGCGGAAAGCGCGAAGCTGTTCCAACTGCCCGCAGGCTATTCCATCCGCCTCCTCGCCAGCGAACCGCTCATCGCCGAGCCGAGCGGCATCTGCTGGGATGACAAAGGCCGCTGCTTTGTCTGCGAACTGCACGGCTACAACGTCGAAGGTCAATACGACATCGACGAGCTGAACAAATCCGGCCAGCTCGACCTCGAAGTGCGCCGCATCCAGGCCAGCGAGGCAGCCAAGAAGAAAGCCGAGACCGAAACCTACGGCACCGTGAAGCTCCTGCGCGACACCGATGGCGACGGCGTCATGGACAAGGCCATCGTGTGGGCGGATCGCTTGCCGCCGTGTTACGGCATCGCCGCTGCGAATGGCGGCATCATCGTCGCTTGTGCACCACACATCGTTTTCCTCAAAGACAGTGACGGCGATGACCACGCCGACGTGAACGAAAAGCTCTTCACGGGCTTTGGCACTGGCAATCTGGAGCGCGGCATCAATGCACCGACTTGGGGACCGGATGGCTGGCTCTATTTCGGTCGCGGTTGGGCCGGAGGCGAGATCACCGGACCGCATTTGGCAAAGCCCGTCACGCTTCCCGCCACCGACTTCCGCATTCGCTCCGACGGCAGCGCCATCGAGCCCGTGAGCGGCAGCACGAAGACAATAGGCATGGCCTTCACTGACAGCGGCGAGCGCTTCACCTGCACCACCACGCATCCCGGCCTCTACGTCACGCCCATCCCGTGGCGCTACCTCTCGCGCAATCCCGATGCCGCCGCGCCGGTGCTCGATTCACCCGCCAGCGACGACACCCGCGTCTATCCCATCTCCAAACCGCATCCCTGGCGCACGAAGCGCGAGCAACATGCCGAATACTTCGCCTTCTACCGCAAGATCAGCCTCAGCGATGCCGCCGCGTCCGGCTACTTCACCAGCGCCTGTGGACCGCTCGTCTGGCGTGGCCAGTATTTCGTCTGCGAACCCGCGCAAAACCTCATCCACCGCGCCGACATCGTGCGCGATGGCACCCGCCTGCGCTTGCAACGCGTGAAGGGCGAGGAACAGCGCGAATTCCTCGCCTCCCGCGATGCGTGGTTCCATCCCATGAGCCTCGCCCACACGCACGAAGGCCACATGGCCATCGTCGATTTCTACCGCGAAATCATTGAAGACTACTCCGCCATCCCGCGACACCTCCAGCAGCAATACGGCGTCATCAACGGCCGTGATCGAGGCCGCATCTGGATTCTCGAAGCGAAGGATAAATGGCAAAAGCCGTCGCTGAGCACTGCCGACGCCAAAGTGCTCCAACTCCGCGAAAACGAGGACACCTCCGACATTGACCCCAAAGCCGATTTGGAGCCCCAACTCGCCCTCCAGCTCGCTTTGAGCCTCGGACCGCAACGCGACGCGCTCGTCACTCTCGCACGCAATCAAGGTCACCTGCGCTGGATGGACGCCGCTATCGCCAGTTCAGCTCACAAGCTCGAAAAAGACCTCCTTTTGGCCCTCGCCGCTGATCCTGGTCAAAGCGAACCCGTCATGGCCAATCTCGCCGGCATCCTTGCCGCTCGTGGCAATGCGCAAGAACTCACCGAATGCCTCGCCGTCGTCAAAAGCGGCAAAGCGCACGACATTCTGAAGCTCGGCCTCGAAGACACCCAACCTCTCGCGAACGCCGTCGAAGTCCCGGCACCCACAGCGCCCACCGTCGAGCAAAACGCCGCCTGGGAAAAACGCGTCCCTGCCATCCTCGCCGCGCTCAAACAGAAACCGAACCTCGACGAAGGCAAAACGCTCTTCACCGCCATCTGCGGAGCCTGCCACAAGTCCCACGGAATCGGTTCCACCGTCGGCCCCGATCTCGATGCTGAGTTCCAACGCGCCCCCGAAGTCATCCTTCGAGATGTGTTGTTTCCAAGCGAGGCCGCACGCCCAGGTTACGAAACCATCATGGCCAAAACCCATCGCGGTGAAACCCTCCTCGGCATCACCGCCTCCGACTCGCCCACCAGCATCACCTTGAAGCTCCCCGGCGGCGCTGAACGCACCGTGCTGCGCAAACGCGCCGACATCCGCACGCTGCGCAACGTCTCACTGATGCCCGCAGGTCTCGGTGATGCCCTGAAGCCCGAGCAGATTGCCAACATCATCGCCTTTCTTCGATCACCTCCATGAAACTCATCCTTGCCCTCCTTTTCACCGTCTCACTCCACGCCGCTGATTTCCATGGTTGGACCACCGAAAGTCCGCGCGAGGAAATTCGTCCGCAATTCAGCAGCGGAGCCGATGACACACTCATCATTACGCACGATCAGCGCGAGGGCCTCGACGGCTGGTTTCAAAAGAGCTTCGAGATCAAGGGCGGTGCATGGCAGCGCTTTGAGGTTAAGCGGAAGATCAGTGGCGTGAGCAATCCGCGCCAGAGCTGCCTCGTGCGCATTTCATGGCAGGACAAAGATGGCAAAATGGTGCGCATCGACGAACGGCCCGTGAACTCCGATCCGAAGCTGCCCATGCCAAGTGCCGAGCCGGAATATCCGACTGATGGGCAGACGGATGCGCAAGGCTGGACCACGGTGGGTGGCATTTACAAGAGTCCTTCAAAGGCAGCGCGAGCCATTGTCGAACTGCATCTGCAATGGGCACCGAATGGCCGCGTGGAGTGGCGTGGAGCGGAGTTTGCGCAGACCGAGGCACCGCAGGCTCGCAAAGTGCGGCTGGCGACGGTGCACTACAAACCGCAAGGCAAATCACCGCGACAGAACTGCGAGGAGTTTGCGCCGCTCATCGCCGATGCAGCACGGCAGAAGGCTGATCTCGTCGTGCTCGGCGAAACGGTGCCGACGGTCGGTCCAGTCAAAGATCCCATCACCACGGCTGAGCCTATCCCTGGCCCCACCACCGAGTATTTCGGCTCGCTCGCCAAACAGCATCATCTTCACATCGTGCTCAGCCTTTATGAGCGTGAGTCGCATCTCGTCTATAACACGGCGGTGCTCCTCGGACCGGATGGCATTCTCATCGGCAAGTATCGCAAAGTCTCCCTGCCGCCCGGTGAGGCCGCGAAAGGCATCGCCCCCGGTAAAGACTATCCAGTCTTCGACACCGCCATTGGTAAAGTCGGTATGATGGTCTGCTACGACGGCTTTTTCCCCGAGGTGGCCCGCGAGCTTACGAAGAACGGTGCGGAGGTCATTGCGTGGCCTGTCTGGGGTTGCAATCCGAAGCTCGCCGCGGCCCGTGCGTGTGAAAATCATGTCTATGTCATCAGCAGCACCTTCATGGAACACGACTCCGGCTGGATGATCTCCGCCATCTATGATCACAACGGCGATCCCCTCGCCACCACGCCCAAATGGGGGACCGTCGCCGTGGCGGAGGTCACGCTCAACCAGCCCTACCTCGGCCCCTACAACCTCGGTGACTTCCGCAGCATGATCCCGCGTCATCGCCCGCTGGTGAGCGGCGAGGTGGTGAAGTGAGAAAAAGCGAGATGCGGCCCGCGCTTCCGTTTTCTGATGCTCTCACCACAGCCTCATGAAACTCGCCTCGCTCCTCCTCGCCGCATTCGCCACCTCACTTTTCGCCGCCGATTGGCCTGCATGGCGCGGACCAACTGGCGATGGCCATGCGGCTCCCGGCCAAAAACTGCCTGTGAAATGGAGCGAGGGCGAAAACGTGGTCTGGAAGGCTGAGGTTCGCGGACGCGGGCATGGTTCGCCTATTGTCGTCGGGAATCAGGTGCTGCTCGCGACGGCGGACGTGGAGACGGAGGAGCAGCTCGTGCTCTGCTTTGATCGTGGCAACGGAAAGCCTCTCTGGGAGGCTGTGGCGCATCGCGGTAACCTCAACACGAAGGGCCACAAAATCTCCTCGCAGGCCTCGTCCGATGTCGTCAGCGATGGCGAGCGGCTCTTTGTGAACTTCCTCAACAACGGCGCCATTTTCACCACCGCGCTCGATTTGAGCGGCAAGCAGCTCTGGCAGCGCCGCGTGTGTGATTTTCAGGTGCATCAGGGCTTTGGTTCCTCGCCTGTCATTCATCAAAACATCGTGCTCGTCTCTGCCGATCATCGCGGTGGCGGCAAGATGAGCGGCCTCAACAAGCTGACTGGCGAGATCGTGTGGCAGCAGGATCGCCCGCCCGTGGCGAACTACGCCTCACCCGGCATCGTGAACGCCGCAGGCAAGGTCCAGGCCGTGCTTGCCGGTTGCAACAAGGTCGAGAGCTTCGATCCGCTCACCGGGAAGAAGCTCTGGAGCATCGACGGCAGCACCGAGGAAACCGTCGTCACCGCCGTGACCGATGGTAGTCGCGTTTTCCTCGGTGGCGGTTATCCGAAGAACCACACCATGGCGCTCGAAGCCGACGGCTCCGGTAAGATCGCCTGGGAGAATGTCACCAAGACCTATGTGCCCTCCATGATCGTCAAAAACGGTCACGTCTTCGCCGTCGGCGACGCAGGCCGCGCGGTCTGCTGGAAGTCCGCCACCGGCGAAGAACTCTGGAATGAAAAAGTAGATCGCGAGTTCTACGGCTCGCCCGTGATGGCCGACTCACGCATCTACGTCACCAGCAAAGCCGGAGTCACTTCCGTCTTCGAGGCCACGCCAGAGAAGTTCATCCTCCTCGGCCAAAACCCGCTCGGCGACGAATGCTTCAGCACCCCCGCCATCTGCGACAACCGCCTCTATCTCCGCTCCGCGAAAACCAACCCGAAGAGGCAGGAGTATCTGTGGTGTGTGGGTGAATGAGCCGATCCGATCATGAGCCGATTTATTGCAGCCTTTTTCCTTTCAGCTTCTCTCCATGCGGACGAACTTGCGATCATTCTGCGAGAGAAACCCGTGCGCGTGGTCACCTCCGGCGGTGCGGCGATTTTTCCCGCGTCCTGGCGCGAAAACAAAATCGCGGCGAGTGGCGAAGTGTTGCCTGACGACCGACGCGAGGATGCACTGCGCGTGATGGATGCCGCTTGGGTCAAATATCCACTGGAAGTGCTTCGTGAGCACTTGCGCACACTGTATCTGCTCGGCGAGCTGCGGTATCGCGGTGTCGTCACCAGCGGCACGAACTCGCGGACGGATGTGTATGTCAAAATCGGCCCGGTGAAGAATGGTTTCACGGCGCGGCACATTGAAAGCGTCTTCCACGCAGAGTTTTCCAGCATCCTCATTCGTAACCGTCCGCAGTTTCTCGATCAAGACGCGTGGAAAGCCGCGAATCCGCCCGGCTTCACCTACCTCGGCGATGGCGTGGATGCCGTGAAGCAAGGCAAAGCCCGCACCAAGGCCGACAGCACGATGAACGCGCAAGGTTTCCTCTCGCAATACAGCCAGTCCACGCTCGAAAACGACTTCAACGGTTATGCCGCCCGTCTCTGGACTGGCGATGCCGCGCTGTGGCAGCTCGCGAAGAAGTATCCGCCCATTCATCGAAAGCTTGCCCTCGTCTTGGGTTTTTATCAGCAGATCCATCCGACACTCGACGCGGCATTTTTTCGAAACATCTCAGCCTCACCATGAAGCCGCTCCTCACGCTCTTGTTCGCCATTTCCGCCCTCGTCATTCCTCATTCGGCGTTTGCTGAAGAGACCTTGCCCGCCACGCTCATGACCACGCGCGGCAAGCTGCTAGCCAGTGAGGACTTCGCTCAAGCGCCTCCACCATTCAAGGGCAAGCCTGTCGGCTTCGCGAGCGGCTTCACCGGCTGGCGCTACAACAACTCAGCCACCGGCGGCAAAGGAGGACGCTGGGAGATCGCGCAGGGTGAGTTTCGTGGCATCGAGACACCGGGAGCAAATCATCCGGCCACGGCCTCGTTTGGCATCCAATATCAAAACGTGATCATTCAGTGCGAGGTGCGCTTGAACGACGTACCTGACGAGGGGCGGAAGTATCGCTCGCTGTTTGTGAAGGCCACCGATGCGAAAGATTACGTCATCTCGCTCAGCCTCGGCCAGGGCGGGCTGTTTTTGACGCCGTATGACGCGGACAAGATCAATCCCACCACCAAGCAGCGTGAGAAAGGCACCACCGTGAAGCTGCTCACGCCGATCAAACTCAACGAATGGCACACCGTCGTGCTTGAGATCCACGGAGACGAAGTCGTCGGCACGCTCGACAAGCAAAGCATCACCCTGAGAAATCCGCTCATCGGCACGGCGAAGCACAGCATCATGCTCGGCGCGGGCACGGAGGCGAGCTTTCGCCGACTGCGCGTCTGGGAGGCTCTGCCGAATGCCGAGTGGGCGGCGAACAAAGTGAAACTCAATGCCGCAGCGAAGCCCTGAGTGCCAGCCCCAGGTCATGAAGCTCAAACGCCTGATGATCATCATCGTTGCCGTGGTCGTCGTCACGCTGGCGGTCCTGCTCGCTGGGCATCTCGATTGGTTCAAGCCCGTGCCGGTTCGAAAGGAGAGTCCATTTACCTTCCGCGATGGTTTTGAAAACGCGGGTGCCTTTCTCGATCTTTACCCGAAGGATCTCTCGCGCTGGCACGGCTGGCAATTGGTGCCAAAGGAGAGCACGAACGAGCTGACCACGGAGGTCGTGCATTCGGGGCGGCAGTCGCTGAAATGCTTCGCCACCGTGAAGCGCAATGATGTCACCTCGAAGGCGGACGTGCTGCGGGAGCAATTGCACTTCGTCAAAGGCGATCACGTCTGGTCGGAATGCTGGTTCTTGCTCAAAGGTGGCGCGAGTGCAGAGAACGTCTTCCTGTGGGACCTCGAATCGAGCACCAAATGGCAGTCACCCGGCCGCCGCGTCTATTTGCAAAAGGGCGACGCGATCACGTCTGATCTCGGGAAGTGGTTCTCATCATCCGTCTTTCACCAGCCACCTGATCGTGCGTTGCGCTTTCCACTCGACCGCTGGGTGCGGCTGCGCGTGCATCTCCTTCTCTCGGAGAAGGCCGATGGCGTGATGGAAGTCTGGCAGGACGAAACCAAGATCATCGACGCGTACGGTCAGACGCTCCCCACCGTCAAAACCATCTACGACCGCCTCGAAGTCGGCCTCACCGCCAACGGCAGCACCGAGCACGCGCACACGCTCTATGTCGATGATGTGTCGATCTCGAATCGACCGCTGTGGTAAGCCATCCCGCGTCTAGTCTTAACCTATCCTCAACCATGCCGCACCTTCTCCGTCACATCATCAACTTCTGGATGCCAGAGCTGCTGCCTGCTGAGCGATTTGAGTTAAGTCAGACGTTAAGACGGCATGAAAGCCGCCTTTCTCCTCGCCACCCTCTGTCTCACCGCATTCATCACCCGCGCCGCTGATTTGCAGCCGCCGGTCACCGCCGGGCAAGGCATCGCCACCTGTGGGCATAGTTTTCATGTGTTCACCTATCGCCAGGTGGCGGAGATGGCGCTGGCGGCGGGTTTCAAACATGAACTGGCGGGCCTTTCGAGCATCGGTGGCTCCACGGTGCAGAAGCACTGGGCCGTGCCTGAGGAGAAGAGCGCGGTGAAGCAGGTCTTGAAGGCTGGAAAGGCCGATGTGCTCACGCTTTCGCCCATCTGGCTGCCGGATGAGGCCATCGAGCAGTTCGTGAAGCTCGGCATTGAGCACAATCCTGAGCTGCGCATCACCGTGCAGGAATACTGGATGCCGAATGACGAGTATGAACCCGTCTATCCGCTCCAGACTCGCAAGAAGGTCGATCACAACGCCACCGACCTCGCCAAGCTCCGCGATGCCACGCTGCGTTACGCCAAGGACATCGAAGACTACGTTCAAGGCATCAACCAACGTCTCGGCAAGGATGCAGTGCTCATCGTGCCCGTCGGCATGGCGGCGGTGACGTTGCGTGAAAAAATCCTCAAAGGCGAAGCTCCTGGCCTCAAAGTCCAAGCCGACCTCTTTCGCGACAACTGGGGCCATGCCAACCCTCCACTGCAAATCCTCTCCAGCTACTGCCACTACGCTGTCATCTACCGCAAGAGTCCCGTCGGCCTGCCTGTGCCCAGCACTTTCAAGCTCCTCAAGGACATGAGTGATGACGACAAAGCCAAGCTCAATACACTCCTCCAGCAGATTGCCTGGGATACCGTGAGTCAGCATCCGATGAGCGGTGTGATGAAGACTGCAGCAACCAAGGAGCTTTCCAAATAAGACCGTGATCCGCCAGCTTCTCATCCTCTTCGCCCTTTACCCAGCCCTCTTCGCGGCTCAGCCGAACATCGTCATCATCCTCGCCGACGACCTCGGCTACGGCGATGTGGGCTGTTACGGCGCGACGAAGATCAAAACACCGAATATCGACCGGTTGGCGAGTGAGGGCGTGCGTTTCACAGATGCGCATTCGCCTGCCTCCGTGTGCTCGCCTTCGCGCTATGGTTTGATGACCGGTCGCTCTCCATGGCGGCTGCACAAAAAGGGGAATGATTACCACCTGGAGCAGGACTGCCTGAACATCGCATCGATGCTGAAAGCACAGGGCTATCGCTCGGCGGCCATCGGGAAATGGCATCTCGGTTACAGCAAGGATTGGAACGTGCTGCCCATCACCGGGCCGCTGGAGGTGGGCTTTGATTATCACTTCGGCGTGCCGCAGAACCACAATGACCGCTACCGTGTCTTCATCGAGAATCACGACATCGCCGGAAGGAAGCCGGGTGAGGCATATCGCCTCGTGGAAGGCAGCGAATTTCCCGAAGGCGTTGCGCAGCCGCGTGTGGATGATCTGGTGGACACCACGCTCACCGCGAAGGCCATCGGCTTCATTCGCGAACATCGCGAACGGCCCTTCTTCCTGTACTTCACGCCCTGTGCCTCGCACACGCACATCACTCCGGCGGCAGCGTTTCGTGGCACGAGCCAGGCCGGACTGCTCGGCGATCACATCCAGGAACTCGATGCCCACGTCGGTGAAATCCTCGCCACGCTGGATGAACTGAAGCTCTCCGAGCGCACGCTGATCTTCTTCAGCAGCGACAACGGCGGCACGCCGAATGATTTCAAAGGCACGCAGAAAGTGAAGCTCAACCTCGCCAGCGAGGCTGGTGGTGTGCGTGAGAAATTCCGCACCGCCAAGCGCGACGCCAAAGCCATGGGACATCTCACGAACGGTCCCTGGCACGATGGCAAAGGCACGCCGTTCGAGGGCGGGCATCGAGTGCCCTTCATCGCCCGCTGGCCCGGCCAGATCCCTGCGGGCTCGACTTCAGATCAAACCATCTGCCTCACCGACCTGCTCGCCACCATCACCAGCATCGTCAGCGCAAAGCTGCCCGACAACGCTGGCGAGGACTCCTTCGACATCCTGCCCGCGCTGCGTGATCCATCACTTGCCACACCGATCCGACCCATCACCATCATGCAGGGTGATACGAAAGACGTTGTTCTCGCTGTGCGCTCAGGCCGTTGGAAGCTCATGGAGAGCAAAGTCGGAAAGCAGCAGACGCTCTATGATCTCACTCAAGACCCGGGTGAAACGAAAAACCTCGCCTCCGAGTATCCTGAGATCGTGAAACAACTCAGCACCCAGCTCGCCCAAGCTCGCAACGATGGCCGCACGCGGAAGTGATGGCTGAGGCACATGAACGAACTTCTCGTCATCATCACAATCAGGTTTCGCATTGCCAGAGCACACGAAGGATGCATGGGTGCGCCCCGCATGACCAAGCTCCTCCTCTGCCTTTCCCTGCCGCTTTATCTGCTCGATCAATGGTCGAAGAGCTGGATCGTGGCAAACTTTGATCTGCATGGGCGCGAGGATGAGGTGATCAAAGGCACTTTCTGGCTGCATCACACCGCGAACACGGGCGTGGCCTTTGGCATGTTCAATGGCACGCAATACGCGAACTACGCCTTCACCTTCATCTCACTCAGCGCGCTGGTCTTCCTGATCTGGGGCACGCGGACAAACATGTTCCCCGGCAAACTCAGCCGCACCGCCGTCGCCCTCATCATCTCCGGCATCTTCGGCAATCTCACCGACCGCCTCTTCCGCCGTGGTGATGACGGCGTGCTCTTCGGTGGTGGCTTCCTCGACGGTTACGTCGTCGATTTCCTCCGCTTCGACTTCGGCTTCCCACCCTTCAATCCCTGGCCCTCCTTCAACGTCGCTGACTCCTGCGTCGTCGTCGCAGCCATCCTGCTCGGCATCGCTTCCTTTGTGGAGCCGCCGCCGCAGAAGCCCGTGGTGAAAAGTTGAGGCGCTGTCATACATCCCTCCGTCCCGGATCACTCACCGGGAAATGAATGGAGCAAGAAACTGCCAACCAACTCGAATCCCTGCACCCCGACGCCTTTGGCTGGGCGCTGCATTGCTGTGGCGGGGATCACTCACGGGCGGAGGAGGTGCTGCAAAATGCTTACCTCAAAGTGGCTGCGGGACGCGCACTTTTTTCAGGGGCTTCGAGCTTCAAGACTT
>NZ_JBILYB010000323.1:0-2713 GCF_044378005.1 Prosthecobacter sp.
CCCGGCTGGCTTTCCAGCCAGGCCACGAGTTCAGGGAAGAAGTCCTCGGTGAGCTGCACGGCGACGGCGGAGTTCTTCGGGCTGGTGCCGCCTTTGGTGGCGGCGCGGTCCTGGAGGTAGGTGGCGGAGCTGAGGGCGGCGACGGGCTTGCCGCTTTTGTCGCGCAATTCGAGGTAGAGGCAGAAGGCAGCGCACTCGCGTTTATCTTCGAGGATGACGTTTCCTTTCTTCACCGGTGCCCGGCGGGTGGCGGTGCCGGTTTTGGCGAGGGCGAAAAGGGTGAGTCCTTTGGCGGCGAACTTGGTTCGCGCGGCGGTGATGGAGTCGCTGATACGGGTGGCGGTGCTGCCTTCAAGGCCTTCGGCACACTGCTGCATCCCGGCGTGGACTTTGGCGAGGGTTTCATCGGTCAGGGGCAGCTCGGCGAAGTCTTCGAGCTGGGTTTCCTTCTTCGCATCGACGGTGAGGCGGGCCTGCACTTTGCGTCCCGTGCCGAGGCGGGCGTAGGCTTCGGCGAGCTTGAGATTGCTCCAGTAGTTTGTTCCAGAGCCGAGCAGCATGGAGGTGTATTTGCCACGCACGCTGCTGACGGCATCGAGCTGCAGATTCGCACGCTCGGGCAGCACGCTGGAGAAGCTGTTATAGACGAGGGACTGCATCACAGCCTTGGGGTCTTCCTCCTCACCTTCTTTTTTGGTCTTCGCTGGCAGTGGTTTGAGGATGTCATCCTCCACGCCGATCTGCTTCAGCATCGGCACGAGCACTCCGGCCTCCCATTGCTCGATGGAACCGGCGGCCATGTTTTGAGTGAGGCCGACATCGTAGCATTCAGCCAACTTGGGAAAGGCAGTGACCTCAGGCCTGTCGAGCCCGCCAGGGATGGTGTCGCCCCGGAAGTAGCTGGAGAGATCCGCCTTGGCCGTGGGAAAAATGGGCGAGCCGTTGGCACCGATCCGCACATCCTTTGCCAGCATCAACAGGCCGAGATGCAGGGTGTAATCATTCGACGACATGCGCAGGAAGCCGTTGGAGTCCACGCGGCGCGGTCCCACCGTACCATAGGGGGCGGCGAGCTTGTAGCCGAGCAAGGTTTCACGACCTCCGGCGGGTTCGTCGATGACGAGCTTGCTGAGTTCGGGATGCGTGTCCCACACGGCGCTGGCAAACAGCGGCTTCGTGGTGGAGCCGATGGGGATGAGCGTGAGGTTTTGGTTCAGTCCAAGGCGGCGCAGTTTGGCTTCGGTGACGCCGGGCATGGAGCCTGCCTGAGCACGCTGGCGCATCTCCGCGATGTC
Organism: Prosthecobacter sp.; assembly: GCF_044378005.1. Classification (GTDB taxonomy): domain Bacteria; phylum Verrucomicrobiota; class Verrucomicrobiia; order Verrucomicrobiales; family Verrucomicrobiaceae; genus Prosthecobacter. Next base: position 1,296 of record NZ_JBILYB010000323.1, read on the forward strand.
AGCAGGAGCCGGATAGGACGGCATGGCGAGCACATCGCCATTTAGCGCGTTGATGATGCAGATGGAGGCGGGTTCGAGCTGGATGTTCCGCACGGAGGAGCGGCGTGTGTCAAAGCCTCGCACCGTGTCGAGAAAGATGCGGTTCACACTGCTATGCAGACCGCGATCAATGCTGGGGCGAAGGTTCGGCTGGCCGATCTGGTCGGGCTTCGGATGCTCCTGCACGAAGCGATTCAGCGCGTCCTGGAGCTGCTGGAAGTAAGGCAACTCGGCGGCGAGTTCGGGATCGACGAGGTTCACCTCGCGGCCGTCCTCCAGCCAGCGACGGCTGACCATGCCGCCCGCGTAGCGGCCATAGCGCAGGGCGATCTCACGACCCGTGCGCAGATGCAGGATGCGCAGGCGGTCGCCATCACGCAGCGGCGCAGAGTTGTTTGGCAGTTTCACGTCCTTCATGTCGGCACTGCGGGCCAGGAACTTCTTAACGGCATCGGAGCCCGTGCGGTTGATGACCTCGCCGTTGAGCTTGATCTGGCATTGCGCCGTGTCGGTGAGCTGCAGCACCACCTGCTCGCCATGCAGCATCAGCCGGGCGAGCGGTGATTCATCGCCGTAGAGTTCAAAGGCGCGGGCGCGGTGATGGCTCTGGTTTTTGCCCGGTTGAGTCCAGGCATTGAGATTCAGCACTCGATAGTCCTGTGCGGAGGGAGCGCCGTCCTCATCCATGGCGGAAAAGCCGAGGTAAAGGTTCTCGCTGACCAGTGAGGGCAGCTTTTCACCCCCCAGCGAGAAAGCACGGCCAGCGCGCCGACGACGCCGAACTGGGCGAAGATGAAGACGGCGGAGACGTTGTCATTCAGCGCGGTGACGGCTTTGGCGCTGAGGACATCGACCTGGAGGTAGCCTTCGCCAAACAGGCCGCGATGGGCGTAGTTCGCCATGATGGCGTGGTCCTGGGCGATGCGCTCGGCGGTATCGGTGCCAAGGTTGATGAGGTAGTCTTCATCGGCGAACTGCAGCACGCGCAGCAGGGTGCTGTCGGTGACGAGTTCCTCATCGCTGGCCATTTCATCGAGCAGGCCGGGCCAGGTGCTGATGAGCGCCTTCGGTGCCGTGAAGACGAGCAGCATCATGAACAGCGGCAAAACAAGACCAATGCCGCCGATGCTGGCGAGCCAGGGCTTGTCGCGTTTCAGCTCCTCTTTGCTGACACGCAGGCTGCGCACGAGTCCCTCCCACGAGGCGCAGAGGCCGACGGCGGCGAGCACGAGCGCCATGGGCACGAAGTAGAGGAACATGCCGAGATCACTGGTGATGAGGGCGGTGATGGCCTGGCAGCCAAAGAGCCAGAGCGTGATCAAGGTAAAGCGCGTGACGACTCGTGGACGCAGGCCGCCGGCGAGTTCCTTTTCACCCCA
>NZ_JBILYB010000324.1:0-2705 GCF_044378005.1 Prosthecobacter sp.
GTGAGTCGCGAGGCTGAAGATGGCGGTGCCCGCGTGCAGATGGGGCGCATCCCCACAGGCTCCTACAATGGCTACTTCTGGACCAGCATTGCCGGTGGAGCCAACGGCGGCGTGCCCAGCTTCACCGGAGCCACACGTTGGGTGCGGCTGATTCGCAAAGGCAACACCATCACCGCCTTCCACGCCGCCGATTCGGGAGGCGCACCTGGCACCTGGGCTCAGCTCGGTCAGTCCCAGACCGTCATTATGCCCGTGCCTGTGCTCGTCGGTTTCAGTGTGAACAACGCTAGCGGCGTCGGATACAACACGGTCACCTTATCCAATCTCAGCATCGTGCCGCTGAATAAAGCTCCAGTCGTGGGCATCGCCAGCGTGGCCACGTATCCGCTCTCACCCATCCCGCTGGATGGCACCGTGACGGATGACAGCTTTCCCACGCCGATCAGCCTGACGACTCAGTGGAGTCAGCGCAGCGGACCCGGCACGCTCTCCTTTGGAAATACGGCTCTTGTGGACACCACGGCCGCTGTCACGGCCGGTGGAACCTACACCGCGAGACTTCAGGCCGATGACACCAGCGCCATCTCTTTCCGCGATCTCACCTTCAACGCTTACCTGAATCCTCTCCAAATCTGGCAGGCACAAAACTGGAGCCCAAGCTTGGCCGATCCCGCCGCTGCGGAGTCTCTCGACCCTGACTTCGATGGTCAGGTCAACCTGCTCGAATACGCCTTTGGCACCGAGCCCGCTGTCTCCACAGGTTCCCCTGTCACCTACTCGAACACGGTCGTGAGCAACCAGACCTACCTGCGCATGTCAGTGCCGAAAAACCCCGCAGCTACGGATGTGGTCTTCACCGCCGAAGCCACCAGCGACATCTCCAATCCGCTCAGTTGGAGCAGCGCCGGATTGATCATCGAGACGAACACGAGCACCCAGCTCATCGTCCGTGACAGCGTCCCTGCAGGCCCCGGCACGCAGCGCTTCATGCGCGTCAGAGTCGAGAGACCCTGATGAAAAGGCACTGCTCCACGCGGTTGCAGGCTGGACATTTGCCACATTCCCGCTCCAATCCGCCCAGCATGATCGTGAAAGCCATCCTCCTCTCCCTCTCCCTCGTTTGCATCGCCACTGCCCAGGACGTCACACCACCTGCGCCGAAACCGACGGAGAAAGCCACCTTTGAGTTCCAGGACGGTGATCGTGTCGTGCTCATCGGCAATACCGTCATCGAGCGTGAACTGCGTTACGCCACCTTCGAACCTCGGCTCGCACTAGCGCTCGGCGATACCAAAGTCACCGTCCGCAATCTCGCCTGGAGTGGTGACACCGTCTTCGGCCATGCCCGTTCCTACTTCGGTCCGCCGGAAGAAGGTCTCCAGCGCCTCACCGCTCATCTTGAGCTGCTCAAGCCTACCGTCGTCATGCTTTGCTACGGCTCCGAGCTGGCCTTCGAGAAACTCGGCGGCCTGCCCGACTTCCTCTCCGGCTACCGCAGCTACCTCGAACTCATCCGCAAACACGCCCCCGGCGCACGCATCATCATCGTCACGCCGCCGCCGCTTGAGACCCTCCCACCGCCACTGCCTGATCAGACCGATGCGAACAAAAGCCTCTCCAGCCTGCGCGATGCCCTCCGCAAATTCGCCATCAGCCAGAACACTTACTTCATCGACCTCTTCGAACTCATGGGTGGCATCCCAAAAACCGGTGTCGCCTCCAAGGCACTGACTGAAAACGGTGTCCACTACACCCAGGAAGGCTACGCCAAACTCAGCACCAAACTCGTCGAAGGACTCGGCCTCACCGCCCCCGCCATCGCCCCTGCCGAGCTCGACCCCATCCGCCGCGAAGTTCTGCATAAAGACGAACTTTTCTTCAACCGCTGGCGCCCACAAAACGAGACCTACCTCTTCGGCTTCCGCAAACACGAGCAGGGCCAGAACGCCAAAGAGATCCCCATGTTCGACCCACTCATCGACCAAGCCGACGGCAAGATCCAGGCTGCCAAAGCCGCCCTGCTCGCGAGCAAAAAACAGCTCTGACCCCCTCCGCGCCCTTGCGCCAACAAGATTTATTCTTGCTTCGGCCTGCTGCCGCCGGGTAGTCTCGCGGAGATGAAGACATCCCTTCTCCTCCGCATCGGGGTCGCGACATTGTTCGTGGCCGTTTCGTCGTCCCTCATGGCCGCTGGTGAGGCGGAGTGGAAAAAGGTCGAGGAGGCGATCTCTGGCATCAAGCAGCCCAAGGAAAAGCCCAAGTCCCGCGAGGAAGCCATCGCCTTCATGAAGACCAGCCTGATGGCCTACGATGAAGCCTATGCCGCCGCTATCAAAGCCTCCCCGAAGAGCCCAGTCCGCTGGTCCGCCGCTATCTTCAATGCCCAGGCAGAAAAAGTGCGCGGCATCGTCGGGGCCCCGCCCGTGGAGAACGTCAATGCCGAACTCGAAGCCCTCGTCAAAGCTGACGACGCCAGCAGCGAGGACAAAGCCGCCGCTGAAAAAGTGCTCAAAAGCCTCAAAGCCACCGCCGAGCTCAAATCCAAGCCGCTCGAGATGAAATTCACCGCCGTCGATGGTCGTGAAGTCGATCTGGCGAAGATGCGCGGCAAAGTCGTCCTCATCGACTTCTGGGCCACCTGGTGCGGCCCCTGTGTGCAGGAGCTGCCGAACGTAATCAAAGCCTACAAAGAACTGCACCCGAAA
>NZ_JBILYB010000325.1:0-2684 GCF_044378005.1 Prosthecobacter sp.
ATTGAACAAGCTGAAGACTTGCGGCGTGACGGTGCTGGCCTCGCGGCGCTCGCAGGAGAAGTCCGGCGCGGGCGCATTGAAGACCTCCAGCATCGGGTCGGTGAGGCCGCGCAGTTTCAGGGCGTAAAGTGAGCGGCGATGGCGCTGCTCAGGCTTGGGATTGGGCACCCAGGCGGAGGCAAAGGTGCCCATGACCTGGCGCGGTTGCAGGGCGGCTTCGAGGTTGATCTCAGGCCGGTTCGGGATGCCGCCTAGGGTGCGATTCAGTTCGCCCGTGGCCGCGAGCATGGCGTCCCGCAGCTCTTCCGCGCTGAGGCGGCGCGGCTGAAAGACGGCGTAGCTGGTGCCGAGGGCGTCTTTCTCCCGCAGGGCCTTCAAATCAGGATGCGTGGAGCTGCGGCGATAGGCCTCCGAGGTCATGATGAGACGGTGCAGTGCCTTGAAGCTCCATCCGCTCTCCACAAATTTCGCTGCGAGCCAGTCCAGCAGTTCGGGGTGGGTTGGCTTTTTGCCCGTGCTGCCGAAGTTGTTCGGATTCCCCGCGAGCGGCTGGCCGAAGTGCCACATCCACACCCGATTCACGATGGCCCTAGTGGTCAGCGGATTGTCCGCGCTGGCGACCCATTCGGCGAAGGCTTTGCGACGGCCTTCGATGGCGTCGGAGATGGGCGTCTTTTGTATGGAGCCGAGAACGCTGAGGACACCGGGCTTTACCTTGGGGCCGGAGGCAAAGGGATCGCCACCGGTGAGGATGCAGGTCTCTTCCAGCTCGCCCGCGCTCATCCGGTCAGGGGGCATCCGCAGCGGAGCGAAGACGGTTTTGTATTGCCGAGTGCGACCGCCATAGACCGCGAGAGCATAGGGTTCGTAGCGATCCAGTTCCCAGCGGAGCCGCTCCAATCCTTTTCGTGCCACTCGTTCCATGCCGAACTGTTCTGGCGTGAAGCCGACCAGTTTCGGAGGGAAGTCCCCTTCCGGCGCACCGGTGTTGGTGAGCGCGGTTCGTGCGGCGGCGAACAGGTCCGAATACTTGCCGAGCCTCTTGGCGGGGCCTTGCTTCGGAGCCGCGGGATTTCGTGCGGCCTCGACGGCGGCATTCCACTTGGCCGGGTCTTTACCGTTGTTCTTGAACCAGAGCGCGGCGTTCTCCAGCAACACTGCGTCCAGCTTCGTGAGGACGGACTCATATTCCGCGAGGCTTTTTTCCAGATAGGCGCGCTCTTCGAAGCCCTGCGTGTTCTCTTCCGGAAGAAAAGGCGCGGCCCGCTCCGAGAGCTGGGTCGTCGCAAACACCGCCTGAATCGAGTAATAATCATGCGTGGGCACCGGATCGAACTTGTGATCGTGACAGCGGGCGCATTGCAGCGAATGCGCGAGGAAGGTCTCGCCCACGCTGTTGGTCACATCATCGAGAAAGCGCTGGCGGGCGATCTTCTCGACCTCCATGCCGGTCAGCTCCCACGGCCCCGTGCGCAGGAAACCCGTGGCGATGATCTTCTCAGGGTCGTTGGCGTCGATCTCATCCCCGGCGATCTGCTCCTTGATGAACTGATCATAGGGCTTGTCGCGGTTGAAGGAGCGCACCACGTAATCGCGATAGCGCCAGGCATTCCCGCGCTCGTAGTCATTCGAAAAGCCCGACGAGTCCGCGTAGCGGGTCACATCCAGCCAATGCTGGGCCATGCGCTCGCCGTAATGCGGAGAGTCGAGCAGACGGTCGATGAGCGCCTTCATCGCCGCGTTCGCATCCTTCGAGTAACTGCTCTCAAACGCCGCGACTTCCTCCGGCGTCGGCGGCAGACCGGTGAGGTCAAACGAGGCGCGGCGGATCAAAGTGCGCGCGTCAGCCGCAGGCGCGGACTCCAGGCCAGCAGGCATCTTCGCCGCGATGAAGTCATCGAGCGCCTTCTCGCCATTATTCTTCGCGACTGGCTGATAAGCCCATAGCCCCTCCGGTTTGTATTTCCGATTCGCCCACTCGGGCGACAAGGCTCCCGTCGTCTTTACCATGATGCCATCCTCTGCCGACCACTTCGCCTCGTTTGCTTTCGCAATGGCCTTCACGCGCGCCTCATCCGGCCACGGCGCACCACCTGCGATCCAGTCTTTGATCCACGCGATCTGCTCCGCATAGAGTTTGTCTGCCTCCTTCGGCGGCATCGCCTCCCAGTCATCTTGCGTCCGCGTCACCGCGAGATACAGCGGACTCTCCTCCGGCTTGCCGACGATGAGTGCAGGCGTCTCGCTGTCGCCACCTTTCAGCGTGGAAGCGAGCGTTCGCATGTCCAGTCCACCTTTGATCTTCGCCTCATCATTGCCATGACAAGCGAGACACTTTTCATGAAAGAGCGGCACGATGCGGCGCACGAAGAGAAGTTCCGCCGAGTCATCAGCCACTGCGGGCAGTGAAGCAGCAAGGAGGAAAAAAGAGGCGACGAGAAGTCTCATGGGATGGTCGGCAGGTTCATGATTCAGGCACTCACCGCCACGCTGGTGCCGCCTTGTCTGGCGGACGCGTAGATGGCCTCGACGATGCGGATGTCGCGCAGGCCCATCGCTCCGTCGGCTTTGAAGGGCGACTTGCTGGTGATGGCCTTGGCGAACTCATCGAGCAGCACGGCGAGCTGGAGCGTGTCTTCGGCGGGCACTTCCTTTTTGTTCACCACGAGGCGCTTCGGATTGGG
>NZ_JBILYB010000265.1:0-4196 GCF_044378005.1 Prosthecobacter sp.
CTTCGATGCCGTCCTGAGTCTGGACGTGCTCTACCACGAGCAGGTGGATGAACATCGTGCACTGGACGAGATAGCACGCGTGCTGAAGCCCGGCGGCATTTTCATCATGAATCTTCCAGCCTTCGACTGCCTTCGTGGCGCGCATGATCACGCGGTCCGTGGCGCACGACGCTACACAGCATGTCAGGTGCGTGATCGCCTGCTTTTTCATAACCTCAGCGTGGATATGATGCACTACTGGAATGCCTGGCTCTTTCTGCCGCTGCTCGTCTGGCGGCGCTGGACACGGCTGCGCCCGCATTCAGCGCGCTCGGATATCCGGCAGCTTCCTGCCTGGCTGAATGCCTCGCTCACCCATCTTGGCCGGCTGGATGCATGCGCCAGCCGCAGACTTGGGTTCATCGGCTCCTCTGTTTTCACCGTCGCACACCGCCATGAATGAGAACGCTGAGACACCCGAATTCAGCTTCGTTGTCCCATTGTTCCAAACGGGAGATGGATTGCCATCGCTGCTGGCAGCCTTCCGCGAATTGCGCCTGGCGCAGAGCTGGGAACTCGTGCTCGTGGATGATGGAAGCTCGGATGGAACCTTTGACCGGGTCCGTGAATTAACGGCTCATTTTCCCGCTCCAGTCGTGCTCGTGGAACTGGCACGCAACTACGGCGAACATGCCGCCGTGCTCGAAGGCTACCGGCGCTCACGCGGAATGTGGGTGGTCAATCTCGACGACGATCTGCAAAATCCCGTGGGTGAAGCCGTGCGCCTGCTGGAGCATCTGCGCACCAGCGGAGCCGAGGTCGTGTACTCACGCTACGAAACCAAGCAGCACTCCCTGCTGCGCAATGTGGCAAGCCGGCTGGCAAACCACTTCGCCACTCTGCTGCTGGGCAAGCCGGCTAAACTCTACCTCTCCAGCTTCCGTGCCCTCCGCCGCGAACTCGTGGAGCGTATCATCACCTATCACGGGCCGTACCCTTACATCGACGGTCTCATCCTCGGTGCCACGCGTCACATCAGCACACTCGAAGTACGCCATGACCCACGCATTCAAGGGCGCAGCCAGTACAGCCTGACCAGGCTGATCCGCCTGAGCTTGAGCCTGCTCTTCGACTTCAGCATCATGCCACTGCGCCTTGCGAGCGTGCTCGGCGTCATCCTTTGTCTCGGCGGAGCAGCCGTGCTGGCCATCGTGCTACTAGAAATGATCACTGTGGGCGCACGACAGGCGGGCTGGGGATCACTGATGGGCGCACTGGCAATCTTCTCCGGCGCACAATTGCTGATGCTTGGCATCATCGGCGAATATGTCGGACGCGCCTTTCTGACCGTGTCAGGCAAACCCCAGTCACTCGTGCGCACAATGATCCATCGCGATGCCGCAGCCCCTGACTGCACATGAGACTGCCACCACCCAGCATTAGTGAAACACCCGTGCGCGGAGTGCGCCTCTACGAGATGCCTTGCTGCGTTGATCCTGCGCGTGGGCACCTCAGCGTCGGCGAACTTCCTCAAGGTCTGCCCTTCCAGCCACAGCGCTACTTCCTCACCTTTGGCGTTCCTCCAGGTCAATCACGCGGCCAGCATGCACATCGTCGCTGCGCGCAGTTCCTTCTCTGCGTGCATGGAAATTGCCACCTGCTCGTCGATGACGGCGAGCGGCAGGCCGATTTTCATCTCGACCGCCCGACACTCGGCGTCTTCGTCCCTCCGCTGATCTGGTCCACTCAGTTCCAGCATTCGGCAGATTCAGTCTTGCTCGTGCTGGCCTCTTTCCCGTATGAAGAGGAGGATTACATCCGCGAGTATGCAGACTTTTTGAGGCTCGCCGCCACTTAGCCACATGAGCACGCGCATCTCCAGCCACCCGTTGCCCACAGAGTCAGCCACACCGGCTCAGGCGGTCGGCTGGGCAGCCTTGACCAATATCATGCGTCAGCGGCCGTTCTGGCTCGCCATCCTGATGCCCGTGGCATTGACACTTGTGATGGGATGGTTGGATGGGGCGACCGGCTGGGAAGTCAGCCTTTTCATTTTCTATGCCGTCCCGATCATTTTGGCCGTGTGGTGGTCCGGCAGCACGGCAGGATTCCTCATTGCCATCTTCTCGGGCATTGTCTGGTGGTATTCAAACAATGACACCCACCCCTATGAAACCGAGCTGGGCTATCTCTGGGCACTGATGAACCGCGAGTTCTATTTCTGCGTCGTCGTCTTCGCCGTGAATGCCGTGCGCAACCGTCAGGACTCTGACGCAGCCCACATCCGCATGCTCGAAGAGCGTCGGCAGCTCGAAAAAGACATCGTCAGCGTCAGCGAGCATGAGCAGCAACGCATCGGACGGGATCTGCATGACGGACTCTGCCAGCAGCTCGCAGCCATCGGCTGCGCCGTGCGTGCTCTCACGGAAGACATGCAGGCCAAAGGACTCGATGGCGCTCATGACGCCTCGCAGATCGAGGAATCACTCCAGCAGGCCGTCGTCGAAGCACGGGATCTCGCTCGTGGCATCTTTCCTGTGCACGTGGATCGCAGCGGTCTCTCCACCGCATTGCGGGACCTTGCGCAGATGACCTCCCGGCTCACTGGAGCGAACATTGAAGTCCGGGAGAACACAGAACTGCAGCTCGACTCCCCTGAGGCCTCCATGCACCTCTACCGCATCGTCCAGGAGGCTGTGGCCAATGCTGTGCGTCATGGCCAGGCCAGAAACATTCTCATCAAAATCGAACTGAACGATCAGAACCTGAACCTCATCATTGAGGACGATGGCAAGGGCATGGATTTCCAAGCGGTTCGTAAAGCCGAAGGCATGGGGCTGCGCACCATGCGCTACCGCGCCCAGGCCATTGGGGCGGAACTTCACTTCGAGCCAAAACTCAGCGGCGGCACACGAGTCCGCTGCCAGCTCAGGATCGAGCACACGCCCACCACCCACGATCATGAATTCCATCGCTAAAAAAGTACTTCTTGTCGAAGACCACCCCATGTTTCGAGAACATCTGGGACTGCTCATCAAGCGTGAACTCGGCCTGACCATCTGTGGTGAAGCCGACAACATCCGGGATGCCATGAGACTCATCCAGGAAACCCAGCCTGACGTGGCCATCGTGGACATCACCCTGCATGGCTCCAGTGGTTTGGAACTGCTCAAGGATCTGAAAGCCCAGGGAATCGATCTGAAAATCCTCGTGCTCTCCATGCACGATGAAGATCTTTACGCTGAGCGCTCCCTGCGTGCCGGAGCCCAGGGTTACATCAGTAAGAATGAAGCCTCCAAAGAAGTCGTCAAAGCCCTCCGCAGCGTCCTGGATGGCGAAATCTATGTCAGCCAGAGGATGAATGCCAAGCTGCTCAGCCGCATGACCCAAAAGCGCTCCACTGTGCTCGTCGGCATGGAGACACTCGCCGACCGCGAGTTGGAGGTCTTCCAGCTCCTCGGTCGTGGCAAAAGCACCAAAGAGATAGCGGACAGTCTCCACCTCGGTGAATCCACCGTCGAAACCTACCGCGCCCGCATCAAGGACAAGCTCCAGCTTCGCAGTGCCGCCGAGCTGTATCTGCGAGCTGGAGAATGGGTGCGCGAGCATGGGGCATGACGCCTCACTAGCGCGCAGCGCTACGGGGACAGTCTTTTGCCAGTGTGGGCCGGTTTCTGCCAGTGTGTTTGCAGCAACCAGCACACCCTTATGACACCTCCTCCCAGCAGTCACAAGACACCGGCCAGCACCTCTGGACACCCCTGGCGAATGGCGTTCGCCATGGCGCTTCTAGGTCTGCTTCCCTGGCTGATCTACGGCCACACATTGCGCTTCGGCACAGTCTTGGATGACGACACCTATGTTTTCAACAATCCTTACCTGAGAGACGCCTCAAGCTTTCTCTACCTGCTGGATTTAAAAAGCTTCGTTCACCGCTGCCTTCAATGGGGTGTCAGCGCTGACATCGCCTTGAATTTTATCACCCGGCCCGTCACCTATCTCACTTTCTATTTCAATCATCTCGTCGGCGGTGACGATACCACCACGTATCGCTTGTTGAACATTGCCATTCACATGGGCAATGGCCTGCTCCTGTTCTCCCTCATCCGCAGACTGTTTCAACGTGACTCCTTTTCTCTGCTCGCAGCAGCCACGGCAGGACTCCTCTTCGTCGCCCATCCTTTGGCGACTGAGTCCGTTACTTACATCACTCAGAG
>NZ_JBILYB010000225.1:0-6422 GCF_044378005.1 Prosthecobacter sp.
ACCTTCTTCTGCCTTCTAGCATTGCTTCTGCATGTGCAGGCGCGCTCGGCCAGCAGTGTTCTGCAAAGGAGAACACTGGCTGCTGCGGCCATCGTTGCCACGGCTCTATCCATGCTTTCCAAGGAGACAGGTGTGGTAACGCCAGTCTTGATGGTGCTGCTCGACTGCCTCCACTTTCAGGATCGACTACCTGTCGCTCTGCGCCGTGCAGCAGGATCTCTGACGCTGCTGCCCATGGTTCCCCTGCTCATCGTCAGCGCCCACTGAGCTCAGGAAACGGCCCCGCTGACGGTGTCCAGTCTCCTGAACATCACCAATCACGGCATCCATCCCTACCCTTTGAGTGACTACCTGCTCACCCAGGTCTGCGCATGGATTTCCTACCTGCGGCTGCTGGTGCTGCCCATCGGCCAGAACTTCGATCACGCCTACCCACTCATCACCAGCCCGCTGGATTCCCGTTTCATCATGGCCATTCTTTTCACCGTCAGCTTGATCGCGGGTGCCTGGCTGAATTTTCGCAGGCAATCGAAAAAGTCAGGTGCCATCGTCCTATTCGGGATGCTGTGGTATTTCATCTCCCTTCTTCCATCATCCAGCATTATTCCCCTGCCGGACCTCTTCGCTGAACATCGTTGTTACCTTCCCTCAGTGGGCCTTTTTCTCGTGTTTGCAGTAGGCCTGCACCGCCTTCTGAATTTTTCCTCCGCACTCCTTGAAGGACGGGTGATACTCTACTCGCTCAGTTCGCTCGCCATTTTGACACTTTCCATATCGACCCTGTTGCGAAATGAGGTGCTGCAAAACCGGGAATCGCTTTGGAAAGATGCTCTGGCCAAGGGCTCCAATACCGTCCGAGTCTGGAAAGGACTCGGCATCGTGAATTTCAACTCCGGCAGGATCGACGAATCTGCACGCTGCTTCGAACGGGCCTTGGAAGTGGCCCCAGACGATGACGAGGCATGGTTGAACCTCTGTACATTGTATATCAAAACGATGCAGACAGACAAAGCACTCGAAGCCACCGAGCGCGGCCTGCGCAGCAAGCCCCGCGCCGTCCAGATCATGCACCTGCGCGGCCTCGCTCTAGTCATGGCCGGACGAGTGCCTGAGGGGTTGCAACACTGGGAGCTGATTCTGCAACACTATCCCCATTTCCGTTCTGCCCATCTTTCGATGGCGGAAGTGCTTGCTCAGATCGGGCATGAAGAGCGGGCCATACATCATCTCCGCGTGGCTGAGCAGAGCGGCAGACTTGACCCACTTTACGACAGTCTGAAAAAGAAGCTCCAGTCACACCTCTCAGCGATGCGATGATGAGACGGTGCAGCTTCTTGATTCTGCCAACGTTCGCCTTCCTCATTTCCGGCGCCTCGGCGCTTGGCTATCAGATTTGCTGGCAGCGATTGCTCGTGGTCTTTGCAGGCGGTGACATCCAGGCCATCACCATCATCGTCGCCACCTTCATGCTGGGCCTGGGTGCAGGAGCCCTGGCAAGTGGCTGGCTGGCTGATCAGATCTCTGTCAAACGCAGCCTCTGTTACTTTGCCGGCATCGAATGCCTCATCGGACTGTGGGGCTCCGGCAGCAAATGGCTGTACTATGACATTCTCTGCCAGCAGCTCAGCCACACCATTCACTTTCGGCCCACGAGCACATTTCTCATCATGCTCGCGCTTCTTCCACCCACGGTTTTGATGGGTCTCTCACTGCCGCTGCTGACCCGTGGAGTGACAAAACAAATCCGTGATGCCGCCGCCCACATCGGCTGGCTGTATGGCATCAACACGGTGGGCGCTGCGGCGGGAGCCATCATCACCACCTGGGTGCTTTTGCCTCAGCACGGAATCGAAGACAGCCTCTCCATCGCCGCCCTCGGCAACATGCTCTGCACTCTTCTCGTCCTGCCGCTCATCGCAAACGCAGATCACGCCACCAGCATCCCGCCCGCCCCTTGTGACACCGACGTGCGAGCACCGCTGTCCGCAGGCTTCATCCGCTATCTTGCACTTTATGCCACCACCGGCTTCCTCGCCCTTGGTCTCGAAATGATGTGGTTTCGTGTGCTCGGTGTCATGATCAAATCCACTGCTTTCACCTTCGGCACACTCATCAGCTTCTACCTCGCCGGACTTGGCCTTGGTTCACTTCTCGGCACCTTCTGGGTGCGCCGCAGCACACGACCTCTTCAGACCTTTTTATGGTTGCAGGCCTCACTGGCGCTGCTGGCTGCCTCATCCCTTGTTCTCGTTCTGCAGCTTGTTCATCACAGTTCCTGGCTTTCCAACCTGCGTGACTACCTCGGGAGTTATGAGCCGGTGGATGTGAACAGCACCATCGCTGAATGGCGCCAAAATGGCCTCACGACCAGGACTGCCCTGCTCCCGCAGCTTTATCTTCTTGTCCCGCTCTTTCTCATCGGACCAGCCACACTGCTGATGGGGCTGAGCTTCCCGTTTTTACAGAAAGCCGTGCAAAATGATCCTGCTCAGATGGGACGTAGGCTGGGCTGGCTTCAGGCATCAAACATCGTCGGCAGCGTGCTGGGCACAATCCTGGTGAGCTGGCTGCTGCTGCCTCTACTGGGAAGCGCCGGGACACTCAAATGGCTCGTCCTCATCGGAGCGGTCCTGGGTGCTGTGGCACTCTCCTCCAAAGCTGGTGTCACAAGGCTCCAAAAGGGTGTCTGGGCGGGAGTCAGCCTGATTGTTTTTCTGATCATGCCTGGCAGGGACGCACTCTGGGCGCTCATTCATGACACCAGCCCTGAGAAGCTGACACACATCGAAGATAGCAGCGGGCTGGCCGTCTTGAAACGTGTTGATCCAAGTCCTGATTCCCTGGGGGACACCGTCATCTTTGTCAACGGAATCGGTCAGAGCTGGCTGCCCTATGGTGGCATCCACAGCCTGCTCGGAGCTCTGCCAGCCCTGCTGCATCCTCGGCCTGAGCACATCGCCATCATCGGACTCGGTTCCGGGGACACCGCCTACAGCGCTGCGGCGCGATATGAGACTGAGAAAGTCTTCTGCATCGAGATCGTGGAAGGCCAGCTTCAGTCCCTGAAGAACCATGCTAAAAAGCACGCAACGGCCTCTCTGAACGCCCTCCTCACCGAAGATCGCATCCACCACATTCCTGGTGATGGGCGGCGCTTTCTCAAAATGACCAGCCAACGCTTCGACATCATCGAAGCCGATGCCCTGCGCCCCAACAGCGCCGGGTCGGGAAATCTCTACTCCGAGGAGTACTTCCGACTCGTCAGCCGACGCCTGAAGCCCGGCGGCTATGCGGTCACCTGGGCACCGACATCTCGCGTTCGCAGCACTTTCATTCGCGTCTTTCCCCATGTTCTTGATCTCGGCGTTTTACTCATCGGCAGTCTTGATCCCATCCAGGCAAGTGCCGACGACCTCCGCCGTCGGCTCGGCCATCTTGAAATCCGCGACCACTTCCGCCGCGCAGGCATCCCCATCCGCGAACAGCTCGCCGCCTACACCCAGGTGGACTACCCAGCTCATCTCATCGGCCCCAAGTTCGACCGCTCCAAGCTCGGCGAGATCAACACCGACCTCTTTCCGCGCGATGAGTTCCATCTACCCGCTCTCTTTGCCGAGTGAAACTTGCGCCTCACCTCCGCAGAGCTACACAAGCTCATGCCCACGCTTCACCATGAAAACCTCCTCCGCGCCGCCGGTTTCCAGCGCATCGCCGGTATCGACGAAGCAGGGCGTGGGCCACTTGCCGGGCCCGTCTCCGTCGCCGCCGTCATCCTGCCCGCCGACTTTGACCACGCCGTGCTGAACGACTCCAAGAAGCTCAGCGAAAAGCAGCGCGACCGCCTCTACGACGAACTCATGGCTGACAGTTCCATCCGCTGGCATGCCGAGATGATCGAGCCTGAGGAGATCGACCGCATCAACATCCTCCAGGCCACCTGGAAAGGCATGAGACTTTGCGCCCTCGCGCTCGATCCCCGGCCCGACGCTGTTCTCATTGATGGCAAACCCGTACGCGACTTCCCTCTCCATCAAGTCGCCCTCGTGAAAGGCGACAGCCTCAGCCACAGCATCGCCGCCGCCAGCATCATCGCCAAAGTCAGGCGTGATCGGCTCATGGTGCAGCTCGCGGAAAGCTACCCCGGCTACGGCTTCGAGATCCACAAAGGCTACCCCACCCCGGCCCATCAGCAGGCATTGAAAAAGCTCGGCCCCTGCCCCGCCCACCGCCGCAGCTTCGCCCCCGTCGCCCAGTTGCTGCTGAATCTATGATGGCCGGACTCTCGTTAAATCCAATCTGAGTCAGTGGATTTGAGTCCGGTGCGTATGATGCGCCGATGTCTGAAGAATCCCAAAAGGCTACTTCGGGCTCAACTCACCGAGCCTGACCACTTTCTCGATCTGAGTCTCCCCAGCGACATCCAGAATGCGGAAGGTCAAAGTAGGATCGGCCTGGCTCCAGTCGATGTTCAAAGTGCCGACGTTCGGCTGATGGAACGTCTTCGGCAGGAGGCGAAATTTGTTCGCTGTCGGAGTGCCCCGCTGATGGACCTGCGTCATCGAGCTGGCAGTGAAATCGTAAAGCGGATAAGGCACGCCCTCGTTCAGCGCCGAGAACTCACACCAGTGGCGGTCCCCACTCAGAAACACGACCCCGCTTGCCCGGGTGCTGGCGATGAGATCGACGAGGCGCTTTTGCTCATGCGGGAAGTTTGCCCAGCTCTCACTGCCGCTGGCCTCGGCGGCAAACTGGATGCTGCTCACGATCAGACGCAGTTCCGCCGGTTGCTTCAGCACACCCTCCAGCCACTGCCACTGAGCGGCACCGAGGATCGTCGTGGAAGTGTCATCATGCGGCACGGATGCCCCGCCCGGTGTCCCCTGCTCTTTCGGCACGCGCTTCAGCGGACTGCGGAAGTAACGTGTATCCAGCAGGATGACCTGCACCCGCTTCCCCTCGGGACCAAAGCTGCGGCTCTGATAGACACCTTCCTGAGCACGGAGCGGAGCAGCCGCAGGCACACTCATCCAGTCGAGGAACTCTTTCTGCGACTCACGGCGCTTCGGATAGTCGGCCCCGCCATCATTCAGCCCATAGTCATGATCATCCCAGGTCGCGAGGACGAGTGACTTTGCCCGGACGGCCTGGAAGAACGTGCTCTGGCTCAGGGCTTGATACTTCGCGCGCATCACCGCCATGTCTGTGGTGTCAGCGTAAATGTTATCCCCCATGAACAGGAAAAGCTCCATCGGCAGAGTGGCCGTGCGGTCCAGCATGGGATGCTCCGTCACATTCAGGCAGGAGCCAAAGACGATGTGCTGAAGCGGGTCCGGTGCCTTGCCGAACTCGAAAGGGAAACTCGTCTCGCCCGGGAAGAGCACGGAGAACTTCGGATTCTCCACGCCTTCGATATAATTGCGAAACACCACGGCCAGAGGCGTCTCCTTCGTCGCGCGGATGCGCCAGGCCGTGCTGCCCGCTGGCACCCGAGCCTCACAGGTGCCCGTGAGGACTACCACATCCTCCTCCGCACTCAGCGGCAGTTGAGCATGCCCCGTGAACTCGAACTTAAACTCCGGCGTCACCGGGCCGGAGGGATCGAAGAGGAACTCGACGTAACGCCGCGCCAGATCCGCCGCCTTGGCTTTCAGGCTGGCACGCTGGGCCTCGTCCATGGAGGGAAGCACGGCATTGAGCAGAGATGGTTCGGTATTCGGGTCCGCTGCGAAACAGCGCGGATCGACCTCAATCGTGATCGTACACTTCCCGTCCTGGGTGAAGAAACTCCGCACCGGAATGTCCGGCACCGCATGGGCTGGAGCGAGTCGGACGAGGGTGAAAAAGGCGAGAGCGGAGAAAAAAAGGCGCATGAGATGAAATTGAGGCTTGCTTGCAACCTACGCTTATGAACAATCGTTTGATACAGAGCAACAACCAACGTTGCCCCAACACCCACCCAACAAAACTATGAAGAAAGCACTCACGCTCCTCGCCATCTCCACCCTCGCCCTCGGTTCCGCTTACGCTGGCTGCGGCAAGGTCGTCACCAACGAAGGCAAACTGAAGTCCTTCGACGCTGCTACCAAGAAGCTCGTCGTTGAAGGCAAAGACGGCAAAGATGCCACCGTGACCCTCACCCCAAGCACCAAAGGTGCAGACGACGCTGAGAAGCTCGTCGGCAAGAATGTGAAGGTGGACAGCGAGCACGGCAAAGCCACCAGCATCGCCAAGGCTTAATCCGCCCTGACTGATCACGAATCTCCTGGAGAGCCCGGCGGAAACGCCGGGCTCTCTTTTTTTTCAAACATGAGCGCACCAAAAGACTTGGCACAGTTGCAGGCTTGACCTCTCCCCGACTGCGTTGACCATCGGCCTCTGCTTTCCATTTTTTTAGCATGCGTCCGCCCAGCCTCTTGTCCCTC
>NZ_JBILYB010000198.1:0-8310 GCF_044378005.1 Prosthecobacter sp.
GGAGGACCGGCAGGCTCCTTGCCTTCTCAAACCGCCCCGTGGCACCATGTCACCCTTTCCTCAGTCGAAGATGACGGCCACGGGGAGGAACTCGAAGTCGTCTGGGAACTCGAAGCTGGTGCCTCCGTCAAAGAGCGCTCCACGCTGCCCACTCCCACCGCCTTCGACGTGCCTTCGACACTCGACGCCTTCCTCGACGCCGTGCGCTGGGGCACCATCTCCCAGGCGGACGACAAGGCCCTCCAGGCCCCATTCCGCAGCGGCATCGAGATTGAGGAATACCAGCTCGACCCCGTCGCTCGTGCCCTCTCCATGCCGCGTGTGAATCTCCTGATCGCCGACGACGTGGGCCTCGGCAAAACCATCGAGACTGGCCTCGTGGCTCAGGAGCTCACCCTGCGCCATCGCGTGCGTTCCATCCTGGTCGTTTGCCCCTCGTCAATCCAGCGCCAGTGGCAGGAGGAAATGCGCGACAAGTTCGGCATGGAGTTCCGCATCGTGGATGCCGAGCTGCTCAAGGATCTCCGCCGCAAGCGCGGCATCCACGCGAACCCTTGGAAGCACTTTCCCCGCCTCATCACCTCCATCGACTTCCTGAAGCGTGAGCGCCCCATGCGCCTGTTCCGCGAAACTTTACCTGCCGCTGGCGAGCCCACCTACCCGCGCAAATACGACCTGCTCATCGTGGACGAGGCGCACAATGTCGCCCCCTCCGGCCGCAGCCACTATGCGGTCGATTCCCAGCGCACCCAGGCCATCCGCACGCTGGCCCCGCATTTCGAGCACAAGCTCTTCCTCTCTGCCACGCCGCACAATGGCTACCGCGAGAGCTTCACCGCCCTCCTGGAGTTGCTCGACAACCAACGCTTCGCCCGCAACATCGAGCCCAACCGCCAGCAGTTGCAGGCCGTCATGGTCCGCCGCCTCAAGTCCGAACTCGAAAAGCGCTGGGACGGCTCCTCACGCTTTGCCCCTCGTGAAGTTCAGCCTCTCGAAGTCGCCTACACCCAGGCCGAGCGGGAAGCCCATCAACTCCTGAAGCGCTACACCGCCCTCTGCCTCAAATCCGCCGGCGACATGCCAGGCGGGCGCATGGCTGCCGAATTCGTGCTGAAGCTACTCAAAAAGCGCCTCTTCTCCTCTCCCGCCGCCTTCGTCACCACGTTGGAAAAGCACGCCGTCTCCCGCCGTGCCGCCGCACCTGCCAAGATCTCCGCCGCTGGCCTCGCCCGCCAGATAGAGTTGCTCGACGAAGACTTCGACGACGATACCGCCCAGGAAACCGCCACCGAGGAGACCGTCGAAACCGCCAGCCGTGGCTTCGGTGCCATCGCCAGTGATCAAAGCGAGCTTCTCCGCGACCTCCGCACTTGGGCAGCACGCGCCGCAGAGACGCCCGATAGCAAGGCCAAGGCCCTCGTCGCATGGCTAGAGCAGACTCTCAAAACCGGCGGCAAATGGAACCAGGAGCGTGTCATCATTTTCACCGAATACCGCGCCACACAGAAGTGGCTCCACGATCTCCTCGCTGCCCATGGCTTCGCTGGCGGAGACCGCCTTCTTCAAATCTACGGCGGTATGCCCCTCGAAGATCGCGAGCAGGTGAAGGCCGCCTTCCAGGCCCACCCTGACGATGCTGCCGTGCGCATCCTCCTCGCCACCGATGCCGCTTCCGAGGGTCTGAACCTCCAGAACTATTGCCATCGCCTCATCCATTTTGAGGTGCCTTGGAATCCCAACCGCATGGAGCAGCGCAATGGCCGCGTGGATCGCCACGGGCAGAAAGCCACCCAGGTGGACATCTTCCACTTCGTCGGCACCGGCTTCGACTCGAAGCGCAACCAGTCCGCCCACCACCCCGGCGATCTTGAGGGCGATCTCGAGTTCCTCATGCGGGCCGCCATCAAGGTGAACACCATCCGCGAGGACCTTGGCAAAGTCGGCCCCGTCATCGCCAAGCAGGTCGAGGAGGCCATGCTCGGTGCTCGTCAGAATCTCGACACCGCCAAGGCCGAAACTCAGGCCGAGCCCGCCCGCCGGATGCTCAAGTTCGAGCGCCAGCTTCAGGACCAGCTCAAGAAACTCCACGACCAGCTCGACACCACCAGCCGCGAGCTACACCTCGACCCCGACACCGTCGCCAACATCGTCCGCGTCGGCTTGGAACTTGGCCAGCAGCCTCAGCTTCGCGAAGTCCGCGTCGAGTCCGCTGCCCGCCACCTGCCCGCCATCACCGCCTGGCACCTGCCACCCATGAGCGGCAGTTGGGCAGCCTGCGCTGCCGGTCTGGAGCATCCGCACACCAAGGTCATCCGCCCCATCGTCTTCGATGCCTCTACCGCCCGAGGCCGCGATGATGTCGTTCTTGCCCACCTGAATCACCCTCTCGTCCAGCGCTGCCAGCGCCTCCTGCGTGCCGAGGTCTGGACCTCTGGCAACGCTTCCAAGCTCCAGCGCTGCACCGCCCGCATGGTCACAGACAATGCGCTCTCCACTCCCGCCGTCATCGCCTACGGCCGCCTCGTCGTGCTGGGGGCGGATGGCCACCGCCTCCACGAGGAACTCATCACCGCCGGCGGCACCATCAAAGAAGGCCGCTTCAGCCGCATGAATGTCGGTGAGGTGAAAGACGCCTTGGCCGCCGCTACTCCAAATGCCGCCCCCGGCTTCATTGAGGAACCCCTGCTCAAACTCTGGCCCAAGGTCTCCGAACAACTACTCAAATCCCTCGAAGTCCGCCGCGACGAGAAAACGAAGAACCTGCAATCCTTCCTCGACGAACGCTCCGACAAGGAAGCCGCCCACCTCGATGCCGTCCTCACCGAGTTGGAGAAATCCATCCGCGCCGAACTCGAAGCCGAGGCCCCGCAGCAGCTCGAACTCTTCGACCAGTTCGAGAAGCAGCAGCGCGAGTCCGATCTTCACAGCCTCCGCCTACGCCTCCAGCAGCTCCCCGCCGAGCGTGAGCGCGAAGTCGCCCACCTCCGCGCCCGCTACCGCAATCCCCAGGCCCGCCTCTTCCCTGTGGCAATCACCTTCCTCGTGCCGAAAAAGGCCATCGCTGAACTCTCTCGCTGATCATGATTGAAGGATTCAAGGTTTTTGAACCGCTGGCAGCTACCTTTAGGTTTGCTACACCTGTCGATGAGCCTCACTGGTCGAGCATACCGGTAGCAGAGGAGGTCCTTCTCTGGTATGACAACACTATCCAGCCAAGCATCGAAGCTCTGATAAAGAAGCTGGGGCATTGGCTCAGTTCCATTGAGGTATCCAACACCCCTGAAATCGTTCGTTCCACATTGGCCGTATTGGCAGCCAAGAATGTAAAACAAGTTTCCTTGGTCGCCGCACTGCAAGCCCTCCTTGCTTGCAAGAGACAGGCTGATGTGACGCATTTCGCTCCCTTGAGGACCAACTTGCCATCTTCGTGGCTTACTCCTTTCGAGTGGAAAGGCTACACACTTGGTCCTCTCGACCTCTCAAAATTGGAGCGCCGCATTCAGCGTGCTGGCGCTGAAATGCCGCCCTCTATCCGCTCCATGCTCAGTGGTTGCCCAGCCATCACAAGCCCAATTTTCCAGCATCATGTATTCGATTTGAGTCTCTACTTTCGGGATACAAAAACGTCCGATACCGCAGCATTGCTAAGCCACTTGGAATGGATTTGGTTTGATGCTGTTCATCATGAGCACTGGAACATGATGTGGGCGGATTTTGAAGAGCGTCGTGCGCTCATTTACGCTCTTGGATACGGACTCGTTGATGGTGACACATATCGAAAGAGTCCAGCCATTTTTGAAATCACCTGTTATCTCAAGGTCAGAAACGAACCAGGGAACGAAGGTGGTGTGATCTTCAATGGCAACGTTCCGCAGATTACTCTCCCGGACCTGCCAGAATCCAGGGCAGCGATTGCTTCCATGAATGCCCAGTGTGACTTTGCGAGCTTGGAAAAGTCTTCCCTGCATGGGCGGATTCAAGCTTATGCCATGACGTTGAATCGAGGAACACGGATCTGTCTCGAAGGTCATCACAGCGAATCCTATCTCCACTTCATCATTGTCTTGGAGCAGTTGCTTTCGACTGGGGGAAGTATTTCTCAGCAGGTTCCCGCACGCACGGCAGCCTTGGTCCATCGTCAGTTGAAGATGAGTTTCTCCGAGTGCCGCCGCAAACTTCAGGATGAGTATTACAAGGCACGAAGTAAGTTCGTCCACAGCGCTATGTTGGCCCAGAGAAGCCTCTCGATGTCGTGCTGGCCACCAATATGATTTCCGTGGGTGTGGATGTGGAGCGACTCGGCCTGATGGTGACCGCCGGCCAGCCAAAAACGACGGCGGAATACATCCAGGCCACGAGCCGTGTCGGACGTGCCTCGCCCGGCCTCGTAGTGGACGTTTACAACTGGGCGCGACCTCGCGACCTCTCCCATTATGAAATGTTCGAGCACTACCACGACACCTTCTATCAACACGTCGAGGCACTGTCTCTGACCCCCTTTGCCACCCGAGCGCTGGAGCGTGGGCTTAGCGGGGTCTATGTGGGCATGATGCGGCAGTTGGAAAACAGCTTCAATGCCAATGACACAGCAGGCGCACTCAAGGGCACCGAGGCGCTGCTAAGCGAGGTGGCGAGCATGATGCGTGAGCGTGGCACTCAGGCGATGCTGAAGAATGAAGTCGGAGCGGAGATCCAAAAAATGACGGACTACCGGCGTGACAAATGGGTGAAGAAAGCCACCACGGCCAAGGATCATCGCATCGGCTATCAAGATGATGCTCAAGGCGTGGTCGGACTGCTGCAACATGCAGGGCAGACACCGCAGTGGCAGGATTTCACCTGCCTTGATTCGCTGCGCGATGTCGAGCCCATGGTGAATCTGGTGCTCGACGAGCGTGCGGTTGGACTCAACCCCTTCGAGCCTGTGCCAACAGATGCCGAACTCAATGAACCTGAAGCCGAGGAGGCAGCACTATGAACGAAGTTGGTGAACTACGCCCGAGTCAGTTGGTCTTCACTTTTGGCGTCGGTGCCATGGTGGACCTTCCCAGCCTTTCCGTCTTGGTCATGGGCCTGAACGATTGGAAGGAAAACGACTGCCATCCTCTCAATGACCGCCGGCTCCTGGCTGCGGTGCAGAACCGCCTGGGAACACAGGTGAAGAAGATGGTGCATCCACCCTTTGCACCCGACGAGGCAACAGCAGGCGCACGGACACTGGGCGTGCCAGTGGCCGCATTCCCGCGCTGGATGCGCTGTCCTTTCTGCAACACACTGGCCACCGTGGATGGCGGTGTCTTCAAACTGGTCAAAGATCCCTACCGCCCGGAAAGGACTCGCTATGTGCATGACAATTGCGGCAAGGCCAATCGCCCCACGGTGCTCCCGGTTCGCTTCGTGCTAGCCTGCTCAAAAGGGCACTTAGCCGACTTCCCCTGGATCGAGTATGTGCATGGTGCCTCGACTCCGTGCCAGCCATCTCAACTTAAACTCTACGAAGTAGGGGCATCGGGCGAGGCGACAAACATCTTTGTCGAATGCACCACATGTAACAAAAAAACGCCTCTGGGGCCAGCGTTGGGTAGCACTGATGAAGACAGCCCAGGCAGGACACAAGGGGGCTGCGATTGCCCCGGTCACCATCCTCATCTCCGCAGCAAGGAAGTGTGTTCGGAGCGAGCACGTGTGATTCTCCTCGGTGCATCCAATGGCTGGTTTCCCGTGGTCTATTCGGGCTTGGTGCTTCCCGAGGAACTCGATCCAGTGGGATCTTTGATCGCGGCGCATTGGGGACAGATTGAGGGCCTGCAATCTCTTGAGCAGGTGAAGGGCATTTTTGCCCTACCTCCCGCTATGATGCCTCAACTCACGGACCTGCGAGAGCTTGGCCCTGAAATCGTTTGGAACGGCATCGTGGCCCGACGCGAGTCTATGGGGCAACCCGTGGCAGACAACGCCGACGACCTCAAAACACCCGAATGGCAGCTTTTCAGCGCCGAAAATCCCAACCGAGACGAACGCGATTTCAAAACACAGCAGACGGAACCACCGACGGGATTCGAGCACTACATCGAGCGCACGGTGCTCGTGCATAAACTTCGCGAAGTAAGGGCTCTCGTGGGATTCACCCGCGTCGAATCCGCCGGCGATGGTGACGACTACAACGATCTGTCTCCTGACCGCTGTGTGAGGCTTCGTCGCGATGCTCCCAAATGGGTGCCGGCCACGGAAGTGCGAGGTGAAGGAATCTTTGTGCAGTTCTCCGAGAAAGTGATCTCCGAGTGGCTTGCTCGTCCGGAGGTGGCGGCCTTGGAAAAACAGTTTCTTAATTCCCACTCACGTTGGCGGGAAATGCGGAAATTGGAACCCCCACACAGCACCGGCTTTCCCGGCCTAAAGTATGTTTTAATCCATTCCTTCTCGCACGCACTGCTTCGTGAGATCGCCCTCGAATGCGGCTACACCGCTGCCAGTATTCGTGAACGCATCTACTGCCGCCACGAAGGCGAGGTGGGAGGCCCCATGGCTGGTCTGCTGCTTTACACTGCGGCTGCTGACAGCGAAGGAACCCTTGGCGGGCTGGTTAGCCTTGGAGAGCCGCGCCGACTCGGCCAGATACTCTCCCAAGCACTGGAGTCCATGCGCATCTGCACCTCGGACCCCCTGTGCAGTGAACACGAGCCATCCAAGGATGGGCGCACCATTCACGCCGCCTGCTGCCACGGCTGCCTTTTCGCCGCCGAAACCTCCTGCGAACGCGGCAACCGCTACCTCGACCGGTCGGTCCTCGTGAACACGTTCGCAAAGTCGGGACGAGCCTTCTTCGACATTCCTGCCTGATGATGCCCAACCCTCTGGTCTCTGCGATTGTCCATACCTGCGCTGACGCTCCAAAGGCGGCCATCGAGAAAGCATGCGCACTCCTCAACGCAGAGAATATGGATGCATCGACAGCACTGGCGAACCTGACGGGCATTTTGTCGAAGGAGTCGTTGGTCAGATTGAAGCGCGTTCTCAAGGGCACAGAGACGACAGCGCGCGAGCTCGCACTTGCCTTGACTTCCACTGCCGCCGGAATCGCGGCAGGCAGGGATAGTCCAGACATTCAACTCGTCTGGACAGGACCGGATACGCCCAAAGCATCCCCTCGCGACACTCTCCCCCAGATGCTGGAAATGATTGGCCGGGCCAAGACCTCCATCCTTCTCGTCACGTTTGCAGCCTTCAAGGCGACCGCCATCATGGAAGCTCTACAGGCTGCTGCACTCAAAGGGATAGAACTGAAGATCATCGTGGAGTCTGCCGACGACAGCGCTGGCCAACTCTCACACGATGCATGGAAAGCCTTCCCAAAATCGTTCATCGAGTCTGGCTATGTGTGGTTTTGGCCAATCGCCAAGCGCCCAAAGAACCCCAAAGGAAAGCCCGGCAAGCTCCACGCCAAGTGTCTCGTCATCGACAACCGTGAAGTGCTCGTGTCCAGTGCCAACCTGACCGATGACGCCATGGTCCGGAATATCGAGGTCGGCATCCGGTGCGTGAACGACGGTGTGGCATTGCAGCTCCGAGCCAAGTTCGAGGAGATGTCACAATCTGGGCACTTCATTCAATTAAGCACCTTTGCATAAGACTGGACTTACACTCCTTGCCCCCCTTGTTTGATTACTATGAGCGAATCCAGCATGCACAATCTCACTCTGACTTGGAACGGGAAAAAATGGGAGACATCTGGGCTTCCGACGAACAGGATGATAGCCAAGGGGCAGGTACTTCAGATTGTGTTGCCTGAACACGCATTAGTGGAATCAGACCAGTCTGCAGCCCCCAAGTTGTTGTTCCCCAAGGGCAGCATTCTCTACCTACCTATCATGCCTGTCCGTGACGAAACCGAACTCCACGGGCGCTGCATGCGAGAGAACCCCAAAATCACCAATCGACCGAAAAACAAAGAACTACTTCCCATTGTATTACAGAGCGATTTGTACATCGACCCAATCAACGAGCAACTACATAGCTGCGTCTGCCAATTCGCAGGTGATGATTCGCAAACATTCAAGAGCGTCAACGATGCGGCGAAGTCTGCCCTCAAAACATGGACTAACCGTGAAACCGCAGCCGTTGGCGTGTTTATGGAGGTTCGGTTTGTGCATGATGCACAGCTTCTCCAGATTGATATGAAAAGGGACGAGGTGCTGCACGAACAACCTTTGCCTGACAATCCCGACCGTGACGACACAGGCGATCTTTTTGCCAATCTCACTCCGTGATGACTCTCCCTGACCTCATCGAAGAAGCCACGCGCTACGCTCG
>NZ_JBILYB010000326.1:0-2649 GCF_044378005.1 Prosthecobacter sp.
CCAAGGGCCGCATCTTCATCAGCAAGGCGGTCATTCTGCTGTGCTTATCGAAGAAAAGCCGTGATCCCGATCACCTGCAAAATTACGTCTATGATCAAAGCGCAGGACTTGATCCTGACACGCTCGCCCAAGAACTGCGCAGCAGCGGTGAGTATGTAGCCATCCCTGAGTATGCGTATGATTGCCACACACGCGAGGGCAAGAAGCGCGGAAAGACGAAGGCAGACTTCTTCAAAGCGGAGCAGGCGGCGTTGGAGCCATTGCAGCCAGGGTTGTTTGATCACTTGATTGAAGGCTGACCTGATGGTCGCAACAACACGCGTTGATGGTCGCAACAAGTGCATGTCGGGGGTCGGCATACTCTCATACCTTGCGGAGCCTCTGATCCTGTAAAACGCATCCCACGCGCCTTCACAAGGTCATGCTGGTGTGGGGTGTTGTTGGTTGGAACTGAGAGCCGCTCAAATGGTGCCAATCATGGATGGACAACGGTGTTCTGCGTCTCTGCCACATGGTGATCAAATCGGTGCGACACACAAGGCCATGGTGACGAGGCCGGAGGGAACCCAGCCCAGCGCTGGTCAACAAGCCACCCTCCATGACCATGAACACCACCGCCTCATCGCCCATCACCAAGCCCATGCTCGCCGACAAGTGCGAGCGTCTCCATGCCCTCAGCTTCCCGCTGCTGGCCACGCCCAAGCTTGACGGCATCCGCTGCCTCAAGCTCAATGGTCGCGCCCTGACGCGCAGCTTCAAGCCCGTGTCCAATCGCTTCATTCGCGAGTGGATCGAAGCCAACCTGCCTGATGGGTTGGATGGCGAGTTGATCGTGAAAGGCACCACCTTCAACGAAACCGCCGGGCATGTGGGCCGCGAGAGTGGTGAGCCTGACTTCACCTTCGCTGTCTTCGACTATGTGAGCGATGGCATCGACGTTCCTTATGCCTGCCGGATGAAGGAACTGGCGCGGCTGCCCGATTACGAGCGCGTCGATAAGGTGCTGCCTGAGCAGATCCATTCACTCGATGATTTGATGGCCTATGAGGGGCGCTGCGTGAGCGAGGGCTACGAAGGCGTCATGATCCGCACGCCGGGCTCGCCCTACAAATGCGGCCGGTCCACGGAGCGCGAGGGTTACCTGCTCAAGATCAAGCGCTTCGAGGACGCGGAGGCCGTGGTGCTCGATACTTACGAGGGCATGAGCAATCACAACGCGGTTGAGAAGGACGCGTTTGGCCGCACCAAACGCAGCATGGCGCAGTCCGGCATGGTTGGGCGCGGCGAACTCGGCGGATTCATCGTTAAACACGTGGAGACGGGCATCGAGTTTCGGCTGGGCTACAACCACGTCGTCGGTGGGGTGGACCGCGTCACCCTGTGGCAGCAGCGTGAAGCCTTGTTAGGCCGAATGTTGAAGTTCAAGCACCAGCCCAGCGGCGCGAAGGAAGCGCCCAGGTTCCCGAAGTTCATCGGGTTCCGCGAGCTGTGGGACCTCTCATAGGAGGTCTTTAAAATGGTGATCAAAACGGTGCGACACACGCGGCCACGGTGACGAGGCCAAGGGGAAGTCCGCATGGACTTCAATCATCCGCATCCATTCCTCCACATGAAACCCGCCGATACTAAAGCCGCCCTCATCCAGTGGGGCATTGAACTGGAAACCCGCCTCCCGCAGACCAGCAACGTGGCAGTGGGCAATTACCACGCCGGGTATCCAGTCACCACTGGCATCACGCTGGCTGGTGCTCGCAGCAATGCTCCTGCCTTCAACGCTGACAATTGGAAAGCTGAACGCGATGGCTCCATCCGCTGCGACGCCGGGCAGATGCCCTGTGAATTCGTTTCCCCAATCCTCCATGGTGAGCGCGGCGTGGAGCACCTGATCGGATTCGTCGAATGGCTCAATGCCCTCGGTGCCACGGTTGATCGCTCCTGCGGCTGCCACATCACCGTGGGCATTGAAAGTGTGATCGGCACTTCCGACACGAAAGCGGTGAGCGAGTTCATCCGCAAGCTTGCCCACATCGCCCGCTGGCACGCGCGCAGCCTCTACGGCCAGACGGGCACGGACCGCCACCTGAACCACTACAGCCATCCGCTCTATGAGCAGACCGCCGAGCACATGCTCAAAATTGTCACCTGCGAGCAGGAGCGGGTCAAAGCCGAGTGCGCCGAGCAGTGCGGGCGCGGCATGGTGAATTTTCGAAAGGCGTTCAAGCGTGACCGCAACGGACGCTTCGTCGGAGTGGTGGAGTTCCGCGTCTTTGCCGGCACGGTGAACATCGAAAAAATCCTCCACCACCTTGCCAGCGTGCTTGGGCTGTGTCGCCGCGCCTGCGATGTCCAATGCCTCGGCGGGTTCGGAAAGAACAAGATCCAAGCCAAGCGCACCGCCACCGCCTCCGATGGGCTGCGCTTCCTCTGGGACTATCTCGGGTGGACCGGCAGTGCGCGGCCCGTCGCCCTCGGCCTCTTCGGCAAGCTGCACTCGGAGTTCCGCCACTACCGCAAGAGCGCGCAGCGGCTCTGCCAGCAGTTCGATAGCCGCTACCCCGACGCGAACCTCTAACCCTTTGCCCGAGCTATACGCAGTCTGCGGATAGCCGGGCCAAACCCAAGAACAACGAACCTGAACCCAACTGAACC
>NZ_JBILYB010000327.1:0-2641 GCF_044378005.1 Prosthecobacter sp.
TGCGCGATTGTGTCACCCGTTCCCCGTCACCCCTAAATCCTCCGTCAGCCTGAGCGGCATGGCCGAGAGCGTGCTGTTCCACAACGGCACATGGAGCGGGTATGTGGACGCCCTGATGCGGCTGGAGCAGCACCGCAAGGAACCGCTGCCGACCTCCCCGATGAGCGACACCCGCGCGGCGGCTCTCGTGGTCCACACCACTGGTCCTGAGGCGCTGCACAAGCTGCCAGGGCGCTGGGTGTGGATGAATGCGCAGGAGACGCGGCTCTATGGAGCTTGGGAGGAGTGGCGGGGGATGCAGGTGAGCAACACACACTTCGTCCCACGACTGCGCGCCGCCCAGGCCCGGCGTCACCACGCCAAGACCACCGATCACCGTGCCCTGAGCCAGTCCTGCCTCTTTGCCTGTTAACCCAAAACACAAACCCCAAAACAAAACTGATATGAAACTCTTCAAACTGATCGCCAGCCGAGCTGGCCAAGTGTTGTTCGATGACCGCGTTGAAGCGGACTCTCCCCGCGAGGCGCGGGAACAGATGAAAGCCCTGATGGGGCTCAACTCCCTGACTGGGGTGGTGTATGCCATCACGGAAATCCCCATCGAGTTGATCCAGAGCATCGTGGATGCGCGGCTCATCGAAGCTCTGCAACGCCTCAACGGAGGGCAAGCTCCCGCCACGGTGGAGCAGATGCTGCGGCCCATCGCCAGCGAGGCAGTCAGAGAACAACTCGCCAACCTGCGCGAAGCCCGCATCACGCCGGATGATCCGCCGCCACCGCCGCAGAGGTTCGATGCGTTCACGCCTGCTGTGGACCAGATCATTGGAACGCCCACGCCGCCGAAGCCACGACGCAAACGCATCAGCGTGACCACCAACGGCACGCTGGTGGATTGGAAGGCGGTGAAGCGGTCGTATCGCCGCAGCGGTTCCATCAAGCAGGCAGCCGCGCAGTTTAAGTTGTCGGTGAACTCCGTGAAAGCACGCATCCGTCGGGAGGGCTGGACCCATGAGTGACCGGCTCACCATCACCAAGTATGGCACGCGTTACTGGGCCGTGTGGATCGACGGGCAACTGCTGGCCGTCACGCTCTACAAGAAGGGCGCACGGTCGGTGGCCTCCGCGATTACGACGCTTTCCACGTCTCATGGAAAGGAGGTCCATCATGGCATCCAAGCCGCGTGAACGTGTTCTCAAACAAGCTCCGGCCTCGCCGATGAACTGGCGTCCGCGCACAGCGGAGGATTTAATCGGCCAGGCCAAACGTGTGGCGATGGCGCAGACTAGCAAAGCCAAGCGCCTCTCCCGTGATCCTTCAGCCACGATGAAGCTTCTGCTCTATGGTCCACCCGGTGTGGGCAAGACCAGCGTCGTCGAGTTGGTGGCGCTTCAACTAGCCGGCAGTCCACTCGCCATTGAGGACTACAATGGGCGCGAAGTGACGGTGGACCTCGTGCGCGAGTGGATGCGGCAGCTTGCCTATGGCAGTCTGTTCAGTTCATGGTCGGTCAAGATCGTCAATGAGCTGGATCGCTGCTCACGAGAAGCGCAGGACCTCCTGCTCACCTACCTCGACCGCCTGCCACCGGGCCGCGCTTTCCTTGGCACGAGCAACCTGCAGCTTGATCTGCTGACGGAGCGGTTCCAGACGCGGTTCCAGGCCATCAAGCTGCTACCACCGACCACGGAGGAACTGGCGGCGTTCCTGAGCGCTCATTGGGCTGTGCCATCCATCACCGCGAACCAGATCGCGGTGGGCAGCGGCGGCTGTGTGAGAGCCGCGCTCGCCGATCTCGAATCCTATCTCGACCACCAACCTTCATGAGCCTGTTCACCACCGCACAAATCCCCATCCTTTACGACAGCCCCGGCCCATGGATCATGCATGTGCCCGTGGTGTCCACACGGCACATCCCACCAAGCGAAGCCGAGGCTTTGCTACGGCTCAGTCCGCTGGAGTGCCGTTCACCGGATGATCCGCCTCTGTTGGCCCACCTGCTCGATGGCGTGGGTCATCTGTTCCTAATCGAAGACCTCGATGCCGATGAAATGACGACGTTCCCGCATCTGCGAGCCGTGCTCTTGGCCATCAAGGCCCGTGGCTACGCCTATGCGCGTCTCGACGCCGATGGCGAAACCTTTTCCGACCTGCCGCTCTTCGAGTGGTGACCCCAAACCCCATAGCAAACGACCATGCAAAATATCCAGACCATGATTGATCAACACGGCGGCTTTGAAGCTGTCCGCACTCGCTACCTCCGCCTCGAGAAACCGCCGTTCATGCGGCTGGTGATCGAGGTGATCGGCGGCCCGTATCCCAACGGCGCGTATGAACTCAGCATCGCGCATTACAGCGAACAGAATGGCGATGCCATGCGCGATCCCGAGATCACGTTCCTCGTAGTTCCTGCGGAACAGGGCACGACATGGACACCGCTCACCTATGAGAACAGTTACCTTGGAGCCTGCCAAGTTGTGGCAGAGGTGAGCCGCGAAGGCTTGGTCAAGGTAAAGCAGTCACAGTGGATGAAGGAGCTGCGCAGCTTCGCCAAACAGTGGGACATCAATATCAAGCAGCAGGGGTTTATGGAGGTGTTCGAGCGCCAATATGGCGATCAAAACGGTGCGACACACGCGGCCA
>NZ_JBILYB010000181.1:0-10460 GCF_044378005.1 Prosthecobacter sp.
TCAGCGAGCAGCACGATCTTGCCACCGAACAGCCCGCAAAGCTCGCGCAACTGAAGAAGCTCTACGCGGCCTGGAGCAATGAAGTGGATGCCGACTGCCGAAAGCTCGGACTCGAACCGAAGTTCCCAAAGCCCGCCAAACCCGCCCCAGCCAAGAACGCCACATCCAAGTAAGCTCACGATGAAACACACCCTTATACTCCTCGCCGCTCTCCTGCTCGTGCCAGTCACCGCTTTCCTCTCGGGTTGTTCGCGACAGCCTCAGTTGATGGTGAGCAATCATTCGTCCGCTCCGTTGACAAACGTCATCATTTCCGGTTCCGGCTTTTCCGAGTCCATCGCCACCATTGCTCCGGCTGAGAAGGCGACAGTCGGAGTCATACCCTCCGGTGAGTCGAGCCTGCGTCTGGAGTTTGACGCCGGCGGCAAACACTTCACCGCTACGCCGGACTGCTATTTCGAAAGCGCGTCATACTACCGCGTCAATGCCACCGTCGCTCCGGACTTCAGCGTGAAAGTTGATGTGAGCACGAAATATTGAAACACACCAGACACCATGAAGCTTACTCTCACATTCTTCCTCTCCCTACTTTTCCCAGCGCTCCATGCCGCTGAGCCTTTGCCTGAAATCAAACCGCTGCTCGGCGAGCGCGGCGACGTCGTTTTCACCGAAGCCTTCGATGGGCCGAATGCCAAACCGCTGGAGGTCATCGCTGCGGCGAATTCCGAAATCGCCGAGGGTGCCGTGCGCTTGCTGAAGCGACCTGAGGTGACGCATCCAGGCATCGCCTTCATTTATGGCAAAGAGCGGGCGCCGCTCGGCGACTTCATTTTGGAAGCCGACTTTCGCTGGGATGACGGGCAGCAGTTCAACTTCCAATTCACCAAGCCCGGCAAGACCGAGCACGGTGTGCCCCCCGAGTTTTTCATCCAGTTTGGCCGCCCCAAAGACCCAACCAAAATGGGCTATTGGCAAATCACCGACAACGCCCCGCGCACCACCGTCGGCAAACACGTGGCGACCTTCGCGCCGGGCCAGTGGTATCGCCTCATGATCGAAGTGCGCAACGGCGAGGTGGCCGTTCAACTGAGCAATGGCCAGTCGCTACGCGGCAAATGCAATCTCGCCAGCAAGCCCAAACGCCCGCCGCAGATCGGCTTCGGCGATGGGGCCAAAGGCGTGCTCGTGGACAACATCAAAATCTCCGCCTTCCGATGAGCGCCACGGCTTCACCGCTGATTAGAAGTTTGCGAACCGTTTTCATCTCCAAAATGCCATCCCCTTTTCAAATCCTCCTGTCTTCTGTGTCCCTCGTGCCTCTGTGGTTCACCATCGCTGCCGCCGAGGAAGCGCCGCGTGTCGTCATGCCGGAAAAGCACCGCGCCTTGTTCAAAGAGCATTGCGTCTCCTGCCACGGCGCGGAGAAGCAGAAGGGCAAGTTCCGCATTGATGATTTGTCTTTCACCATCACGGACATCGAGACGGCGGAGAAGTGGCAGAAGGTGCTCAATGCGATGAACTCGGGCGAGATGCCGCCGGAGGATGAGAAACAACCGGCAAATGCGACGAAGGCGGATCTGCTGGATGATCTATCGAATGTCATGGTCGCGGCGCGGCGAACGCTAAGTGATCAAAACGGCGTCATCACCATGCGGCGGCTGAATCGGCGCGAATACAAGAACACGCTGCGCGAGCTGCTGGGCGTAGAGATCAATGTTGCGGAGTTGCCGGCGGACACGGGCAATGGTGGTTTCGACACAGTGGGGGCGGATCTTTTCATGTCGGGCAATCAGGTGGAGCAGTATCAGGCACTCGGGCGCGACGCGCTGGACGAGGCCTTTGAATGGCAGGCGGCGGCGGGCGTGGAGCAGAAGCTGCACTATGAGGCGGAGGATTCGCTAAAGGTCATCCAGCAGAAATACGCCGAGAATCTCGATGCGCTGGAGCGTGCGAAGAAGTGGGCGCAGGCGGTGGAAGAGGCGTCGACCAAGCCGGAGAATGCCGCTGTCGTCGCCTCACTCAGCAAGGAATCAAAGACCGATGACATCTTCCGCCGCTCGTGGGCGAAGCTCCAAGGCGCGCCCGCGCCGGAGGACTTTGGCTTTAAGACCGTTGAGAACAACGCTGACAAGGCGAACCGCGCCCTCGGCTATGAAGCAAAGGCAGGGTCGGGCTACATGCGGCCCTATCACGAGTATTACCTGAAGCAGCCGAATCTCGACAAGGGGGCCTACCTGACCATCGCGGGCGGCCTTGAACTGCCCAACGACAACCTCACCCTTTTCCTGCCTTTCGCCTGGAAGTCACTGGTGGGCGATTACGTCGTGCGCCTGCGCATTGCGGCGGTGGAGAAGGCACCGGCGGAGCGGAGGTTCATCGAGTTTGGCATCGACCCGCGCAATGGCCAGGTGTTGAGCACGCACCACATCACCGGCACGATGGAGGCCCCGCAGATCATCGAGATTCCGCTCACGCTCACACGCCAGCATGCCGAGCGCGCGAACCGCACCCTCTTCATCCGCGAGAAAGGCACTCTCGATCACTTCACGCAGACACGGGCGAAGTTTGGCGCTGCCAAAGCGAAAAACGGCATCGGCCCGGAACTCTCGCTGTGGGTGGATTGGATGGAACTCGTGCGCCTTCCAAACTCACGCGCTGGCAAGGCGCGGGCCATCGCGGCGCTGGGCATTCCGCTCGATGATCAGGCCACGCCGCCACCCGCCGAGTTGCGCGCGGCGCTTGAGCGCTTTTGCACCGAGGCCTTTCGAGGCAGCGCACCGCAGGTGAGTTTCGTGGACCGCCTGCTCGCACTCTATGAGGTGAGCACCAAGGCCGGTGACAAGCACAGCGCAGCGCTGAAGAGCGTGCTTTCCGTCGTGCTGGCCGCGCCGCAGTTCCTCTATCTCGCCGAGCCGTCCGCAGATGAAAAACGCCGGGCGCTGACGGGCGAAGAACTCGCCACGCGGCTCTCGTATTTCCTCTGGGGCGCACCACCGGATGCGGAGCTGCGCGGACTCGCGAAAACCAGTGATTTAATCAAGCCCGTGGTGCTCGCAGCACAGACGAATCGCCTGCTCGATGACCCGCGCTCGAAAGACTTCACGCGGCCCTTTGTGCATCAATGGCTGGGGCTCGACCGGCTCGATTTCTTCGAGTTCAACCGCACGCTGTTCCCGCGATTCGACGCGAGCACGAAGCTCGCCTCGCGCAACGAAGTGTATGCCACTTTCGAGCATCTCCTTCGGCACGACGCGCCGTTGCGCGATTTGTTGAAGTCCGACTACGCCGTCATCAACAGCGTCATGGCGCACTACTACGGCATCGAAGGCGTCACGGGGGATGCGTTTGAAAAAGTCAGCCTGCCGAAAGACTCGCCGCGAGGCGGGCTGCTCGGCATGGCCGCCGTGATGGCGATGGGCGGCAACGGCGAGCGCACCAGCCCGGTCGAACGCGGCGCGTGGGTGCTGCGCAAACTCCTCCACGATCCGCCGCCCCCCGCGCCCGCGAATGTCCCGCAAATCACCCGCCTGGCCGGCAAAGTGCTCACCACCAAGGAGCGCCTGCAAGCGCATCAGGAGGACGCGCAGTGCGCGAGCTGCCATCGCAAGATCGACCCCATCGGCTTTGGTCTGGAGAACTTCGACGCCGCCGGCGGATGGCGCACGCAGGACACGTATCAAGTCATGGACAATGCCGGTAAACCTGTGTCAAACGCCAAGAAAACCTGGACCATCGAATCCACCGCGCAACTTCACAAAGGCCCCGCCTTCAAGGACTACTTCGAGCTGCGCGACATCATCGCTAGCAAGTCCGACAACTTCGCCAAAGGCTTCAGTGAAGCGCTCATCGAGTATGCGCTCGGCAGACCGGTCGGCTTCCGCGACGAGCCGCTCATCGCCGAGATGCTCGCCGCCGCGAAGAAGGAAAAGACCGGGGCGCGGGCGTTTGTCCGCGCCTTGGTCGAAAGCAAAGAATTTCGCACCAAATAAATATTGCACCTAATAGCACCATGAAAAACCGACGTCACTTTCTCCAATCCAGCACCGCTCTCATCGCACTGCCCGTGCTCGAGTCGCTCGGCTTCCGCCGCTTCGCCTCCGCGGCGGCTCCTGCTACACCGCCGAAGCGCATGATCTTCCTCAGCTTCGGCTACGGCGTCACGGAGAACACTTGGTATCCAGACATCAAAACGCCTGGCACTGACTACACCTTGCCCGTCGGCCTCGCGCCGCTCGCGCGGCACCAGAAGGACTTCAGTGTCGTGCAGGGACTTTGGAACAAATACAGCAACGAAGGCCATTGGGGCAGCACCATGTGGCTGACCGGCGCGAACCGTTACGCGCAGCCGGGGCAAAGCTTCAGCAATAGCATCAGCGCCGATCAAGTGGCCGCCGCCAAGCTCGGACTGGAGACCCGCTTTGCCTCGCTGCAGCTCGACGACAGCGAAAGAGCCGAGATGTCCGGTCACGGTCCCGGTCTCTCGATGGCGTGGGACGTCAGCGGCAAACCCATCGCCGGACTCAAAGGCCCCATCGCCGCGTATCATCGTCTCTTTGCCAAAGACACCACTCCCATCGCGCAGCAGAAAGCCATGCTCGCGCAAAAGCGCAGCGTGCTGGATGCCATGCTCGACAGCGCCAGGTCACTCCAGCGCGGCCTCGGCAAAACTGACACCGCCAAGCTCGACGAATACTTCCAGTCCATCCGCGACATCGAGACGCGCCTGGGCAAAGACGAGCAATGGATCGGCGTCCCGCAGCCCAAGGCCCCGCTCCCCGAGCCCAAGCCCGGCCTCGCCGGACGCAGCGAGATCGCGCTCATGTATGACATCATGATCGCCGCCATGCAGACCGACAGCACCCGCGTGCTCACCTATCGCCAACCCGTCGCGAGTCTGCTCACCAGCCTCGGCATCAAAGTCTTCATCCACGACATGAGCCACTACCACACCACGCTCGGTGAAAAACTCGATGCATCCCAGCGCCGCGACATCGCGCAAAGCGAACTCCTTGCCGGCTTCCTCGACAAACTCAAAGCCACGAAGGAATCCGACGGCAGCACGCTCTTCGACAACATCACCCTCGCCTACGGGAGCAACATCCGCACGGGCCACGAACTCTCGAACTGCCCCACCATCATCACGGGTCGCGGTGCCGGCCTGAAACTCGGCCAGAACATCGTCGCGCCCAAAGACACGCCGCTGTGCAACGCGTGGCTCACCATGCTCCACGGCATCGGCATCAACGCCGAGCGCCACGGCGACAGCACGGGAGTGCTAAAGGAGATCGTGGCGTAGGCTCACGCATCACAGAAAAAGCGCAGTCAGTTCGTTGGATGAACCACCATGCCCACCGCGCCGGACAACCACGACGTCTATGACTACGCCGAGCGCATCCGCGAGTCGTCGTGATGAAAGAGACTGCAAACGAGCTCACATCACCTTTCACAAAACCCAATCATCCTCCGGTTCCTCCCCTTCTCCCCTGAGTGCTCCGCCTTCGCCTTCTTCACCTTGGCGATTTCCTTCTCCAGCATCCCCTGCGTGATCTCCCACTTCGCCGGATCCGCATCCGTGCTCCCCACATGAATCGCATTCACACACACATTCAGTATGTCCCCGCCGCTGAGACCCTTGGATAGCTCCGCGAGAACCGCGTAATCAGCCTCCACCCGATCTGGGTTGGGTAGATGGAGGGCGAACAACTCCCGGCGCATGGAGGCACATGGCATCCGGAATTTGATGTGGCGCTGGATGCGGCGCAGCAGCGCGGGGTCGTAGTTCTCGAACAAGTTCGTCGTGACGATCACCACGCCATCGAACCGATCCAATTCCTGCATCAGGCAGTTGCGGTTCTGGTTGATGGAGGTTGAGCAGGATTCGCCGGTGGATACGCGCTTGGAAAGCAGGCTGTCCGCCTCGTCGAAGAACAGGATGGCGCCGTGCTCACGCGCGGCTTGGAACGCGGCTTTGATGTGCTTGGCGGTGTCACCGAGGTATTTCGAGATCACCGCGCTGTAGTCCACCTGATAGAGCGGCTTGCCCAGCCGTAGCGCAATGCCCAGGGCTGCGCGTGTCTTGCCGGTGCCCGGTTGACCGTAGAAGTTGAGGATGCAGCGGCCCTGCTGCGGCTGGATGCTGCTCAGGTTCCAGATGCGGTCGAGGTCGGCTCGGATCTCCAACGCCCGCAGACCGGCCAGGATGTCCGTCTTCACTTCCGCATGCAGGATCAGCTTGTCGAGGTCGTGGCGCGGCTCAGCTTGCACGAGCATTCCCACATCGGGTGTGGGTTCCTCAGCATCGCGATCCCTCCTGCGGCGGCGCGGGTTGCGATGATCATCGGCGGTGGCGGCATCGGGTGGCAGTTCGATTTCAGGGTCGGTTCTTGTAGGCATGGTGGTAGCGGTTTAGGGTTGAGTGGTGAGATGCACGGTGAGAATCTTGCCCTGCAGGGCGGGTAGGAAGTGGTTCGCTGCCCTCACTTCGCCATGGCTGGCCGTGATGGATTCGACGTGGTAGCCTTCGGCAGTGAAATAACTGCGGGCATCGCTGATGGCAGCGGCGTCATCCGCATACCAGTCGGCGAACGTGGTGTTGTCGCCAACGCGGGCACCGTTGATGAAGAGGAAGGTGTGATACTTGCAAAGGGGATCGTTCATGGATCCTTGCCTCGTCACCGTGGCTTCCGTTGTCGCACCGTTTTGATCACCATTTTGCAGGGCTAAAAGACTAAAATGCAGTGGGCGTTCCGCTTGAATATAAAGAATGCCAATACTCTATGGCATCTTCTTTGTTTTGCTCATATTATGCATTTTCTTCTCTCCGTGCACTCCAAGCCCGCCTTACTTGATTGACAGGGCATTAGCACGCGCTCTGATTCGCATTAGATATCTTTACTCTAATAGAGATCATTAAATCGACATATTCAAAATCCCATGCCGACTATTGACCAAGCCGTTGATTATTTGATCAAGAACCACGCTCTCGAACTCGGAGAATCTACTTGGCCCACGTTCGACCATGAGCAGGATGTTCATCAAATCGATTGGGATCAGCTTTTTCCGCCTACTGGTCGCAAGGCATCAGCCAATAAGGACTTTGTAAACAGCAACAGATGGGACTTGCCCAATTTGCAGCAGGAGCTCACAGAGCTGACTAATGTCCTAGG
Organism: Prosthecobacter sp.; assembly: GCF_044378005.1. Classification (GTDB taxonomy): domain Bacteria; phylum Verrucomicrobiota; class Verrucomicrobiia; order Verrucomicrobiales; family Verrucomicrobiaceae; genus Prosthecobacter. The sequence continues at coordinate 7,167 of NZ_JBILYB010000181.1, forward strand.
TATTGAGCCGCAGGAGAAAACCAATCTAGAGACGAACTGGGATATAAACGCTTGGTATCAACCAATTCATTTCTTTGGTCATGACTGGGGTATCTTCATCCGAGAAGATTGTGTGAAACGCACGGCGCTCATGATCGCTCGGTTTGTTAAAGGGTCGGAAGTTTCTGAGGATTTGCTTAAAGCCCTCTATCGAGCAGCCACATATTTGTATTTTCTTCATGAGCAATACCACCACAAAGTGGAGTGCTTTGGGTTCCGACTGCACGTCATTCAAAGGAAGTCCGCATTTCTTCCATATCATAAGTTGATCTACGCTGGAACGAAAGGCACGGATGACCAACTTGAAGAAGCGTTGGCCAATGCTGACTGTTACAAACGGCTGGATACTCAACCTTACGCATCTTGGATTACATCTGACGTTGTCAAGGCGACTAGGGCTTACTTGAAGTGGCAGTATCCCCTTGATCCTCCTGGCTACCGAATGGCCAGCAATTACCTGACGAAGCCAGAGTTCGATGAGGGCGAAAAAGTTCTTCAAGCGCAAGTGAAGGAAATCAGCCTCACCCCGGCGCAGCCAATCGAGGAATGGGCCATGGCGCCACGCATGTTGCAGAGCTTCTTCACAGTGAACTCCAACATTTGGACTGTGATTCCTGCTGGAACTAAGTCACGATTGCCGATCAAACCCGTCGCTCCGGTCAGGACCTGTTCCACTAGTGATATGATTGATCTCTATATGAAAGCAGGGTACCTTGTAAAAGATGGAGGCAAGGGATCACATCTTAAACTAAAGAAGCCGGGCGCCCCCACGATGATCTTGCCAGGTAACCGATCTGAGCTCTCGCCGAGGGTGACCAAGAATGCGTTGAGCGTGCTTGGTAACTTTAGTATTCGTGATTTACAATCACTATTAAAACGTTGATTTCGATATATTTGAATGGTGTTAATTTATCACTAGCCTCATGCGATTCTTGTTATCTAAGAATCCGCACTCAAATGGTTCGAGTGGCCTCCGTCAGTAAAAGTGATCCAGAAAGAGTGGAGAGCGGAGCTTGTAGATCTATAGTGAGAACAGTAATCATCATTTTCAGTCCTAGCTAGCCATCTAAGCAATTATCAATCCGCCGCCAATCAACGATTAATGACACTTCCTTCGGAGCTCATCTCTCGTCTGCAAGCCCTGAAGGCATTGCTTGATCTTGGCGATATTGAACTGGCCTCATCTGCTGCTGTCAGACTTCAGGCGCATCGAGAGGTTGGGAGTGTTGCGCAGATCATTGAGTGTTTCGACACACACCGCTATGCGGATGCGGGTAAGATCATTACCACCATGCTTACCGAGGGCCCAAGACTGGTGCGTTGGACTGATTCTGAAATCACGCTGCTGGAGGCTGAGCTGGAGCGGTTATCCTCAGAGCTTGCGGAGGCAGAGTCAGAGCAGGCAGAGCTTACCCACAAGATCGCCCGTTTTCATGCGGCGCATCATCAGGCCCTAGGCGCCCGATTGGCGAGGTTATTGCGACTGCGTGTGCAACTCCGCGAGCGCGAAGCCGCTGAAAACCCAGCGAAAACCGCGGACTTCGAGCAGGCTAAGCAAGACTACGATAACTTCCAACAGGAAAGCGCTACGCGCGATCAAGAGGACGCCCGCACCAAATGGGAGCTGTCCGAAGACGAACAACAGGAGTTGAAGCGCCTGTTCCGCAAGGCTTCAAAGAAGTGCCACCCAGATGTTGTGCCGCCAGAGCACCAAGCCGCCGCTGCAGCCATGTTTCGTGACTTGAGCGAGGCTTATGAGAAAGGGGACTTGGCGCGGGTGCAGCAGATCGGCACGCAGGCAGAGGCAGGCATCTTCACCGCGTCGGACAAGGCCACGGCGGCAGATCAAAAGGCCAGCCTCCAGGCCCGCGTTAAGGCCGTGCGTGCCGCGTTGGAAAAAGCTCGCGCTGAGCTGGCGGCGGTGCAGCAGTCCGCCGCCTGCCGCGTCATGTCGCAGCACCCCGACTGGGATGCCTACTTCCAAACCCAGGCCGAGAAGCTCGACCAAGAAATCGAACGACTGGCTGATGCCGTTGAGGGATCAGAGCCATGAGTGAACCAAACCAGCCCAAACTTGAACTCCAGATCAGCTCGCCGCAGGCGCTGGTGCGGCGCATGGACAAACAGTTGGAACTGGTGAAACGTTTGATAGCCGAGGCGGGTGCCGCACACGCCCTGGTGCCTGCCAGCATCACCAACAGCCTCGGCATGAAGATGCTCTGGTGCCCTCCGGGGGAGTTCCTTATGGGCAGTCCGGAGAAGGATGAACCCCAAGTCCAGATACAGATCAGCAAAGGATTCTGGATGGCTGGGACACCCGTGACTCAAGGGCAGTGGCAGGCGCTGATGGGCAACAACCCGAGCCACTTCAAAGGTAGCAAGGATCTGCCGGTTGAAAATGTGAGCTGGAACGATGCTGTGGAGTTCTGCGACAAACTCAATGCACAGGAAAGTCTGCCCAGTGGCTACCGCTATGCCCTGCCCACCGAGGCGCACTGGGAATATGCCTGCCGTGCGGGGACCACCACGCCGTTCCACTTTGGCAGTTCGCTCAATGGCACAGCAGCGAACTGTGATGGAACCAGGCCCTACGGCACCGAGATCAAGGGCGCCTATTTGGAGCGGACCACCGTAGTTGGCAGTTACCCGCCCAACGCCTGGGGCCTCTACGACATGCACGGCAATGTCTGGGAGTGGTGTGAGGACAACCGCGTGTTTCGCGGCGGCTCGTGGATCAGTGGCGCCGCCTACTGCACGGCAGGCTTTCGCCTCTGGGGTGACCCGGACGATCGCCGCAGCGGCATCGGTTTCCGGGTCGCCTCAGTTCCAGCCTAGACGCGAAGCGTCGCTGCCCGTAGAGAGCGGGAGGCACGACCGACCGGCGAACGCAGGGCAATCCTCGCGCAGCGACAAAATCATTTTTCACAGTCATGCCCTTTCAATTCTTCAAGCTGCCCATGATGCCACCCGCTAAACTCGTTGAGGAGTTGAATCTCTCTCTCTACGCGGCTCTAGTTCCATCCAGATAGGCGCGGTACGCCATAAACAAAAACTCGCGTATGAGTGACCCAGACCAGCCCAAACTCGAACTCCAGATCAGCTCACCGCAGGCGCTGGTGCGGCGCATGGACCGTAAGCGTCACCGTAACGCCCATAGGAACGCGGTTGGAACGGGGCGCGTGGGGAGTCAGGGATGTCCCACGTTATGGACAACCAAATCACGATTTTGAAACGGGACGCACGCGGTCGTGTGCG
>NZ_JBILYB010000182.1:0-10412 GCF_044378005.1 Prosthecobacter sp.
CCGTGCTCACCGCTCCTACCGTCATGCCGGTGAGAGCACCCATCGGTGTTTCCACGGCGGGCAGTGTCACGAGATCCTGGCTTTTAAAATCCGCTGCCATGCCCGTGTCGGGAGACATTTGGTGCGTCGGCACTTCCACGGCTGGCAGTGTGGTCATCGGCTTCCAGGCCGAACCCATGAGCTGTCCATTCACCAGCTCCAGTGACCACTCCAATGGCGCTGTGCCACGATTCCGCATCTCCACCGTCCGTGTCACCGTGCGGCCCGAGTACACCGTCTCCGTCAGCTCCACCGGCGTGAGTCCGAGCTGCGGCACGCCGAGGGAGAAGTCCAGCCCGCTGCGTCCAGGCGGCGTGCTGAGCTGGGCAGGTGCGGAGGTGACATAGCCACTCGCCGAAGCCCGCACCTCATACACGCCATCCGTTACGATCAACGCATAGCGGCCATCCGTGCCGCTCGTGGCGGTGAAGCTGCTCGAACCGGAGACCTGCACCGTCGCTCCGGCGATGGGCTCTCCATCTCCAGCATCGGCGACTTTTCCCTCCAGCCGCGCGGAGGTGTGCAGATACACGCTCACACGATGCTCGCTCGTCTGCGCCGGCGAGCCATGCCGCAGCGTGATGAGGAATTCCTCCGCCAGGGGCGTGGCGAGATTCGACTGCGAGCTGATGCGAAATGGCGTGGCTGACTGCACGGACTGGCCCGTCGTCAGCGTCCCAACATTCACCTGGCTCTGCGTGATCGTAAAACTGGATGGGCTCGCCAGCGTGCTCAGGGTGGCGACCACATTCTGCGCGGGCTCGTTGCCACGATTCAGCACCGTGAAGCGCAGCGCCAGGGACTCGCCCGGATTGCTGATGCCATCGCCATTGCCGCCCTCTTCCGTGATGGTCGTCACCGTGATCACCGGCCTCGGTCCGGCGGATTCTTCGATGAGATGCGCCACATTCATGCGTCCACCCGCCACCGTGTTCGTCGCAAAGGCCGTCACGGGATCGACCGTGTCCAGCAGCCGCGTTTTGATCTCGGCCGCCGTCATCAGCGGGGCGATGCTTTTTAGCAAAGCCACCGCGCCGGAGACATGCGGCGTGGCCATCGAAGTGCCGCTGTAAGTCGCGTACGAAGAGCCCGGCACCGTGCTGTAAATCGACGAACCCGGCGCTGCCAGATCCACCGTCGTCGCACCATAGTTCGAGAAGCTCGACCGCGTGTCCGAACTCGTGCTCGATGCCACGGACACGATCGTGTTCAGGGCGTAGCCCGCCGGATACTGCGGTGAGAGATCCGTGTTCGAGCCATCATTCCCCGCCGCTGCGATGAAGAGCTGCTCCGCCGCGCCGGCACTGGCGATGGCGGTTTGCAGCAGGCTGCTGAAACCGCCGCCGCCCCACGAGTTTGAGGTCAGATCCACGCCGAGATCGCGGGAGTAGTTCACCGCCTCGATGGCGTCCGACGTGCTGCCGCCGCTCGGCCCGAGGAAGCGCAGCCCGACGATGGACACCTGCCAGCACACGCCCGTCACCCCGGTCACGTTGTTGCCCACGCCGCCGATCGTCCCCGCGCAGTGCGTGCCGTGGCCTTCCTCGTCCGTGGGGTTGTTGTCATTGGCGAAAAAGTCCCACCCGTTCGTGTCATCGACGAAGCCGTTGCCGTCGTCATCGATGCTGTTCCCTGGGATCTCGTGCGGATTCGTCCACATATTCGCCAGCAGATCCGGGTGCGAGCGATCCACGCCCGTGTCGATCACGCCCACCAGCACCTCACGCGAGCCCGTCGTGATGTCCCAGGCCTCCGGCGCGTCGATGTCCGCATCGGCGATGCCGCCGGTTTGACCCGTGTTATGCAAACCCCAAAGCTGGGCAAAGCTCGTGTCCGTGGGGAAGAGCGTCGGGAAAACGAGGTAATCCCGCTCCGCCGTGCCTTTCTGCGTCGCCGCCTGCGGGAAAGCCTGCCGGTAGGCCCCCATGATCGCGTCCGCCGTGCTCAGCGTGCCCTTTTCTGCTGCGATGAGATAAACCGGGGCTGTCTTCAAAGCCTGCCGCACATGAAATCCATGCCGTTTTGTCCAAGCCTCGATCTGCGCTTTCGTCGCCTCTGCGGGGAACTGCACCATCGCGTGATCCGCCACGGAAAACTCCCGCCGCACGGGCAGCCGTCGGCCCTGGTCATCGGCACGCAGCCAGACTTCCTCGCGCACCAGCGGATATTTAAAGCTCGTGCGCCACAGCCGCATTTCGCGTGCGGGTTCACCTGCCCGCGACTCGATCTCCCGCCGCTCCTGCATGACCGCGTCCTTCAGCAGACGCTCCTGAAACGGACTCAGCGTCACCGCCACCGGAGGCAGCTTTTCCATCTCCTCCCAGCGCGGAGCCCCCGGTGCACGGAGACTCGGTGGCGCTGCCAGTGGCTCGACTTTCGTCGCCGCCGAGATCGTCTTCATCGGACTCGAAGAAGAACTTTCCTGCCTGTCTGGCCCTGCAAGCCACCAAGCCAGAGCGGCTGTGATCACAATGCCAATACATAGCCCCACAGGGCGCGAAGGTGCGAATCGAGAAGTCATGGGGGGCAGGCGTCAGACACTCCACCAATTTTCGCCGCTCAATGCAATGCTAAAATCGCCGCGAGCAAAGCTTCCCGTAAGGCATTCACGGGCGCGCTGTCCGCGTAATGGTTCACGAGGTAGGCGAAGCAGAGCTGCTCGCCCTTTTTCGTCGTGAGGAACCCCGTCGTGGAGCGCACGCTGGACATCGCGCCGCCCTTCCAGCGCAGGCTGTCTTTGCTCAGCAGGGATTCCTTATAAACGACGCCCTGCGGCCCCGATCCGGTCAGAAATTGCAGCTTCGCCAAATCATGCGGCGTGATGAAATCCGCCCGTGCCAGCCCGCAGCCGTCCTCCATGCGCAAGCCCGTGAACTCGAGCCCGCGCGCCTTCCAATGCTCGCGGATCACGACATCGGCGGGCTTGTTTTCACGCAGTCCGAGCAGGCGGAAGAGGCATTCGGTTTCGTGATTGTCCGAGGTGGCGTGGATACTCGTGACGATCTCCTTCAAGCTTGGCGACACATGCTTGATCAGCTCCACGTCGCCTGCCTTGGCGTCTCCCACGGGAGCGGCCTCGCCCACGACCTCGATCCCCTCGCTCCGCAGCAGCTCGCGCAGGGCGGTGGCGGCAAAAAGCTCGGGATTTGGCACCGCTCCCAGCACCTGAAACTCCGGCTGCCCGAGCGGCACGGTGCCTCGGAAATGCACCACGCCCGTCGCTTCCCCGCCGTGGATCATCACGCCGTCTCCCGAGGCCGCCGGGCCGGTGATCGTCTCGTTTTTCCAAGTGATGCCCGGCACCGGTGGCCGCGCGCCCAGGAACTCCGCCGGATCTCCGACCTGCTCGGCTGCGCGAAAAACGGCGGCGTAGCGGTTGTGCTCCAGATTCAGCCCACTGACGGCACTGCCGAAGCCATTGCCGATGTCACCCCAGTTCCAGAAGTCGTCGTAGATGCTGCCTTTGAAGAGCCGCCCGTCGCCGAGGATGCGGCCAGAGATGCGCTTCAGCCCGCGCTCCTTCAGCGTGGCGGCCCAGCTCTCCACATCCGTCAGGGAAAGCATCGGGTCAGCCCCGCCGACGATCACCACATCGCCCGCGATCACGCCTTCCTGCATCGGCGCGGAGGCCATGACGCGCGTCTCCAGCCGGAAATCCGGCCCCCATTTCTCCAGCGCCGTCGCCGTGGTTACCGTCTTCAAACTCGAGGCCGGGATGAAAGCCGTGTGCGCCTGATGATCCACGATCACCCGCCCTTGCGGATCGAGCAGGCAAAAGCCGATGGCCGCACCGGCGAGTTCGGGATTTACGGCAGCCTGCTCCAGCAAAGCCTTCACCGGATGCGGTGCCGGTGTGGCAGGCGGCGGTGGCACCGGACGATTTTCCACCCACAGCACCGCCGTCAGCGCTGCTGCGAGCAGGAGGATGATCACATTTTTCACCATGGCATCAGCCTCCGGCAGTGATTTGCACGATCTCGATCACGTCGCCGTCATTCACCACCGTCGTCGCGATTTCGCGCGGCAGCAGCGCCGTTTGATTGTGTTCCACGACGACTGGCTTGCCCGCCAGGTCCACGGCTGCCAGCAGGTCGGGCAGGGTCATCGTGCCGGGGAATTCGCGCTTCGTGCCGTTGAGAGTGATCGTCATGGTTTCCAAAGAAGCGCGGATGCCGCGTCTGGCAAGATTTCACAGCCACCAGCGCATCCGCAGCCAGCGGGTGAACTTCCGCAGCAGGACGCGGCCGCTGGCGCGGGTATCGAGTTCGATCTTCGCGCGTCCGGTCAATCCGGGACGCATGAGCGGGCGTAGCTCGGCGGGCAGCTCCACTTTCGCCAGGGTGATGCTGAAAACGCCGCCGTCCTTCCCCGGATGCAGCGCGGGGCTGATCTGGGCTTTGCTCTCAAGCTTGGCGGTGAGTTCGCGCGCGCTCTGCGTGTAGAGCAGGTAGCGCACCTCGCGTGGAGCCTGCTCGTCCAGCGCATCTTCGATCTCGGCGATGTCCGCCTCGGCGATTTCCAATCGCAGATCCCAGGCATCCGCAGTGGCGATCTCCGCCAGCGTCTCTCCGGCCTGCAAAAACATCCCGGTGCGCAAATGCACGTCCTTTGTCATCACCACGCCGTCCATCGGCGCACGCAGTGCGGAGAGGTCGATCTCCAGCCGCAGTCGTTTCTCAGTCTCGGCGGTGGCTTGCGCCTCCAGGGTGGCGATTCGTGCCAGCGCTTCCTTGCCCTGGCCGCGTTGCCGCTCGGCCTCGGCCTCCAGCCGCTTGCGCGCCTGCGTGGTGCCTTCCAGCTCGGATTGCAGCCGCTTGGTGTCGAGTTTGGCGATGATCTGATCCTTCTTCACGGTCACGCCTTCCCGCACCAGCACTTCCTCGACTCGCCCGGCGGACTCGGTGGTGATCAGCGCGCGCTGACGTGGCAGCAAAGTGCAGTCGCCCTCCACCTTCACCTTCAGCGGCCAGAGCAGACCCAGCAGCAGCAGCGCGGCAAAACCGAGGCTCCACACCAGCCAGCGACGCTTCTGGGTGGCCGTCGCCTCCGTGCGCCAATGCCCCAGCTTCGCCAAAGTCGGCCCGAGCGGAAGCGCCTGATACACCAGCGCGGCTCGGATGGACCGGCCCGCCAGATCCGCCAGCCACTGCGCCAGCGCGAGCACTGGCGGCCGTGGATCTCCCGGTGTACCCGCCGAACCAAAAGTGGCCGCCTCCACGCTTTCGCCCAGCATCGTGCCGAGCACGCGACCCTCCGCGCCATCGCGCAGCGGCATGAGCACGGCGGACTGCATCTGCGTCTCGGCAAAGTACCAGTCTGCTGCTGGCGATTCACCCCGCACGATCACCCAAGGCTGATCTTTTGCCTCGGCGGCAGCCAGCTTGATCATGCGCGTCACCGGCTCAGACCTCGTGTCCACCTGCGCCTGACCGGACACGCCGAGCACGCGCCAGCGGTCGCCTTCGCGGATGAGGAAGCTGATGCGATTGATCCCCAGCAACTCGCGGGCATGAGCGGCGGCGAGTCGCGCGCCCTGGGTCGCATCGAGCTGGCCCGTCACATCCAGCGCCATTTGCAAAAGCTGCTGCTGCCTGCGGCTCTGAGCGCCGAGTTCGCGCATTTGGCGGGAGCGCAGACGCGGCCCCAGATCAGCCATCAGCGCCTGAACTTTCAGCGCCAGATCGGCCAGCTTTTTCGGATCACTCTGAGCGGGAAACCAGAGCTGCACCGCCCCGAGTTGGTCATCGCCACTGCGCAGCGGCACGCCGACGATGCCGTGCGGGCCCAGATTCACCAGCACACCGGGCGTCACCGCCTCCTGTCCTGCAGGCGCAGGCATGAGCACCAGCGGCTGGGAGGAAAGGATCACCTCGCTGGCCGCCCGCAGCACCTGCTGTCGCTGCCCGCTCTCCGCAGCACCGGCGGCCTCCTCCAGACTCACCGCTGCGCCCTGCTTCAGCGCGATGTCCTGCCCCTCGCGCCGCGCCACCAGCCACACGGCCCCGCCGAGCGCCTCCGTGGCCGCGATCAGCCGGGCCAGCACCCTTTGAAAAATCTCCCCCTCGCTCCCGCCCGATGCCGCCAGCCGCGCCAGTTCGGTGGCGAGAGTTTGCATGGCTTGGGCAGGGGAGGACACGCCGCGATGATGCGGCGGCCCGGCGTTAGCGTCAACGCAGGACGCATTCCCGCCGCCTATCAGCTATTGCCCATCGGCACCGCCTGCGTAGTCTCGCGCTCCCTTTTCCCAGACCCATGAGCGCCGAGACCCCTGCCAAGAAGAACTACAAAGACACCGTCCGCCTGCCGAAGACCGACTTCCCCATGAAGGCGGACCTCGTCACACGCGAGCCCCAGCGCCTGGCCAAATGGGAAGCAGGCGGCCTCTACCAGCGCATCATGAAGCAGGCCGCCGGACGCCCGAAGTTCGTCCTGCATGACGGCCCGCCCTTTGCCAATGGCGATGTCCACATGGGCACCGCGCTGAACAAAGTGCTCAAGGATCTCATCGTGAAGTCCAAGACCATGGCCGGCTTCCACGCCCCCTACATCCCCGGCTGGGACTGCCACGGCCTGCCCATCGAGTTCAAAGTCGTCAAGGAAGCCAAGGACCTCGCCCCTGCGGAAGTCCGCACGCGCTCCGAAGCCTACGCCCGCAAGTTCATCGACATCCAGCGCCAGTCCTTCAAGCGCCTCGGCGTCTTCGGCGACTGGGAGAACCCCTACCTGACGCTCGCGCCGACCTATGAGGCCGACATCATGCGCACCTTCGCGAAGTTCCTGGAGAAAGGCCTCGTCTATCGTGCCAAGCGCCCCGTCCTCTGGAGCTACGGTGCCCAGACCGCCCTCGCCGAAGCCGAGGTCGAGTACAAAGAAAAGACCTCCCCGGCCATCTTCGTGAAGTTTGAAGTTCAGAGCCCCGGTTTCAGCCGCCTCCAGGAAGACGGCTACTCCCTCGTCATCTGGACCACCACGCCCTGGACGCTCCCCGCCAACCTCGGCATCGCCCTGCACCCTGAGTTCGACTACACCGCCGCCACCTTCATCCACGAAAACGGCCGCCACGAAAAACTCATCCTCGCCGACTCCCGCATCGAGGCCTTCAGCGCCAGCACCGGCTTCCAGCTCGACACCACCCGGCCCACCACCAAGTTCAAAGGCAAGACCCTCGCCGGTGCCGAAGCCCAGCATCCCTTCCTGCCGCGCACCTCAAAGATCATCAACGCCCTCTTCGTCACCGACGACACCGGCACGGGTGCCGTCCACATGGCTCCCGGCCACGGCGCGGACGACTACATCGCTGGCAAAGAGCACGGGCTCGACATCCTTTCCCCCGTCGATGACGCGGGCTGCTTCACCGCTGAGTGCGGCCTGCCCGAATTCGTCGGCCAGCACGTCTTCAAGAGCAACGAAGGCATCATCGCCATCCTCGAGGGCAAAGGTGCGCTGCTGGGCAACGAAAAATACGTCCACCAGTATCCCCATTGCTGGCGGTCAAAGACCCCCATCATCTTCCGCGCCGTCCCCCAGTTCTTCATCCGCATCGCCGCCTTCCGCGACGAAGCCCTGAAGGCTATCGACACCGTGAACTGGCTCCCTGCCTGGGGTCGCAACCGCATCTACGGCACCGTCGAAAGCCGCCCCGACTGGTGCATCTCCCGCCAGCGCACCTGGGGCGTCCCGCTGCCCATCTTTTACGATGCCGAAGGCCAGGCCATCATGGATCACACCATCTCCCTGAAGGTCGCCGACGCGGTCGAGACGCACGGCACCAACCTCTGGTTTGAAAAAGACGACGCCTTCTGGAGCGACCTCGTCGGCCTGCCAGAGGGCAGCAAGCGCTGCAAAGACACGCTCGATGTCTGGATCGACTCCGGCTCCTCCTCCGTCGCCGTCTTGGATCGCCACCCCGAGCTCTACTGCCCTGCCGATGTCTATATCGAGGGCACCGACCAGCATCGCGGCTGGTTCCAGAGCAGCCTCATGGTCAGCGTCGCCGTCCGCGGCACCGCCCCTTACAAGACCGTCATCACGAACGGCTTCGTCGTCGATACCAGCGGCAAAAAGATCAGCAAAAGCGATCAGGGCACCGACAAAGCCGCCAAGCCCATGACCGCCGACCACTACTACAACAAGTACGGTGGCGACATGGTCCGCCTCTGGGCCGCCAGCGTCGATTATCAAAACGACGTCCCCTTCAGCGAAGAACTCTTCCAACAAACCGGCGAATCCTACCGCCGCATCCGCAACACCTTCCGCGTTCTCCTCGGCAACCTCCAAGACGAGCCCAAAGGAAAAGAAAAAAATCCTGTCGATCCTGTTCATCCTGAAATCCTGTTAAAAAAGGCCGCTGATCTCCCGCTGATCGACCGCTGGATCCTCGAGCGCCTCCACAGCGTCCTCACCGACTGCCTCGCCGGTTACGCCGCCTACGACTTCCGCAAAGTCACCAGCACCATCACCCAGTTCGTCTCCGGTGATCTCTCCGCCCTCTACATCGACATCACCAAGGACCGCCTCTACTGCGATGCCGCCGACAGCCCCCGCCGTCGCGCCACCCAGGCCACCATCCGCGAGATCACCGAGACATTAACAAAACTCCTCGGCCCCATCCTCGCCTACACCGCCGACGAGACCTGGGAGTTCCTCGGCCACCCCGACAGCGTCCACCTGGAGGCCTTCCCGCAGCCAAACACAGCGTTCGCCAGCACCGAAGCCACCGCCGCCGTCGAAGAACTGCTGAAAGCACGCGCCGTCATCCAGCAAGCCATCGAAGCCGCCCGTCAGGCCAAAAAGATCGGCTCCAACCTCGAAGCCACCGTCAAGCTCACCCTCCCCGAGGCCGGCTTCACCAACCCCGTATTCCAGGACCTCCCCACCCTCCAGGAATTCTTCATCCTCAGCGACCTCCACATCACCCGTGGCTCAGAACTGGCGGCAACTGTCGAAGTCTGCACCAACCCCAAATGCGAACGCTGCTGGAAGCTCCTGCCGGATGTCGGCACCATCGCCGAGCACCCGACACTGTGTGGTAGGTGCGCGGAGGCGGTGGGGTGAAGTTAACTGTAACTATTTAAGCCAGTGTCACGCCGATAATCGAATGACTACAGAACATTGGAATACAAAGGAAGTAGCGCAAAACGACTTTGACTACAGTGACGGCTGCTCCTTGATTTATACAGACGGCCTGGGCCCTTGCATCGGTGTATGTATAGCATGGAGCAAACACGCTTGGATTCTCCATTCCGCGAACATATGTTACGACGTAGATGCTGTAATCATGCCAACGCTCAAGCATGTAAAACGCATTGTCCCAGAAGACCTCATTACATCTATTCAGCCTGTGATATGTGGAGGTGATTTATACAGCGATGACGTTCCAGCTCACGAGAAGGATGAACTTGTTGCTAACATTTTGCTATGTAGACAGCGCATTATCGATCTCTTGAACCAGGAGGGTTTTGGAAAACCTATTGTAAGATGGAATGAAGAAGGGCAAACGACTTCTATAAGGGCTGACCTAAACCAAATGGTTGTTGTCATAGAGGATGGTATCGACTTACTGACTCACTCGATTCCGAGGTGACTGGAAGACGAAAGCCAAGCGTCTGTCTGTTGAGATTTCTCAACTACTTGCATTAATTGTCAGAACCGAGATGTCGATGATCTTCTGCTCTAGCAAGGATTGGTTATCGGTGTTGTAGAACTCTTGCAGCGCGTCAAAAACGAACTCCCAGCCGACCTTTTTCCCGTTCTTTAAAAATAGTCCCACTGAAACGTGTTTGCAGAAATTTTGGCGCTCAGTCAGACTGGCCGCACGCCAATCTCTTCCGTTCCCATGTATCAGATGTGAACCATCAAAGGAAGGCAATGATGATGAGTGTCGGTCATCTGAGGTGCGGACACTTGATTCATGAGATCCCCTGATTTGTATCGCTTCGTTAGCGGTGCGCCGAGTGCCCTCGGTCTAAGCTTGCCTTTTGGTTTCGACAACTATGCCGCTTTCCGCTGACCGTCGATCCGCCGGGTCTTGGCCCAGGCTGCGGGTGTTACGTCCTTGACCTGCTTGTTTGTCAGCGTCGGCAGACAGGTGAGGACTTCGCGCAGGTAGGTTTGCGGGTCGATGCTGCGGCTGCGGCAGGCTTCGATGATCGTGAAGAGGATGGCGCTGCGTTGTCCGGCTTCGGTCTCGCCAATGAACAGCCAGTTCTTCTTGCCGATGGCAGTTGGCCGGATGGCATTCTCGACTGGGTTGTTGTCGATCTCGACTCGACCGTCTTCGAGATAGACGGTGAGCATGGGCCACATCGTCAGGGTGTAGTCGATGGCTCTGCCCATGGCGCTCTGGGGCAGGTGTTGTCTTTTGAGTTTGATCC
>NZ_JBILYB010000183.1:0-10392 GCF_044378005.1 Prosthecobacter sp.
CCTCGGAGCGGGTTACTTCCTTGGCGGTCCACTCGGCGGCGACATGGTCTTCGCAGCCAATCCCGATCTCGCCCCCGTGGCAGGTGATGCAGGTCCCATCGGCATCGCACCGCTTCCCACCGTGAAGATCAGCGCCCCGGCAGCCAACAGCACTCTCAAGGTTGTCACGGGCGGCATCGTTCAGATCAAAGGTACGGCCGCCGACAAGCAGGGCATCGCCAGTGTGAAGATCCAGGTGCTGCACAATGGCGTGCTCAGCCCTGCCGTCGATGCCTCCGGCACCACGGCCTGGACCTACAACCTCCCCGTTCAGAACGGCGAGGGCGGCCTCTACACCGTCTTTGTCAAAGCCATAGACACATCTCCCAATGCCGACGAATCCGAAGTGCTCACCCACTCCTTCTGGACCCCGCTGAAGAGTGATCTCACCGTCGCCGTTACCGGACCAGGCACCGTGAGCAAAGGATTCCTCGGTGCCACCCAGCGTGATGTCGGCAAGCTCGTGTCCATCACGGCGACACCGAACGCCAAGAAGAAGTTTCTCGGCTGGACGGGTGCCGTGACCTCCACCTCACCGAAGATTTCCGTGCTGATGGAAATCGGAACCACTCTCACGGCGAACTTTGGGGATTGAACCGTGATGCATCGCCATTTCACACTTGCCCTCGGTCTGCTGAGTGCTGCGTCTCTGGCATCGGCAGGCATCATTGAAGACTGGAACGAAGCCTTCCTCAATGCCGTGCGGAAGGAGACTCCCCCGCCCTGCCTAGTCTCACGAAACCTGCCCATCTTCCACCTGGCCATTCATTGTTCGGTCAAAGAGTCAGTGAAGCAGAAGCTCGACGCTTCGGCCCAGGAGCAGACCGCTCATCTCGCTGCACGCTCGGCCTTTCTCTCCTTCTTCCCCTCGCAGTCGAAGATGGCGGAAAAGCTGGATGCCACTCTGAAGTTGGCCTCCGCCAGCGATGGCGTGCGGCAGATCGTCGATCAGGAAGTGACGCGAGTTTTCAAGGAGCGCGAGGGCGATGGTTCCAGCACCACGATCCATTACGTGCCGAGTGATAAACCCGGCCAGTGGCGGCGCACCCCGCCGAACTTCCGCCCGCCGGAGTTTCCGCATTGGGGAAAGGTGAAACCCTTCGTGCTCGATGACGTAACGAAGTTCCGCGTGCCGCCACCACCGCCTCTCGGCAGTGCCCAGTATGCCGAAGAAGTGAATCATCTCCGCGCCATCGGCGGCAAGGTCAGCAGCCTACGCACGGCGGAGCAGACCATGATCGCCAAATTCTGGGCGGACTTCAGCTACACAAGTTCTCCAGCGGGTCATTGGAATGAGATCGCGCGCGAGATCTGCCGAACCAAAAAGCTCCCGTTGGTGGAAAGCGCGCGGTTCTTTGCCCTGCTGAACGTCACCATGGCGGACACCTGCATCAGCATCTGGGACAGCAAGTATCACTACAACTACTGGCGGCCTGTCACCGCCATCCAGCGGGCGGATGAAGATGGTAACGACGCCACCGAAGCCGACAAAACCTGGGAGCCGCTGCTCCGTACCCCGCCGCATCCTGAGTATGTCTCCGGTCACTCTGGCATCAGTGGAGCCGCCGCCACCGTCATGGAGCATCACTTTGGCAAGGAGAACATCAGTTTTGAGGCGAGCAGCGATGATGTGAAGGACACCAAGCGCCGGTTTACCTCTTTTCACACCTGCGCTGAGGAAATCGCCCAAAGTCGAATCTATGGCGGCATCCATTTCCCAGCCGCAGGAAAGCATGGATTGCAGCTCGGGAGATTGATCGCCGCATATGCGCTGGAGCACTTTCAGGAGTAACTGCAGAATGCTGGCCGAACTCCGCAAGCCAGGAAAAATCTTCGACAAAGCACGCGCCGCCTTGCGGGATGGCGTAAGGCTTCAATTCTGGAAGACTCCTTATCAGTTTCTCCGATAGCTGCCGCCCCTGCCCGCGTTTGGCTTCTCCCGTCATGCAACCACGACACGTCCTCACTCTCCTCGCCACCTTTGGCATCGCCTCATTCACCCTCGCCCAGGCTCCAAAGCTCGTCGCCAAGCCCGCCCCTCAGCCAGCCGGGCTCGGCTTGAAGGATGGCGACCGCGTCATCTGGATCGGTGACTCCATCACCCACCAGTGCCAGTACACCCAGTACGTGGAGGACTTCTACTACACCCGTTACCCGAAGCTCCGCCTCCACTTCCGCAATGCTGGCGTCAGTGGTGACCGCGCCGCCGATGCCCTGGCCCGCTTCGAGGACGACATCGCCAGCTTCAAGCCCACCGTCGCCACCGTCCTCCTCGGCATGAACGACGGTGCCTACCAGGACTTCAGCCCCGAGATCTTCAAAACCTACGCCGAAGGCATGACCAAGCTTCTCGACCGCCTCGACGAGCTCAAAGTCCGCGTCTTCCTCATGAGCCCCACCATGTTCGACCACCAGGCCTTCGAGCAGATGGTGGCCAAAGATCCCGCCCGTGGCAAAAACAAGAGCCCTGACAACTACAACGCCGTGCTCGCCTACTTCGGCAAGTGGGGCCAGGAAGTCGCCCGCAAGCGCGGCTACGGCTTCATCGACCTCTTCGGCCCCCTGAACAAGCTCACCACGGATGGCCGCCGCAAAGACCCGAACTTCACCCTCATCGCCGATGCCATCCATCCCGGCGGCGATGGCTCCTTCGTCATGTCCTACTCCATGGTCGAGGCCTTTGACGAGCCCGGCTCCGTCTGGAACGTAATGGCCACTCCCGTGAATGGCGCGTGGAAGGCCACCGCCAGCCTCGGTAGCACCGTCACCCTCACCGGCGGCGAAGTCGGCAAGTCCATCTCCCTCACCCTCCAGCCCAAATGCCTTCCCTGGGCCGTGCTGGATGAATCCAAACTCGGCGCCACCCTCACCGCCTCCGGGCATCGCAAAAGCGGTGAAGTCTTCACCCTCACCGGCCTCCAACCCGGCCGCTACGACGTGCTCGAAAATGGCCAGCTCGTCGGCACCTGGGACCACATCCAGCTTGGAAAAAAGATCGAACTCCAGAGCGACCCAGAGTCCGCCACCCTCGCACAGGCCCAGCGCGTCATCGCCCTGAACAAACAACGCAACGACGAAGCCATCCGCCCGCTTCGCAATCTCTACGGCCAGCGCAAAGGCAAACTCCGTGGCGATAAAGCCGCCTTTGAAACCTGGTGGACAGGCGAAGGCAAAGCCAAGGAAGCCGAGCTCCTCCAGAAGGCAGCCGCCCTCGAAGACGAGATCTACAAGGCCAACCAACCTGCCGAAGTGAAGATCGAAGTCCGCCCCTCTGCCCAAGCCGCCATTAAGGGCAAGGGCAAAGGTGCCGCCAAGAAGAAAGCCGCCTGATCCGGCCCGGCATCAAGCACCGCAGATTTTGGATCCTGGAGCTGGCGGCGAAACGTCGTCTTACACAATGAAGACGACGACTCGTCGGCGCTCCAGGATCATCCCAGGAACTTCCCTGGATTGAGGATGCTCTTGGGATCGAGCGCGGCCTTCACGCGGAGGTGCGCTTCATGCGTGGCATCGGTGACGGCTTCGCGCCACCAGCGCTTTTTGGCGATGCCTACGCCGTGCTCGCCAGTGATGGCTCCGTTCCAGGCGATGATCTGGCGGAAGAGCTGGTCGAGAGCAGTCTCGGCACGCTCGCGGATGGCGGGATCGTCCATGGTGGGGACCATGATGTTGACGTGGATGTTCCCATCGCCCGCATGGCCGAAGCAGGCTACGGGGAAACCGTGCTCGCTTTGCAGGCGTTCGGCGAACTCGACAAGATCGACGAGCTTGCTGCGCGGGACGACGATGTCTTCGTTGAGCTTGATGAGGCCGGTGTTTCGCAGGCTGTAGCTGAACTCGCGGCGCAGTTTCCAAAAGCGCTCGCAGGCAGCTTCGCCCATGGCTTCTTCGAGGTCGATGGAGCCGAGATCGCGGACGAGTTGCGCGAGCAGAGCGAGTTCGCCTTTCACGCTGGGCTCGTGACCGTCTATTTCGACGAGCAAATGCGCATCGCCCTGCGGGGTGACACTTTCGCCGAGGTATTCACGTGCGGCGCGAAGGGTGAATTTGTCGGCGATCTCAAGCGCGCTCGGCAGGAACCCGGAATTCAGGATGCGCTGCACGGCATTCGCGGCCTCCGCAAAGGTGCGGAAGCCTGCGGAGAGCATGGCGCGTGTGGGCGGATGCGGGATGAGACGGAGGGTGGCCTGGGTGACGACGCCGAGCATTCCCTCACTGCCGACCATGAGCCCGACGAGATCGAAGCCGGTCTTGTTTTTATGGCAGCGTCCGCCGGCCTTCACGATGCTGCCATCTGCCAGCACGGCCTCCAAACCGAGGACGTAATGGCGAGTGACGCCGTATTTCAGGCAGCGCGGGCCGCCTGCATTCGTGGCGATGTTTCCCCCGAGGCTGCATTCCTTCAGGGAGGCGGGATCAGGCGGATAAAACCAGCCAAGTTCACGCACGGCTTTTTGCAGTTCACCGGTGATGACACCAGGTTCCACGACAGCGACACCATCAGCGGTGTTGATTTCCAGAATGCGGTTCATCCCGAACACGGAGAGCGCGATGCCACCGTGAGAAGGCACGCAACCACCGACGTAACCGACGCGCGCACCCTGCGCGGTGACGGGGATGCTGTGCTCGTTCGCGTAGCGCAGTGTTTTTGACACATCCTCGGTGGACTGCGCATGGACGACGACCTGCGGCGGATTCGAGGCGAACCATTTATCCGTGCTGTGCGTGGCGAGATCGGCGTCCGTGACGGACACGCGATCCGGGCCGAGGAGAGAGATGAGGTCGTCTGCGAGGGAGGGCATGTCCTTCTCCTTTAGCCGTGATGGATGGGCGGGCAAGGGGTCTCAGTGTGCCTGGATTGCCGAAAGGCGGATCGGCCCGCGAACCTGGGCCAAGTCCACATCTTTGCCGCCCTGGGTGATGCGGATCTTCCCTTCCCGGTGGAGTTCATCGGACACTTCACGCACCGGGAGCATGAGCGCACGCCAGTCATCAGGATGGAGATGCCGAGCCACTTCAGAAGGGCAGATCGTTTTGCCCGGCCCACGAGCCGTTGTCAGTCGCAGGATAACTTCGCGGATGATCTCCTGTTTCATCGCGGACGATGCAGCTCAAACATATCGCTCGTGCGGCAATACCAGTGTGGAGCCTGCATGCGGCCGATGGGGGCATAGCTGCCTGGCCGCACCAGCCAGGTCTCGGGATCAAAGATGTCATCACGGACATGAACGCGCAGGACTTCGCCGATGATGAGGCGGTTGTCTCCGATCTCGATGATGCTGTGGCTGCGGCATTCGAGGCTGGCCGGCGCTTCGGCGATGCGCGGCGGCTTCACAACACTGCTCGGCACGGTGGTGAGGCCGGTGTCCGTGAGTTCATTCTCCCCCGGTGGCAGGCTGGCCGCGCAGTGATTCATCTGCAAGGCGATGGATTCATCCACGAGGTTCACCACAAATTCATGCGTCAGCCGGATGTTCCGCGCGGTGTCCTTCGGCACGCCAGGGGAGCGGTCGCCGGGGCAGAGACCGACGATGGGCGGCGAATCTCCCAAGACATTGAAGAAGCTGAAGGGCGCGGCATTCACCCGGCCTTCGAGATCGACGGTCGTGGTCAAGGCGATGGGCCGTGGTGTGACGAGGCCGGAGAGGATCATGTAGGCCTCTTCGCGAAGAGGGCCGGTAAGGTCGAGTTCCATAGGGCTTGCAGTAAAGCACCGAGAGTTGTTTTCAAGCCGAGGTCCGCCTTGCTCTATGACTTACCTTTGCCATACCTGCTCCATGCCTGAAGAATCACCCACCATCGAGACCCGCGAGGAAGTCATGTTTTTCGACACCGACATCGGCGGGGTGGTGCATAACATCGCCTACCTGCGGATGATCGAGACCGCCCGCACGCGGCTTGCAGCGAACATGGGCATGAGGTTGAAAGAGATGGCGACGACACAGGTCTATCCGGTCGTGGTGCGCACGGAGATTGATTACCGTAAATCCGCGACGCTGGGGGATCACCTGATCATCAGCGGCAGGCTGGAACGGGTGGAGCGGGTGCGCTTCTGGATGGCGTTTGAGGTTCGTCGCGCAGGTGAGGAGGCGGTGCTGATCACCTGCCGTCAGGCATTGGCACTGGTTCAGATGCCGCAGGCGAAGCCGCTGCGCCTGCCGGCAGAGTGGGCGGAGAAGTATGCGGAGCTGTTCTTGAAGAAGGCGTGAGTGCCGCTCTGCCGGGCGCATCTCCTCAAAAAAAAGAGTGAGGAGATGACTCTCCTCACTCGATTTGGAAACACGGGCAGGTGCCTGATTAGTACACGCCTTCGACGATAGTCTTCTCCATCGCTCCAAACGGACGCACATCGGCCACTCCATCCCAGGCATACGGCGCGCGGGGTTTGCGACGCATGGCTTCGTCACGCTCCAGGAAGCGGGGCATGAAGAATTCCTTCGTGAGTGTGGTCAGTTCGACGCGGCCCCACTGATCATAATCGACGGTCTTGTCCGTCTGATTCGGGTCAACGATGCGGAGCACGGCGCGTGGCTGCGGCGCGTAGTAGGTGATGGAGAAGTTGTCTTCTGGAGTCAGCGGCACACTGGCGGCGAGACCCATCAACGTGTTGCCATAGGTCGGGTAGAAACCGATGCGACCCTCCAGCACTTCCTCGACGATGAAGCGCACATACTGAGGCGTCATGGTGGTGCCTCCGACGAAGCAGCCACGGATGCCAGCGCTATAGAGATCCACCTTCTCGGCCAGAGCTTCGAGAAGCTTTGGCGTGGTGAAGATGGCGGAGACCTTGCGGTTCTTCAGGATGAGCACGGCCTGATCAATGACGTGGTCCATGTACTGGCGGGCGACATCGAACTGCTTGTTCGAGATGGCCTTCTTCACGAAGCGGGGATCGAGATCGACGAAGTAGCAGGAACTGCCGCGATAGTTCGCCAGATGCTCCACCGCGAGACGGAGACGACGCGGACCGGTGGGGCCGACCATGATCCAGGATTCGCCGGGCGGGAAATGCTCGTCGTCGAGCTTGTGGCTGAACTCCTCGTAATCCACGCGGAAGTCATTCCAGCCGATGCGCTGCTTTGGCATGCCGGTGGTGCCGCCGGTTTCGAAGATGTTGAAGGGCTTACCTTTAAAGGCGGCGGGCACCCAGACTTCGGGCTGAAGATCGCGCAACCATTCGTCCTGGAAGTGATCGAACTTGGCGATGATGTCCTCGTAGCTGTTCACCACGCCGCGTGGGTCGAAGTTCTTCTTCGCCCAGTCGAGCCAGAAGGGGCAGCCTGTCTCGGGCGAGAAGTGCCAGTTGATGGTTTCACGGACTTGGTTGTCGAGCTGCGCTTTGGCTTCTTCGGGGGTCATGGGCGTCGGGGGTTGGGGGAAAAACGAGGATACGGCAAACGGGGCCGGACGGGCGTCCCTTTCGCTGACTCGTGCTGAGAAATCAACGCTGGAGTGCGGGATGCAGAAAGCCTGGAAGCCTCGCAGATAAAGTCGATTCCCAAGTCCGCTCATAGACGTAAGCGTTCGCCATGCCCAAACACGCCACTGTCATCCACTGGTTCCGCCGCGATCTGCGCCTGATGGACAACACCGCCCTCACCGCCGCCGCCAAGGATTCCACGCAGGTGGTGCCGGTCTATGTGCTCAGTGACTGGACCAAGAACCATGGCTGGACCGGCAGCATCCGGCAGCAATTCCTCTGCGGCTGTTTGGAATCACTCTCCAAGAACCTCGAAGCGAACAGCAGCCGTCTCATCCTACGCACCGGTCGCGCCGATCTGGAGATCGAGAAGCTGATCCGCGAGACCCAGGCCAGCGCGGTGTATTTCAATCGCGACTATGATCCCTACGGCCGTGAGATGGAGAAGAAGGTGCAGGCCGTCTGTGCACGACACGGCATCGAGTGCCACAGTTTCAAAGATCGCGTGCTGCACGAGCCCGAGGAAGTGCTCACCGGCAGCGGCGGACCGTATCGCGTTTACACGCCGTATTCGCGGAACTGGCTGTCTTTGGATAAAGTCACTCCGGTGAGCAAACCCGCCTCGCTGGGTCTGGCGAGCAAGATCCCAAGTGACCCACTGCCCACGCTGGATCACTGGCAGCTCGCCGCCACCTCCGCCACACTGCCAGCACCGGGAGAAAGAGCCGCACGGGAGCGAATGAAGAGCTTCATCGAAGACCGTCGCTTGATGGGCTATGCCCAAAGCCGAAACACGCCCGCAGGCATCACGACTTCCCGGCTCGGGCAGGATCTCCGCTTCGGGCTGATTTCCATCCGCGAACTCTTCGCCCGCTGCATGGCGGCGGTGGCTCAGGCCACGAAGGCGGACGAGCGCACCTCCATCGAAACCTACCTCAAGGAGCTGGCGTGGCGGGAGTTCTATCTCGCGATCCTTTGGTTCTATCCCGAGGTCTTTGATGAAGAGTTCTCCACTGACTTTCGCGGCGTTCCCTGGGTGGGCCGAGACGAGCATTTCCAAGCCTGGAGCCAGGGCAAAACAGGCTTCCCCATCGTCGATGCTGGAATGCGCGAACTGCTGACCACCGGCTTCATGCACAACCGCGTGCGCATGATCGTCTCCATGTTTCTCACGAAGGATCTGCACTGCCACTGGAAGCTCGGCGAGAGCTTCTTCATGCAGCATCTCGTGGACGGTGAAAACGCCAGCAACAATGGCGGCTGGCAGTGGAGTGCAGGCACCGGAGCCGATGCCGCGCCTTACTTCCGCATTCAGAATCCGTGGACTCAGACGAAGAGTTACGCCGCCGATGGAGCCTACATCCGCCAGTGGGTGCCCGAACTCAAAAACGTGTCTCCCGAGCGCTTCGTGGCTCCGCCCAAAGACAACCGCGCCATCGCACCCGGCTACCCCCTGCCCATCGTGGACCACGGCACCGAGCGTGAACGCACACTGGCCATCTTTGCCAAGCATCGTCAGCGCTGAGTCAGCGCTCGTCGAACTCCCGCACCGCCTTCATCTGGAGCTGGCTGAAGCCAAGCTTCTCTCCGGCCACGAGCACGGAGCCGAGCACGTTTCGTTCCTCCAGCGCCAGCCGCGCTTCCATCGGCAGTTCGGAGACTTTCGGCAGCGGCGATGCTGCCGCGCGTGTCTTCACCAGCATCAGCGTCCGTGCGAGATCGCGGCCTGATTTCTGCGGAAAGGTGACCCAGTAGTCATCACGCAGACAAGGGATGAGCAGGGCATCCCGCGTGATCATTTCGAGATGAAACTCCGCCTGGGGTGCCGCAGCACTGATGACCCGAATCATCTCCGGCAGATCCAGCATCCCCATGCCCAGCGGCACCTCCGCCAGATAAAAGCCATCCTCCGCCTGCCGCACGGCCATGTCCTTCAGATGCACCGTCAGTGTGTAGGGCGCGAGCTTCTGAACCACTGTCAGCGGATCTTCCAGCAGCGCCAGATTGTTGCCGGTATCAAGGCACACGCCGATCTGCGGGCTCGACATCTTTTGCATCAGCTCCACGAGCTCATCCGTCTCGAAGTCCTTGTGATTCTCCACCGCGAGTTTCACGCCGACCTTGGCCGCCAGCGACCGCTGCGCCCCTGCCTTCCAGGTTTCAAAGTCAGCCCGCGTGGTGAAGATCTCATATCTCCTGCCTCCGGCAGCCACGCGGAAGAGAGTCATGCCCGCTTCCTTCCCCAACCGCAGGTCACGCGTGAAGCGCTCCGCATCCCCCTGTCCCTGCGGCAGCCGCACGATGCCCTCCAGCCGCATGTCGTAGGATTCGCATGAGGCTCGTGCCCGACTCGCCAGCTCCATGTCCCAGCCATCCACACCGATCTGCAAGCTATGTACACCCACGCCGCGGAGGTAATCCATCGCGTCTAGCACATCGCGCAGCGGTGGCAGCTTCACGCTGGAGTAGCGCCCGCGCCAACGGCTGGAGAAAGAGTGGATCACCATCCCCAGTCGCCGCCCCGCCAGTGCCGCCTGCATCATCCACGGCATGGCCGCGATGAGTGGGAACAGGGAGCGTCTGAGCATGACGCGAGTCTATCCATCCGATTCGCGGATGGGAAGCAGACTTTTCCTCCAAACTCAGTAAGTCGCGCGACCGCCCGAGAGGTCAAAGACCGAGCCCGTGCTGAAGGAGCAGTCCTCCGAGCACAGCCAGGCCACCAGCGCCGCCGCCTCATGCTTCTGTCCGAAGCGGTTCATCGGGATCTTCGAGAGCATGTAATCCACGTGCTGCTGCGTGAGCTGCTTCAGGATGTCCGTCTCGATCACCGCCGGAGTGATGCAGTTCACGAGGATGTTTGAGGTGGCGAGCTCCTTGCCCAGAGACTTCGTTAATCCAATGACGCCAGCCTTCGAGGCGCTGTAGTGCGC
>NZ_JBILYB010000054.1:0-38466 GCF_044378005.1 Prosthecobacter sp.
CAGGGAAGCCTCTCGCGCCAGGCTCAGACCTCCTGACGCACCTCGGAAGGGTCGAGCCACTCAGGAATCAAGCTCAGCAGCATCGACAGAAGAATGGGGACAAAAGAATCCGGCGAATCCATTCTCCTGTCCCCATTCTTCTGTCGAATCCGGGTTCATGGGCTTTCCGGCGAGGCAAGGGGGCTGAGGCCGACCTCTCGAGCCGCGCTGACTGTGGAGCTGGGAGTCACTTCGGCGGGTGGCTGGTAAAAGATTGGGGGTAAAAGATCAGAAAACAGGGGCTCCCCTTTTTTACCCCTCATCTTTTACCAGCCAAGTCAGTCGCAAAAGCGTGGACATAAGCAGCTGCCTTTCCTTGGGTCGTCGAGCAGGCTTTGGACAAAGGAATGGGGACAGAGGAATATGAAGTTCATTCCCTTGTCCCCATTCCTCTGTCCTGATCTTCAGGGTTTCTTCCCCAAGCTCCCCAGCCACTCGACGAGCACCTTCGGCCACTGGGCACCGGGGAAATTGTGTTTCACGCGGGAGGGGATGAGATTGCCGACGCCGTGGCCGCCTTCTTCGTGGAGATCGAGCCGAGCGGGCACGCCGAGCTTTTTCAAGTCGGCGACGATGTTCGTGGCGATCTCGATGGGCTTGTCGGTAGTGGCGTGGACGAGAAAAACGGGCGGCGAGTTCGCTTTGAAGACGAAAGGGTTCTCCGGCTTCCGCCAATGCCACGTTCCGAGGCCCACGGCGAAATCGGGACGACTGCTGAGGCGCTCGATGGGATCGGTGGCCTGTGGATCGCCGAGATCGAAGTTCGCGGCGAGATTCATCGCGAGGTTCGCACCCGCGGAATAGCCCGCGACACCGACTTTCGCCGGATCGATGCCCCATTCGGCGGCGCGATGACGCACGAGGCGCATGGCGCGTTTCGCATCGAGCAAGGTAAGCGCCAGGATGCCTTCGTGGGGCAGAATATGCGGCGGACGCGTGCGGTATTTGAGGCCGATAACGGCCACGCCCATCGGATTGAAGACCTCAGCGGCATACACGACGTGCGTCTTCCAAGCGTGCCCGCCATAGCCGCCACCGGCACACACGACAATGGCCATGCCGTTGCGCTTGTCCTTCGGTGGCAGGTAGGGCGTGATCGTGGGCACCGAGACGTTCTGGATGGTCTGGTTGTCCTTGATGACCTCCGGCTCGGCGTTTTCCAGGAACTGCGGCGCCTTGTCCGGCCAGAGCAAAATCGGCTCCGGGGTGCCGGGGCCGAGCTGGTTCATCAGCTCGCGCTCGCTGGGTGTGAGTTCGGCGAAGGCGCTGGAGATGAGAGCGAGGAGGAGAGGCAGGCGTCTCATTTCACCACCTCCACATCGACATACATACAGGTCATCTTCGGCGCATCGTGGATGTAGAGCAGCCGGCCTGGGCTGATCTCGCGGATGCTGGTGTAGTTGAAGCCGACTTTTTCAGAGATGACGTGATGCACGGGCCATGTCTGGCCGCCGTCGAGGCTGAACATGAGGCAACTAGCTGGACGTCCATAAGCGCAGGCGAGCACGCCGTTGCTCATGAGCACAAGGTCGGGGAGGACCTTGCCGACTTCGAGTTCGACGGGCTTTGTCCAGGTCTTGCCGGCGTCGTGGGAAAACATCTGCTTCATGCGGCTGTTGCGATCTCCGCGAATGACGGCGGTTTGCTCGGTGGCGCTGAGGCGGCACACGGCAGGCTCACCGCCGGGTCCGACGGTACTGAAGTAGGTCCAGGTTTTGCCTTCATCGGTGCTGCGCATGAGGTGGGACATGCGCACGGTGTTGTTGCGGCCATCGGGCAATTTCACAGCCTTGCGACTCCACACGACCATCGTCGCGCCACCATCGGCATCGTTCCAAATGTGGCGCTCGCAGATGATTTGATCGCCTTTGGACTCGTTGGTGAATTCCTTCGGCAAAAGGATCTCGTTGTCGATCATCTCAAAGCTCGTCGCATCGGCATTGAGGTGCACCGTTTTGCCCGTGACTCGGCCATCCGGTTGCGTGCGCGTCCAGCGTGAGACGGCGAGGATGCTGCCATCAGGACGACGCAGGCATGGCAGCGGCGTGGTGTCGAGTTTGTCGAGTCCGGGAATGGGTGTCCATGTTTTGCCCTCGTCGGTCGATTTGAGCAGCCCATACGGCTCGTAGAAGGCATCGGGGCCTTGGGCGACGCTCATGAGCAGCAGACCTTTGCCCATGTCATAAAGATAAGGCCGCGTCTGGCGGATGTCGTCGCGCTTGATCTCCCAAGGCTCGCTGACGGTGAGCTTGATCGGGGCTTTGGCAGGAGTGGTAGTCGCTTTGCGCACGCCGAGCTTCACGCTGGACCACAAGGCATCGCCCGTGGCGGTCTTTGCGCTCGATCCAAATTGAATGAACGGCTCCGGCGAGTCCGCAGGCTTCCAGAAAGCGCCCTGGCCCTCCACCTTCTTCACGCCATCGACCCACATCTCCATGTCCGTGCCGCGAATGACTAGGCGGTAGGTGTGGAAGCGGTTCGTCGTGTCCATCGGGACGAAGCGATCCGTGAAGCTCGTGGCTTGCGCGGGGAAGATCACGAGTCCGTCCTGATGCTTGCCATCGCTGACCTGCACCATCACCGGCGCGCCATCGCGCCAGGGCCAAAGCGATGTCGCGGGCTTCTTCGGTTGTGATCCCGTGATGGTGTCGGCTTTCACCGTGGCTTCGACGATGATCTCGTCATCGGGGCTCCCTTTCCAAGCGGCGCGGTAGTGCGCGAACTCCTTGCCATCGTCGATCAAGCGCAGGCCATCGGCTTCGAGCGTCGCGTTGGGTTTACCGACTGCGGTCCATGTCGAATCAGGCAACGCTTTGCCATCGTAGTTCACGAGCCAAGTGATGTCCTCGGCATGAAGCACTAGAGCGCTGAAAAGGAAGATAATGAACCGCATGATCTTGGGAATGAAGCTTCGATCACTTCTTCTTCGGTGCGGGAGTGCCTTTGGCCTTCTCCGCAGCGGCTTTGGCGCGCGCTTCGGCCTGCTTTTTCGCAAACTCCACGGCGGCGACTTCGAGTGCGGGCCAGGAGGACTTCGCTTTGTCGAGTTCGGCTTCGTTGAGGCCGAAAGCCTTCAGCACGCCGATGGCCATGAGCTTATTGCCTTCGCCATTCATGTGAACGCCGTCGCTGGTGAGCACTTTGACGTTGGGTTTGTTCTCCGCCTTGATGCGTTCTTCAAACATCGCATACAGGTCGGCCATCGGGATGTTCTTCTCCTTCGCGAGCTGGCGGAGGAAGGCGTTGTAAGGTGCGAGCAGGCCGTTCTCTTTGCTGGCGAGGTTTTCCTGAATCACCGTCGCGGTCAGCATCACTGGCTTCACGCCAGCGGCGGTCGCCTGGTCGATGATTGCAGTGATGTTTTTCTTGTAGGTGCCGCGCGTGCCGACCTTCTCGTCATAGGTGCCGCTCTTCGCCATCGCCTCATCCAGCGGCACGCCGCGCGGGCCATGCCACACGTCGTTCACACCGCAGCTCAGCGTCATCCACTGCGGTTTTTTGCTCAGCACATCTTTGTCGAGTCGGGCGAGCATTTGATCCGATTTGTGGCCGCCGATGCCTGCCGGAACCGGCTCGGCCTTGATCCCATTCGCCTCCAATCCCGCGATCACGAGCCGCACATAGCCCGCTGGATTGCCCCAGCCTCCCGCTGTGATTGAGTCACCGAGAAAAGCGATCTTCTCACCGCTCTTCACGGTAATTTCAGCGTGGATAAAAGCAGGTGTGATGATTGTAGCGGCGAGGACAGGGAGGAAACGGAGAGCGTGCATATTCAGGGTGGGTGCAAGCAAACGAGCCGCCACCTTCAACCTTTCTGCCGTCGAGCACTCTCAAGAAACGGATTCTCGCTGCGTATTTGGCACATGCGAGTTCTTCACCTCCTCTCATCCCTGCTTGCGGTCACCGCCATCGCCGCTCCACCTGGGGCCACGCCCTTGTCTCCACCGCAAGCGCCGAAATCCATCGCACCGCATGTGCCTGCGACTTGGAAGGTCGGTGTGGCTGTGGCCAAAGTAACTCCACAGAAGTTGCTCTTCATGGCTGGTTATGCTTCGCGTAAAACGCCCGCCGTTGGCAAAGTGCAGGATCTCTTTGCCAAGGCTCTGGCTCTTGAAGATGAACAGGGCCACAAGCTCGTGTTTGTGACTCTCGATCTCATCGGTGTGCCGCAAGCAATGCGACATGCCGTTGCTGAGCGGGCCGAGAAAGAGTTCAAACTGCCGCAGGCCAATCTGGTCATGAACGCCTCACACACGCACAGCGGACCCTCATTGCGGAGCACGCCGCCCACGGAAAAAGATCTCGAAAATCCACGCATCAAAGACTCCTGGGACTACACGCAGAAGCTGCAAAACGACATCGTCGGGATCATCGGCAAGGCAATCGCCGACGTGCAGCCAGCGCGGCTGACCTGGAACAAAGCGCGCTGTGGTTTTGCCATGAACCGCCGCCGTGACTACACGCTGCCGACGGATCATCCGAACGCGAACAAGGCTCCGAATCCAAACGGCCCCGTGGATCACGAGGTGCCTGCGCTGCGCGTGGAAGCACCTGATGGCACGCTGAAGGCCACGCTCTTTGGCTATGCCTGCCACAACACGAGCCTCGGCTTTTACAATTATTGCGGCGACTACGCAGGCTTCGCTCAAGAATACCTCCAGGAGCATCGCCCTGGCTTCACCGCGTTGTTTTTGATGGGTTGCGGTGCGGATCAAAACCCCTATCCACGCCGCAGCGATGTGGTGCCTGGTGTCACCGATCTCGAACTCTCCATGCAGCATGGTCGCTCGCTTTCGAATGCAGTCGAGATGGCGCTCGTCGTCAATCCACGGCCTGTCGCTGGGCCGATTCGAGCCGCTTATGAAGAGATCATCCTCGACTATGCAAAGCCTGGTCGCGAGCCACATCCCTATCCCGTTCAAGTCATCAAGATCGGCAAGGATCTCACCTTCATCACACTCGGCAGCGAGGTCGTTGTCGATTACTCCCTCCGCTTCAAGCGCGAGTTTGCCGGTGAGGCAGGTGTGTGGGTCGCTGGCTACTCAAACGATTACACCGGCTACATGCCGAGCCTCCGCGTGCTCAAGGAAGGAGGCTACGAGGCCGCCGCCGGATGGGCGGAGAGCGTGGAGGACCGCATCGCGAACAAAGTCCACGAGATGCACAAGAAGCTGGATTGATCACTGCGCCGGACGTGGTCCGGGCGGTGGTCCCTTGCGACGCTTTTCAGGATCTTCCGGAGTCATGCCGATCACGATGTCCCAGGTTCCCACCAGGCCATCGTTGGCGGGTTTGAACTCGCGAATGACCGAGAGTCTCTGAGCTTCGTCGCGGATGCTTTTCAGGATGCCATCCTTCTCATTCTGCGGCTCGCCCGCCAGATAAAGCTGTGTGGTGAGCATGCGTTTGCCGTTTTGCATCACGGCGATGTGATAATGCCGCGTGCGTCCGGTGTAGAGGCCGGGCTTAATGCTGCGGAAGCGATACTCGCCTTTCTCGTTGGTCGTGATCTTGCCAAAACCCTGGAACTGCGGATCACGTTCCTTGCCTTTCTGCGTGCCACGGCTGTGGATGTAACAGCCGTTGTTGTCCGCCTGCCAGAGTTCGATTACCGCTTCAGAGATCGGCTTGCCATCGACATTGAGCAGGCGTCCTCCGAACTCAGTCACGATGCCACTCGCAGGTGCTTTGCCACCGACGATCTGCGTCAGGTCATTGTCCTGATCGAGCGGCAGATGGTCCGGGTAATACGGACCTTCCGTCGCACGAGGTGTCAGCGTGAGCGCCTCAGCATACACGCTGCTGGTGATGATGCCGCCGGTGGTGAAGAGCAGGCTTTGCAGCAGCTTGCGGCGGCTTTGCGGGATATGGAAAGGATGAATACTTGAGTTCATAAGTGGTCGTGTTTCAACTTCGGTCATTCCACAAGGTTGCGTCCCATGTGGATCATTGCGGCTGTAATAGCGCCGGCTTCTGGCCCTTTGCCGTGACCTCATACCATCCGGGGAAACCACGCCACGCCACCTTGCCCTTCGCGTCGGTCTTCAAGGTGACCTCCGTGTGCCACTTGCGGCCGATCCATTCCTCCAAAACCTCGCCGCGAGGGCGGATGCTCCAGTCTTTGGACCAGGACGCGGCCTCCGGCTTCCAGTGGGAGCCTTCCCAGAAGCCCCACAGCAGAAAACTCGTGTAAGCCGGATGGCTGAAGACGGCGATGAGCGCATCGCGTGTGTAGTCGGCGGCCAGTTCCTCGTCCTCGGTGGTCACGATGTCGTATTCGGTGATGGACTGATGCGGCACGATCTTTGCAAATTGATCCGTCACGGCCAGCAGATGTTCAGGAGAAGGCAGGTAGCTCTCGTGGAAGTGCGCTTGATTGCCGAGGCCCGCGACCTTGAAGCCATTGGCGTTCAGCTTCTCGATGTAGGAGAATGTGTCATCGCACTGCGGACCGGGACGGAAGATCTGATCTTCGTTAACGAAGAAGGGCAGCTTCGTGAACGTGCGTGCCAGCGTGAAGACCTCGCGGTCGAGGGTTTCGAGGCCGGGACGCTTGTTCAGCATGTCCGCACCGCCCCAGGCGATGGGGTGATTGATCACATCCCACTCGATCACTCGATCCTTCACAAAGGCCATGCGCTCCTTCACACTGTCGAGTGTGCGCTGGCGGATCACGGCGTTGTCCTTGATGTCGTGCAGATTGAAGGGCGTGGCCACCTGCATGAGGTAATGCCCCCGCACGTCGATGTGCCGCTCAGCGAGCCATTGGAAGGCTGTGTCGATCTCCTCGTTGCGTTTGGCTTTTCGGCCTTCGTCGAAATCAGGACCCCAGTTGCCGTCTTTGAGATCATTTTCGAAAACGACGATGCTGAAGAGCTTTTCCACGACTTCGCGGTAGCGGCGGTCGTCCTCGCTTTCGCTGCTGAAACGCTTCGCCACCACGGCGGAGCCGAAACCAAAGGCGTGACGCTTCAGCGAGAGTTTCACCTCCGTCTCCGCCAGCGGCTGGCCGTCAGTGTCTTTCACGATCATCGACAAATCTTTCTTCCGATGCTGCTCGATGCGTTCCATCGCCGCCTTGCGCCACGGCGCATTCGGTTCGCGGCCCGCGTAAGTGCGTTTAATGGGCTTCGCCTTTGGAAACAAGGCCACCTCCATCGTCGCCGGATACTTCAGCACGCGGATGCTCTCCACCTCGATGCTTTGCTCCTTGTGCCCGCACAGCAGCACCACCGCCGCTTTGTCCGCAGGCACTGCATCGTCCGTCACAAACACCACCGGTTGCTCCGTCCACTCGCGATGAATGCCCACACCAATCGTCGGCCCGAATGAAGTGTAGGGTGCGCCTTTGAGCTGGAGCTTCGCCTCCACCTCGCCGGATGCCTCCGCGCCCACGACACGCGCTTTGATGATTGCCAGCACTCGCTCCTTCTTCGCGATCTCCGCCGAAACCGGAGCCGTAAACTGCGCCGCATAAGCCTTCGCACGATCATCCTTCGTGATCGTGACGCGCTTGCCGAGCGTGAGTGATTCCACCTTGCCCGCCGTCGGTGAAGCATTCGCCTGCAAAGGCGAATCACCACGCACATCTGCTCCACCTGGTGGAAGATCGAGAGCGTGCAGTGAGTGGATGGAGAGCAGCAGGGAGAGCAGGCAGCGTTTCATTTGGGGGGCTTTGTAGCCTTGTTTTGGCCTCGTTGGCAAATGCCATGATGCGGGTGGCGTATGAGTCACATGCGCCTCTTCACCTTTATTTTCTTCGTCATCTCCAGTTTGGCGGCTGAAACGCCGCTTTCACTCACCCTGCAATCACGCTCACCTGCTGGCCGGGCGACTTTGGTGAAGGAGCAATGGCTGCCTTCTCTCACAGCCATCATCGTGTGTGACATGTGGGATCTGCATCACTGCAAAAACGCGGTGATTCGCGAAGGCGAGATGGCCCCGCGCTTCAATGAGGTGCTGGAAAAGGCGCGCAAAGACGGCGTGCTCATCATCCATGCGCCGAGTTCGTGCATGAAGCCTTACGAAGGCACTCCGGCACGCGAACGTGCGAAGACTGCGCCTGCCTCAGCACGGTTGCCGGACAAGATCGGCGACTGGTGCAAACAAATCCCCGCCGAGGAGCAGTCGGTGTATCCGCTCGATCAATCCGATGGTGGTGAAGACGACGATCTGGTTAAACACGCTGCCTGGGCCAAGGAACTCGAAGCCAAGGGCCTCAATCCGAAAGCACCGTGGACGAAGCAAATCGACACGCTGCGCATCGACCAGGACAAGGATGCCATCAGCGACAGCGGCGTGGAGATCTGGAATCTCCTCGAATCGAAGAACATCGACAATATCATCCTCATGGGCGTGCATTTGAATATGTGCGTCAGTGGCCGCCCGTTTGGCCTGCGCCAGATGGCGAAGAACGGGAAACATGTCGTGCTCATGCGCGACATGACCGACACGATGTACAATCCCGCCCGCTGGCCTTTCGTGAGCCACACACGCGGCACGGAGCTCTTCACGCAGCATGTGGAGCGGCTCATCTGCCCCACCATCACCTCGGATCAGTTCATCGGCGGCCAGCCCTTTGCTTTCAGCGATGCCACGGCGGGCAAAAAACGCCTGCAAATCATCTTGCTCGGTGACAGCACCACGGAGGCCAGCATTCCGAAGAAGATGGCTCCTTCTGAGCCGCAGATCGAGGACACCCTGCGTATCCTCCTGGCTGCCAATCCTGATCTGCCACCCGCCGATGTCTATAATGAAGGCGTCAGCGGCGAATACATCCGCCGCCTGCTGGACACGCGCTATGACAAGGCGGTGAAGACGAAACCGCAGGCCGATTACATCTTCATCCGCTATGGCATCAATGATCAGGCGAGGGTCAAAGACTTCAAAAATGCCTTCCCAAAAGACTTCAAGGAGCTGCTCGCCCGCCTCCGCCAGGATCATCCGAAGGCGATGCTCATCCCGATGACGGCGATACCTTATTACACAGACAAATCGCCCGATGCGATCAATGACCTGGTGCGGCAGGTCGCCGCCGATGAAAAGCTCACGCTCTTTGACATCGCGCCGCGCTACCTCGCCGAGTTAAAGAAGAATCCTGATGGCCTCAACTACCGCCGCTTCCCGCTCTCAAAGATCCCCGAGAATCTGCGCGCCTTTGCCACGCCTTACATTCAGCCTGAGGCCGACCCAAAAGTTGTCGTGCTCGACAATCGTCTCGACGGCGTCTTTGGCCACCTCCCCGGCTGGGCCGGGGACCGCCACCCGAATCTCGCCGGTTATAACGTGATCGCCGATGAGACGGCGAAGTGGCTTGCGCCGGTGATTCGTTCTCAGCATGGAAAGAACTGATCCCATGCACTTCCGGCTCTTTCTTTTCCTCGGCCTCATTCACTCTGCCCTCGCGGCTGACTTTGATGTGCTCATCACGAATGGGCGCATCGTCGATGGCACAGGCTCGGCGGCGCAGGCTGGCAGTGTGGGGATTAAAGCTGGGCGCATCGTGGCGATGGGGGAGGTTTCCGGCACGGCGGAGACAGTCATTGATGCAGGCGGCAAAGTGGTCGCGCCGGGTTTCATCGACGTGCATACGCACTCGGAAAAAATCAGCGAGGTGCCAGCGGCGGAAAACTTTCTCCGCATGGGCGTGACCACGATCATCACGGGGAACTGCGGCATGTCGCGCACGGACGTTGCGGCGTTTTTTGACGAGATCAGCAAGGCGGGCATGACGCTGAATGTCGCCACGCTCATCGGTCACGGTGCGGTGCGGGAGCAAGGGATGGGCGGGAAGTTCATTCGTGCGCCGAGTGATGAGCAGCTCGCGGCCATGAAGCGGCTTGTGGATCAGGCCATGAAGGACGGAGCTGTAGGCATGAGCACCGGGCTGATCTATGTGCCGGGCTCATTTGCCAAGACGGACGAGATCATCGAGCTGGCGAAGGTGGTGGCGGGTCACGGCGGCGTGTATGCCAGCCACATCCGGCATGAGACGCTGCGCATCTTCGAGGCGCTGGATGAGTTCACTCGCATCGCTCGCGAGGCCAGAGTGCGTGCCGAGCTGAGCCACATTAAACTCTCCGGCCCCGCAGCCTGGGGCAAGACGGCGGAGGTGCTGGCCTTCCTCGATAAAGCGCGCGCGGAGGGGCTGGAGATCACTCATGATCTCTACGGCTACACCGCCTCCAGCACCGGCCTGCGGCAAACCATCCCCGATAGATCGCTCGAAGGCACGCGGGAGGACTACGCCGCACGTCTGGCAGACCCTCAGGCAAAGGCAAAGACCATCGAAGGCATGATGGAGATCCTGAAACGCAACGGACGCAGGGACTACAGTTACGCCGTCGTGGCGCGCTTCGTCGCCGATCCTTCACTCAATGGCCTGACCATTCCCGAAGCGGCGAAGAAGGTGCGCGGCAGTGATTCACTCGCAGATCAGATCGAGCTGCTGCTGGACATCGAGAAGCGCGGCGGCGGCAGTGGCATCTTCCACGGCATGGATGAGCAAGACGTGACCGCCTTCCTCAAACATCCGCTGACCATGATCGCCAGTGATGGCGGCCCGCGAAAGCTTGGCGAGGACATCCCACATCCTCGCAGTTATGGGAACAATGCCCGCATCCTCGCCCGCTATGTCCGTGAACAGAAAGTGCTTTCCATGGAGGAAGCCATCCGCCGCATGACGAAGCTGCCCGCGCAGACCTTTGGTCTCAAGGATCGCGGTGTGCTCCAGCCGGGTGGCTTTGCCGACGTGGTCATCTTTGACCCTGAAAAGATCGCGGACCCGAGCACCTTCAATGACCCGCATCATTACTCGGTGGGCTTTGCCGAAGTGCTGGTGAATGGCGTGCCCGTGATCCACGAAGACAAGCTCACCGAAGCGCGTCCCGGCGGGCCGCTGCGGCGGCAGTGAGGTCGCGGCCTCATCGTCGCACGACATTGCAGTCGTAAGCGGGTGGGGTGAGATGGCATCTCGCCCATACTCCCCCGAGTTATAAACTCGCGACACCAGTGTACGAGTTTCAAACTCGCTCTACAGCGAACCCCATCTCCCAGTCTCTGCGTCTCCTTCCGCCTACAGCCTCCGAAAGTGCTGATGCCAACAAGTTTACGCTGCGCGACCAACCCTGCCATGGCACGTTCCTCCTGGGTTTGATTGAGTGAAAATATGGAACCTTGGAAAGCTAGCCTCAGGGGAGACCGGGGTCTGGCAACTGCTCAAAAGCCCCCAAGAATGCCTCATTTCACGCGGCTCACTCCACGATCTCAGGCCCAAGCGCTGCAGGGATCGAGCGCGAAAAGACGGACGAGGTGGAGACTAGATAAAACAGCCAGGACGGCGACAGCGCGAAGCCCTTGGATGCCTTCATTCTTCATTGACCCGAGCGCACCAGATTCGCCTCTCACGGCTCCCTGTAATCTGGGAGAGCCGTGCTGGGAAGCAGGAAGTAAGCCTGACCAGGCTGGATGAGGAGGGCGCGGGGCTGGTCGAGCTGGGTGGCATCTCCTTCGACGATCCAGGCGGTGCCTTCAGTCTGCTGCTGATGGAAGAGGCTGCGATAGGTGGAGGCGCCTTCGGTCACATCGCCCTCCCAGAGACGGAGGCGGGCGGAGGACGCGGCATCCGCACCTGCGACGAATCCATTCGCCGAGGTGAGGCCGAGGCTGAGGGGGCTTTGGTCCACCGGCATGCCGCTGCCGATGAGCTGAGCACCGGCTTTCAGAGGCAGGCTGAAGCGATGTGTGCGGACAGCACCGGTGAATGTCAGTGTGACGGAGTCATTGCGGGCATGAACGAGCATGCCTTCACCGGGAGCGATGCTGCGGGTGCCGGTGAAGTCGCCATTCCAGCCTTCATTGCCAAGCCAGGCAGTGCGGAAGGCATTGGCCGTGGAGTCGAAGAACATGACGCGGTCTGCATTGTCAGCGTCTGTCCCGGCGGTGAAGAGATCGGTGGAGAAGATGTCGTTCACCGTCCAGTGAGCGCGGACAGAGATAATCTGTCCCACCGCTGGAGCGGCAGCGCCAGCCAGTATGATGCGTGTGCCGGAGGACTGGGGTGCGTCGATCTCGAAGCGCTCGCCCGTGCTGTGGACTTCCAAATAACAGGCTGTGTCCACCGGCAGGGAGATGCTTACGGGAAGAGTGACGGCACCGCCCTCCACTGAGGCGACTTTGCCTGTGAAGAGAGCATCCTTCAGCAGAGGCATGGCGAAGGACATGCGCTGGGTGATGGCCCGGCGCATCCATGCCTGAGGCACGCTGGAGGCGGTGGCTTCGGCGGTGCCGTCGAGATCAGCATCAAGCTGAGCTTCCAGACGGACGAGGCCGAGGCTGGCATCAGCACCGGCGAGGTCCGCGTAACGCAGGGTTTCGGTGCCGTTGTTGTTCTGCGTGATGGTGGGTGAGAGGCTGAGGCGAGTCCAAATCGTACTGCGTGCATCGGCCTTGGCACTGAGGATGTAGCGGACATCACCACGGCCGCCGGTGGGGCGAATGATGACGGCATCAACGCGGCCAGTCGCGGCATCTGTGGTGAGCTTGAAGGCAGGCTGGGAGGCTCCGCTGCTGGCATCACTGCCCATGGCGTATTCGAGGAGATTGCTGGCGGAGTCAGAGTCCGTGTCGTCGGTGGCAGCACCTGGATGATCATTCTGCCAGGAGGCGAAGGTTGTGCTCCCTGGGCTTGTCTGGGTGCTGGTGCCCGCCGTTGCGGAGAGGGTGTTGCGCTCACGCTGGGCGAGCGGGGCACCCGCAGTGGCGACCTTGAATCCAAAGTCGATGGTGAGATTGTAGTCTGCATCTTTGGCATTGTCTGAGGCACCATCGAAACCAGGCTCAGCCGCACCCACTGGCTGCGTTCCAGCATCCAGAGGGAAGGCGATGCTGCTGATGCCGACCAGTTCTGGCAGTGTGGCATCCACACCATCCTCGCTCGTGTTGTCATCGCCCGCGCCGCTGCCTGACAGCGAGATCATGCCATAGAGCGGTCCATTGCCAGAGCCCGTTTGATTGGGGAAACCAGGGAGCGGGAAGTTGGGTTTGAAGTTATCAGCTGCGACGTGGACCGTGTAGGTGTCTGCGGGCAGATTGGTGAAGAGATAGCGCCCAGCGGAGTCGGTGTGGGTGCTACGATATGGAGTGAACTGCCCAGGCACATCCGTGCCACGATAGAGGAGCATCCAGACACCGGATTTGCCTTCACCGCTGTCGTATCGACCATTGTTGTCCGCGTCGATGAACACGACGTTGCCGATACCAAGATCCTGCTGGCTTCCAGCACCAGTGAAGCCGAGGTCGATGGTGAGATCCGCATCAGCATCAAAAGAATCATCGCTGCCACCTTGGAAGCCGTTTTCCAAGCCATCGGCAGGTTCAGTGCCGTAGGCAAGATCAAAGACAATGCTGGTGACACCTGTGCTGGAGGGGTCACCTGCCGTGAGGGTGTCTTCATTCACGCTGTCGTCCGTGCCATCGTCATCTCCAAAACCGTTGACAGGCATGGCGCCGTTCAAGCTGCCATTGGCGGCGAACTGAGTTGCCGGGATGAAGATGAAGTAGCTGCCCGCACCTGGAGCACTCAGGAGGTAACTGCCGTCTGGACCCGAGTAGGTCGTTGCTGAGGGTGGGTCAGAGCCTGGGAATGCCCCCGTGGCATAGAGTTCGAGGAGGACGCCCGAGATCCCTGCATCCGCTCCAGCAGTGAAGTGCCCGTCTGCATTCAGGTCACTGAAGACGAGATTGCCGACGTAGATGGGCTTCGGCGCTAGACCGATGTCGATGGTCAGATCCGAATCATTGTCAAAGCTGTCATCATCGAAGGACAGGAAGCCCGTTTCACCATTGTTTTCATCAGGTGCAAGTCCGGGCAGCACTGTGAAGGCGGCTGTGCGGACATCGCCGCCAGCAGAGTACCCATCCTGGCCGAGATCATCATCGAAATAGACTCCGGCACTATTGGCCGTGGGTGCTGGAGGGACAAGATTTGCGGCGGGACCATTGCTTTCAAAAGCTGTGGCCGGAATGCGGATGTGATAGCTGCCAGGAGCAATGTTGAAGGAGTAGAGGCCACCACCAGCAGTCGTGGTCGTAGCGAGCGGCACCGTGTCTGAGGTGTTGTTTGACCAAAGTTGAAGCGGCACACTATCCAGGCCGAGCTCCGTATTGGGATCAAAGACCCCGTCACTATTAAGATCATGGAAGACGAGATTTCCGATCTGCACACGCGCCACAAAGCCGAGGTCACGAGTGAGGTCAGTGGAAGCGTCGGCGGCATCATCACTGCTGCCATTGAGTCCATTTTCGCCCGTGCCCGCAGGGCAGCCATTGGCAGCGAGAGTGAAGACAGCGGTGCTGATGCCATTGATGTCTGGGCGGCCTTCGTCCAGACCATCCTCGCCGAGATCATCATCAAACTGCTGAGTACCGAAAACGCTGGCATACTGATAGAGCAGAGCGCCATTCAGGAACATCTCATACGGAACGTGCAGGAAGTAGCTGCCAGGAGTGAGGTTGGCAAAGTGGTAGTGGCCATTGGCATCAGTCACAGTAGAGGCTTCGGCATTGTCGAAGATTGGAGAGTCACCGCTCTTGAAGAGCTTGATCTCCACACCGGCGACACCTTCACCAGCTTCTGCACGACCATTGTAGTTGGCGTCGATGAAGACGAGATTACCGACGCTGACGGAGCGGTAGAATCCGAAGTCAACGGTGAGGTCGGTGTTGTCATCGTTGGCGTCGTCCATGAAGGCCTCGCGCCCGCTCTCACCACCGAAGTTTTCCGGCTCGTCATCCACGGCGAGAGTAATAATGCTGGAGGTGACTCCATTGAGCACAGGATCTGCGTCACCACCGTTTTCATCCTGACCATCGTCGATGCCATTGTCGATGCCCTGGCCTGGGACGGAGGCCCAGCCTGCCAACACGGCACCAGCAGCAAACTGGGAGGCTGGGATGTGGACTTTATACTGTCCTGCATCGAGGCCTGAGAAGAGATAGATGCCGCCGTCAGCCGTGGTGGTGGCACGCATGGGCTGCGCAGTGAGCGGATCTGCGGTTCCAGCGAAGAGTTGGACAGTGACTCCATCAGCGCCTTCGCCGTCGTCATAGACACCGTTGGCGTTTGAGTCGAGGAAGACGAGGTTCCCCACACCCACGACGTTGGCTGTGGCGGATGCAAAGCCGAAGTCCATGGTGAGGTCGAAGTTGTTGTCGTCGAAGTTGTCATCGGTTTTGCTGAAACCGCGCTCATCGCCATTGTCCACAGGCGCATTGTCCACATTGAGGGCGAAGATGCGGGAGCGTATGCCGTTGATGGCAGGCGTGGTGTTATCGATGCCATCCTCACCGAGCTGATCATCGCTGGCGTCCAACTGAGAACCGGTCATTGAGACGACCTGCCCAAGCGGCTCTCCAGGCTGGAACTCCGAGGGTGGGATAAAGAGGATGTAGCTGCCGGAGGCGAGGTGATTGAAGCCGTATTTTCCACCGTCCGCAGTGATGCGTGTGAAGAGCGGTTCGCTGAGGCCAGGGGTCTGATCCGCCATGTAAATTTCAACCTTCACACCATCCACACCCTCATTGGCATCGGCGTTGCCATTGTTGTTGGAATCAATAAAGACAAGGTTGCCGACACCGACGGGAGTCTGGAATCCAAAGTCCACGGTGAGATCGACCGAGGCATCGTTGTCATTGTCGGTGGTGGAGCCGATACCGGTTTCACCAGAGAGATCAGTGGGGCAGCCGCCAGGGAAAAGGGAGATGACCAAAGAAGTGACGCCTTCATCTTCGGGAATGGTGTCATTGCGCCCGTCCTCACCAGCATCATCGTCACCAGCGAGACCTTCGTCCACGCTGACACGGAGATAGAGAGGACCGTTGTTCTTGAACATGGCCTTGGGTATGTGGACGAGGTAGCTGCCCGGACGGATGAAACTGAAAAGGTATCTGCCGCCATCAGCCGTGGTGGTGGTGGCGAGAGGAATGTCCGTCTTTGGATCCTGGGTGGAAATGAAGAGCTGAACTTCGACTCCATCAATTCCTTCGCCGCTGTCTGCGAACCCGTTGGAGTTGTTGTCCAAGTAAACGAGATTTCCGAGGGCCACGGGACGGAAGAGACCGATGTCAACGGTGAGATCGCCATTCACGTCGTCGCTGTCGTCACTGGTGGCATCGAAGCCGGTCTCTGTGGTGGCATTGGTAGGCGTACTGTCTCGCGTGAGGAGAATGCGTCCGGTGCTGATGCCATCGACATGAGGCTGGAGTGAATCGACGGAGTCCTCACCGACATCATCATCCCCCGCCTGGACACCTTCGAGACTGAAGAGACCGCGGATATTGCCGGTGATCTGGAACTGAACGGCGGGCAGATGCACGAAGTACTGGCCCTGCCAGAGGTTGGTGAAGAGGTATTTGCCACCATTTGCGGTGACGGTGCTGGCGACAGGTTGGGTGA
Source organism: Prosthecobacter sp. (assembly GCF_044378005.1). Classification (GTDB taxonomy): domain Bacteria; phylum Verrucomicrobiota; class Verrucomicrobiia; order Verrucomicrobiales; family Verrucomicrobiaceae; genus Prosthecobacter. Next base: position 16,493 of record NZ_JBILYB010000054.1, read on the forward strand.
CACCAGGTGTCGCCCCCCAGTTGTAGAGCTGCACCACGACGTCATCAATGCCTTCGCCATTGTCGAAGCGGCGATTGCCGTTGGCGTCATCAAAGACGAGATTGCCCAAGGACATGATGCCGGGCTCCACGAAGCCGAAATCGATGGTCATGTCTCCATTGGCATCGGCACCGTAAGCGGTGGTGGTGATGTCGTCGAGATCTCCACCAGACTGGGATTCAACACCGATGTTGGCATCTCCAGCAGGTTCGTCTCCAGGACTCAGGACGATGAGCGGACTGGCCACTTCGGTGCGCACACCTCCGGGCTGATTACCGTTGTCATCTCCATCCGTTTGATTGTCGAGACTGACCGTGATGGGGCTGCTGAAGCCTGAATTGGCCAGAGGCTGACCGTCAACGAAGTTGGATATGGGCAGGATGAGCTGATAGGTGCCAGGAGCCTGACCTGAGAAGTAGTAGTGACCTCTTGTGTTCGTGTAGGTCCAGCCGATGCGTTGCTCAGCCCCATTGGCTGAGTTTCCATCTGAATCGCGCCAGAGCTCGACGCGAATACCTGGAATGCCGTTTTCACCAGCATCGTGGATGCCATTACCATTCACATCATTCCAGACCATGCTGCCGATGGCCATGGATTGAGCGAGGGTTGAACGGGGTTTGCCCAAGGCAAGATCACGCGGCCCCGACCAGATCTCATTATTGGGTCCTGGTGGTGTGGGAATGGGTGCCTCAAAGACATTCACCGTACCGTTCGGCGCACCGGCCGGGTCGATGCGCAAGAGCGCGCCGCTTGCATAAGTGCCCCCAATGACGGGCTTGACCCAGTTGTAGCCGATGATGAAAAGCTGGCTGCTGTGGGGATCAAACTCAATGTCACGCGTGTCCACATCACCAAGACCGGCACTGCTGAGGGTGGCGATGAGTTGCGGAGCTCCAGGAGCTGCAGGGTTGGAGATGTCGATGCGCAGGACTTCGCCGTCGGAACGGTTGATGCCATAGAGTGTGTCACCGAATACATCGATGCCGGAAACGAAAGGTGTAGGCTGACCACCGGAGACCATGCTGGCGATCTGTGAATCCGTGGCGATGACGTTCATCAGCGAGCCGGTGGTGGCATTGTATCGGCGGATGTCACGCGTGCTGACATCCTGCACGACGACGATGAGATTGCCATCCGGGCCAAAGGCGATGTCCTGGATGCCAGTGCGGGCGATGAAGGTGTAGGGTGCAGCACCCAACGGCATACCAGGTGTGGCAGTCAGAGGGCCGGCGAAGCGTAAGATGCGGCCGCCTGTTTGATCGACGACATAGAAGTTCCCGTCGGGGCCGAAAGCGAAGTTCTGAAGCTCGGGGAGAGTAACGCCTGTTTTATTCAGAATACTCGTGGTCTGAACTCCAGCGGCGGTGATGCGGGTGAGATTGCCATCACCGAAGTGAGCCACGTACCAGTTGCCATCAGGACCGAGTTCGATGTTGTAAGGCACGTCGAAGGGATTGCCGTCTCCCTGATTGTGGCTGCTGCCAAAGGGAGAGCTCAGGGTGCCGGTGAAGTTGCCGTGGGTGCTGTCGTAAGTCTGGATGCTGTCATCCTGGGTCGCTGAAACGTAGAGTGTCGGCGTGACTGGCTGCAGGCCGAAGTCGATGGTGCTTTCGTTGTAGCCACCGCCGCTGAATTCAGTGCCTGCAACGAGTTCGAGGACGGGACTGTAGATGGCACCGCCGCTGATCTGGTGACCGTTATCATCGTTCTCCAACTGATTATCCAGTAGGGCGCTGGTGGAGCTGGAGAGCGGATGTGTGGCAGGCGGCGTGGGGATGACGAGGAAGTAGCTGCCGGGGGGGAGATTGATGAAGAAATACTTGCCACCATCTGCAGTGACAATGCTCTCGATCAGAGAGTCATCCGCGCCGCCGATGCTGCCGTCAGATCCGGCAGACCAGAGATTCACGGTCACTCCGTCGATGCCAGGCTCACCTGCCTGTTTGATGCCATCGTCATTGCTGTCTTCCCAGACAAAGTTTGGCGTCGGCTGATCACCCACTTTGAGACCGCGGAAGAGGCCGAAGTCCAGGGTGAAGTCCGTGTCTTGATCAGCATCTTCATCCGTGGTCTCTCCACCCGTGGTGAGCTCGATCACCGGCCCATAGATGACGGTGCCTGAGCCATCGGGCTGCTGGGCAGCGTTGTTGTCATTGTCGATGGCATTGTCTGCATCCACGGGATTGCCACCAGGGATCGGCAGATTGTTCGGCGGCATGACGCGAACGTAGTAGAAACCGGGCAGCAGGTTGTCGAAAGCATAGGTTCCAAGCGCGCCTGTGAGCTTGTCGGCACCGATCTGCACGTCGGCATCCGGCCCGGTGCCGCCAATGGCGAAATCAGCTCCCGGATCCCAGAGCTGGACGATGACATCCTTCACGCCGGGTTCACCGATGTCACGAGTGCCGCTGAAGTCGGCGTCATCATAGACGAGATCGCCGATGGAGAGCCCCTTCACCGTCAGCGAGACGCCGAGAGTGGCCGCACACCCATAGACGTCTGTGGCGCGCACGCTGAAGGTGGCCGTGCCAAAGGAAGTGCTGGTGCCGCTGAGCAGTCCAGAGTTATCCAAAGTGATGCCCGCAGGTGGAGCACCGGCAACGAGGCTCCAGGTGTAAGGTCCTGTGCCGCCCGTAGCTGTGAAGGTCTCACCATACGGTGTATTGTAATAGGCATCCGTCAGCGTGTCTGGAGTGATGGTGATCAGCGGGCAAACCGTGATCAGGGTGTAGGAACGGGTGCCGATACAATTGAAGGCATCCATCGACCGCACGGTAAAGCTGGCGGTGGTAGCGACCGTCGGTGTGCCAGAAATCAGACCCGTGCCAGAAAGACTCAGACCAGCAGGCAAAGATCCCGAAGTGATCGAATACTGATACGGAGCAGTGCCCGTGCTGGAGGAAAGACTGGCGGAGTAGGTGGTGCCGACGATGCCGTTCGTGAGAGTGGCAGGAGTGAGCGTGATGGTCGGGCAGGTGACGGTGAGCGTATAGCTCGTGCTGCCTGAGCAGGAACCGGAGGCATCGACCGCTTCGATGGAGAAGTTGTAATTACCCGGACCAGATGTGGGGGCACCGAACAAGAGCCCCTGGGAGGTCAGCGTCATCCCTAGCGGCAAGGCACCACTCGTGCGGGTAAAGACATACGGTGCCGTGCCACCACTGGCGCTGAGCTGCTGAGAGTAGGCCACATTGTTTTGTGCGTTCGTCAGTGCCGCTGGAGTCAGTGTGATGACTGGGCAAGCCACGGTAAGACTCATGGCACGAGTAGCGGCACAGCCATTCACATCCGCCGCCCGGAAAGTGAGAGCAAAAGTGCCCAACTGTGTCGGCGTACCGCTGAGGATACCGCCCGAGGAAAGATTCAAGCCGGTGGGCAAGGTGCCGCTGGAAAGGCTCCAGGTGTATGGCGTGCCGCCATTGGCCGCAGACAAAGTGGTGGAGTAACTGGAGAGCTGCACCGCACCTGGGATAGAGGTTGTCGTGATGCTGACGGGAGGGCAGTTCACCACCAACGAGTAGGCGCGTGTGGAGGCACAATTGTAAGCATCCGCGGCACGAGCGGTGAAGCTGTAAGTTGCCGGCACCGCCGTGGGTGTGCCGGATAACACGCCTGTGTTGGAGAGTGTCATTCCGGCAGGCAGTGCTCCGGCAGAAATCGTCCAGACATAGGGTGATGTGCCACCGGAGGCACTTAGAGTCTGTGCGATATATGCTGCATTCTGGGTGGCTGCCGGCAGGGAGGCCGGAGTGAAGATGAAGGTGCCGCAATTCACCGTCAGAGTCAGTGAGCGGGAGCCGGCGCAATTATTCCCATCCATGGCGGTGACCTGAATCGGATAGCTGCCAGGAGCCCCCGTGGGAGTACCGCTGAGCACTCCACCCGCCGTCAAACTCATGCCGGCAGGCAAGGTGCCCGTGTAGCTCCAGACCAATGGAGCAGTGCCGCCTGTGGCCGTAAAGTTCGTGGTCGTGTAGGCGGTGGAGAGAGTGGCTGCCGAGAGGCTGGCGGGATTGACCGTGATGGACTGACAGGCAACCGGCAGCGTGAAAGCACGTTCGACATAGCAGGTGCGCACGTCAGTGGCACGGAGGGTAAAGCTGTAATTCCCTGGCAGGGTCGGAGTGCCGCTGAGAGATCCGCCCGTGGATAAAGTGATGCCTGGCGGCAGCGAACCTGTCTGAACTGTCCATGCATAAGGGGACACGCCGCCGCTTGCGGTCATGCTCTGACTGTAAAGACTGCCCTGAGTGGCAGCGCTGAGTGAAGCGGGAGAGATGCTCAGCACCGGGCAGGCAAGCGTAAGTGTGTAAGCCCGGGTGGTGGAGCAGCCGGAAATGTCAGTGACACGTGCGGTGATGCTGTAGTTACCCGTAGCTGCGGTGGTGGTGCCGCTGATCAGTCCACTGCTGCTCAGACTCAATCCAGATGGCAGCGTGCTGCTGACAAGACTCCAAGTGTAAGGACTGTTGCCACCGGCGGCGGTGAGAGTCTGACTGTAAGCTACGCCAAGAGTCACTGTGGGCAGTGACACCGGGCTGATGGACATGGCCGGGCAGCCGCGCAGACCGAAGTCGATCGTCGTCTCATTGTTGGTGCTCCCGGTGCTTCCAGGTTCAGTGGCGGGGCCAAGCACGAAGATCATCGAATTGATGTCACTGCCCGCACCGCCTGGCTGACTGCCATTGTTGTCATTGTTCGTCCCGCCGTCAGTGCTGACAACCACGTTGGAGACCAAGGAGAGCGCTGCTGTCGGAGTGATGCGGATATAATGCGCTCCAGTGCTGTAGCAGCGGAAGCTGTAAGCACCCACGGCATTGGTGCTGGTGGTCAGGCGTACGGTATCGGCATCCGCACCTGCACCGCCGACGATGCCATCCGCACCTGGATTCATCAGCTCCACAGTCACACCGCTGACGCCGCTCTCGGTCGTGTCTTTGAGACCGTTGTTGTTGACATCACTCCACACGAGGTCACCGACGGTAAAACCGCTCCAGAGACCGAAGTCCACGGTGGCATTCCCGCTGGTGCCGTCTCCATCGACAGCTGAAGCTGGCTCCGCACCGATGGCGAGATCGATCACAGGGCTGTAAACTTCCGTGCCAGGACCACCAGGTTGGATGCCATTATTGTCTCCATCCACGCCATTGTCTGCTATGACTGCCACGCCTCCGCTGGCCGGGAATGTGGCGGGTGGTGTAACACGGACAAAGTATTTTCCCGGAACGAGATTGGTAAAGCTGTAAGCCCCGGTGGCGGTCGTGACGAGGGAGGAGCCGACGAGCGTGTCCGCGTCCAGTCCGCTGCCACCGATGGCATCATCTGCGCCAGGCGAATAGAGCTGAACAGTAGCACCACTGACACCGAGTTCGGTGCTGTCTTTGAGCGCGTTGTTGTTGGTGTCACTCCACACAAGATTTCCAAGACTGACCCAGGGGGAGACTGAGCAAGGTTCCGTGGCGATAGTGAAGACACCCGCCGCATCGGTCTCAAAGGTGCCCTGCGTGGTGCCTCCAGGCGTGTAGCTGAAGGTCGTGAGACAACCTGCGGCATCGTAGGTCGGAGCGCTGTCGAGATCCACCGTGCGCACCACCATGCCGCTGGCTCCGGCCATGAGCAGACCTTCCCAAGTCGCCGCATTGACTCCCATGGCACTCCAGTTTGAGCCGGTATTCACGCGGTTCACATCCACCACGAACTGGAAGCGCACGCTGGCTCCGGCTTCGGTGACTTTGTTTTGCAATACATCTGCTGCATTCGCACCACCCGTCGCCGTGCTGACCATGAGATTGGCCGCTGTCTGCCAGCTTTGATGACCCAGAGCCGGATCATAGCGGTAGATGGTGAGCTTGGGATTGCCACGCATGAAGCCGTCCACGTAGATCACAGCGTGATTGGCCGTGGCAGGATCAGGGCCCGTGCTCACGAGCATCCAGAGCGCATCCACCTTGCTGGCACCGATCTGATTGAAGCTCGCATCGAGCATGATTCGCTTCGTGGCGGCATCGTAGGTGAGGTCAAAGTTGTCGATGTGGGCGATGTTGGCCGCGTAGCTGAAGTCGTATGCCTGGACGGGTGTCCACTCGGTGGCCATTTCCAGAAGGCTGCCATCGTGGTTGTCATCCCCGAAGACGAGGTGGTAACACCCTGTATCGCTCGGGCCGGCCGACTTGAAGCCGAAGTCCACGGTCATGTCACCATTGTCATCATCCGCATCATCGAGCGTGTAGCGGAAGCCGACTTCGCCGGTGGCGAAGGTTGGTTGACTGTCTTCAAAGAGAGCGATCAGTGGGCTGGAGATGCCATTGGAGACAGGGGTGGCGTTGTCAATGCCGCTGTCGCCGGTGGACTGATTGTCATCCTGCTCATCATCCGCCGGATTGGTCGGTGTCAGCGAAAGGGTGTTTGCCAGCGGCATCCCTGTGGCGAATTCAGTCGGAGGGATGCGCACGAAATAATTGCCGGGCACCACATTGCTAAAGAGATAGGAACCACGGGTTGAACTGCTGCTGTTGCTTGTGGTGGTCGTGCGCACAAAGACACCGTTCGAGTCGAGAAGATCCACGCGCACATTGCCCACGCCTTCACCAGAATCGAAACGGTTGTTGTTGTTGCCGTCTTTGAAGACCAGATTTCCAACGCTGACAAAGACAGGGCGGAGACCGAAGTCGATGGTCGTTTCTGTATTGCCGCCGAAGGGTGCGAGCAGATTTCCAGGCTCGGTGAGAGCCTGTAGGTTGACCATCATCGAGTAGATCGGCGCGCCTGCAGCCGACTGGGAAATGCCGTTGTTGTCATTGTCCACGCCATTGTCACTGCTGCTGCTCGTGCTGCTGCGGCGAGGGTGGGAGATGGGCGGCGTGAGCTTGATGTAGTGGCGGCCAATGTTCAGGCCGGAGAAGGTGTAGGCACCGGTGCTGTCGGTGACGAAGGTGCTGCCAATCTTCACGTCATCGGAGTCATTGACGGTGCTGTTGACGGAAGAGAAGAGCTCCACCTGAGCACCCGCGACACCGGTTTCGCCAGCATCGACAAAGCCATCGTTGTCCAGATCACTCCAGACCAGATTGCCGATGCTCATGTTCGCGCAGAAGCCGAAGTCCACGCTCATGTCACGATGGGTCGAACCGCTGCTGCCCGGCTCAGTGCTTAAAGCCAGGGCAATGACCGGGCTGTGCACAGCCGTGCCAATGCCGCCCGGCTGCTGACCATTGCTGTCATTGTCCACCCCGTTGTCCAGATTCACACCAGGTGAGGCCATCGGCCAGTCGGCGCTTGGTGTCGGGATCTTGACGAAGTAATTGCCTGCTGGGAGCCCGGTGAAGAGGTAGTAGCCGTTAGCATCTGTGAGAGTGGCGGCATGGAGTGCGTCATCAGAGGTGTTGGGCAAGTTGTCCGCACCGGCGCGATAGAGTTCGACTGCGAGTCCTGCCAGACCGGGTTCGCGTGCGTTCTTGAGTCCGTTGCAGTTCAGGTCACTCCAGACGAAATCGCCGAGGCTCAAGGTTGGCGGAGCGCAGGTGGCACTGCCTTCGAGAACGATGTTGTCGATGTCGATGTAGCCCGTGCTGTCACCGCCCCAGAGATAAATTTCCAGGAGGAAGGATTTGCCGGCCAGTTCAGCGCCAGCAGGCAGAGCGGTGGCTCCGCCGATGAAGCTGGTCCAGTTCAGATCCATCGTGTACCAGGTCGGTTGTGCAGAGATGACGAAGGTGTCCGTCGTTGCCGTGCGGTGATTGGCCCCATCCTTCCAGGTCAGGAAGGCTTTGCCATTCACGGGAGAGGTCGAGTTTACTCGCTGCACATCCATGAGCAGCTTGCCGATGTTGCCCGTGGTCGTTGGGTCCATGTCAAAGCGCACCCACAGGCTGTCACGCTGCTGGGTGAGGCTGGTGCGGACGGCATCGTAGCCGGTGTCATAGCCGACATCCCAGTCACGCACACGACGGCTGCGTGCTCCGCCTTTGATCGGACCGCTGTAGGCTGGCTCACTGACATCGGTGAGGCCGTTGAGATCTTCCTCGACCTGGATCTTGGCACTGTTGACGATGCAAGTGTTCTGATAACTCGGCGGTGCAGGCAGGCCTCCGCTGGAAAGGTTCATGTCATACTCCAGCAAAGGCGTCGTCACCGGCACGGCACGGAAGGCAAAATCGACACTCGTCTCCTGGTCACTGCCGCCAGCGACGTCTCCCGGTTCACGTCCGACAGCCAAGGTAACCACTGGGCTGGTGACGGTCGTGCCTTTGCCGCCGGGCTGGCTGCCATTGTTATCATCCTGGATGCCATTGTCGGAAGTGACGATGATGCCGGATGAGTAAGGCAATGCCACAGGCGGCGTGCTGATGCGGACGTAATGCATGCCGGGGGCCAGTCCGGTGAAGCTGTAAGCTCCACTGGTGTTCGTCGTGGTGGTTCCCTGGGAGACATCGTCCGCATCACCGATGGTCGTATTCGTCGTGCTGAAAATCTGGAGAGATACGCCGCTGATGCCAGGCTCACCAACATCGCGAGTGCCGTCCTGATCGAGGTCATTCCAGACTAGGTCGCCGAGGCTCAATCCGCTGATGATGATGGAACGTGAATCGCTGACCGAACAGCCGTTTGCATCCTGCGAGCGCACAGTGAATGTGGCTGAGCCAACTGTGGTCGGTGTTCCGCTGATCACGCCCGCCGCGCTCAAAGTGAGACCGGCCGGAAGCGCTCCAGAGGTGATGGTGTAGGTGTATGGTGCTGTGCCTCCTGCAGTGCCCAGCGCAGTGCTGTAAGCCACACCACGATAGCCATCGATGAGGCTAGCCGGGATCATCGTCAGCACCGGGCAAACCGTGGTGATGGAGAGCGTTCGGGTTCCAGGGCAGTTGTAAGCATCCGCAGCCTGAATCGTGACGCTTCGAGTGACCGCCTCTGTAGCCTGGCCACTGATCACCCCAGCCGGGCTCAGGGAAAGTCCTGATGGCAGCGTGCCAGTTTTGAGTGACCAGACATGCGGTGCGGTACCACCTGATGCCATCAGCGTCTGAGAGTATGCCAGCCCTGTCGTACCGTCGGGTAGCGACGCGGTGGTGATTGTGATGGGCGGACAGAGGAGATTGATCAGATAAGCTTGCGTTGCATCGCAGCCATTCGCGTCTGTAGCCCGGATTGTGAAACTATAGGCACCCGGTGCCCCATCTGGCGAACCGCTGATGACACCGCCCGTGCTGAGATTCAAGCCAGCAGGCAGGGTGCCGCTGGCGACACTCCAGGTGATGGCTCCAACTCCGCCACTGGCACTGAGAGTCTGGCTGTAGGCAGCAGCCGTGGTGGCATCAGGCAGTGATGCAGGACTGATGGCAATGGTGGGGCAACTGATGCTCAGCAAGTAACTGCGCAGGCCAGTGCAGCCATTGGCATCTGTGGCGAGCACGGTGAAATTGAAGCCACCGGTCTGATTCGTGGTGCCGCTGAGCAGGCCACCAGCAGCGAGAGTGATTCCAGTAGGAAGTGTGCCGCTTTGCAGACTGAAAGTGTAGCTGGCGGTGCCACCAGCAGCCGTGATCGTTTGTGAGTAGGCGAGAGTCGCGGTCCCGGCAGGCAGTGTGGCAGGAGAAAGAGTGATGGCAGGGCAACCCAGGCTCAGCGTGTAGGAGCGCGTGGCGAAACAGCCCTGAGCATCCAGCGCTTTGACATCAAAGCTGTAGTTACCAGGTGCAGAGGTGGGCGTGCCACTCAGTACACCACCAGCATTCAGAGTCAGTCCTGTGGGCAGGGCACCTCCATCAATACTCCAAACGTAAGGCCCGTTCCCATTGCCTGCCATGAATGACTGTGTGTAGGAGGCATACTGAGTGGCGGCTGGCAGGGTGGCAGGTGTGATGGCGATGACCGGGCAGGTCACGTTGATCGTGTAGGCACGGGTTCCTGTGCAGTTGTTCGCATCGGCAGCCTGAACGGTGAAAGCGTAGCTGCCGGGGACGGTGGATGGAGTGCCGCTGACCATGCCAGCGCTGGTCAGACTCATGCCAGTGGGCAGAGAGCCGGCAGTGATGGCGAAGGAGTAAGGAGCGTTGGCACCGCTGGCACTGAGTGTGACGGGGGTGTAGGGAGCGAACTGCGTGGCATTGCCAAAAGTGGTGGCGGAAAGAGTGACTGGCGGACAGTTCACCGTGAGACTGTAGGCACGGGTGGTGGTACAATTATTGGCGTCACGCGCCTGCACGGTGAAGTTATAGGTGCCGGGGTTGGCTCCTGGCGTGCCGGCGAGGACACCAGCAGTGCTGAAGGTCATGCCTGATGGCAGGCTGCCTGAGAAAATCGTCCAGGTGTAGGGGCCTGTGCCACCAGCAGCCGTGAGTGTCTGCGCAGAGTAGGCAGCATACTGCGTGGCGGCTGGAAGAGTGGTGGGGGAGATGCTGATGACCGGGCAACCGATGACCAATGAGTAGGTGCGCAGGCCGGGGCAGCCATTGGCATCACCAGCACGAGCTACAAACGAATAGGTGGCAGGCACGCTGGTGGGTGTGCCTCCGAGGATGCCTGTGGTGGCATTGAGCGAAAGTCCGGCAGGCAAGCCGTTGTTCCCCGTGGTGGTGGAGGTATGGCGGGTAGCGATCTCACCCGCAGAGAGCGCACGATTGTAGAGCAGGACTTCATCAATGCCGCCCTTCCATGCCGTGGCGCCGCCACCGTTGTTACCAAGGCGCAAGGCGCTGCTGCTGTGCGTGATGGCTGTGGCGTAGGCCTTCGTGGCGACTTGCACGCCATTGACATAGAGACGCATGTTCGAACCATCGTAGGTGGCAGCCACATGCGACCAAACTCCAGATGTGAGTGTAGTGGTGATGCGATTGCCAGCGCGGTCGTTTAACCAGAAGCCGAAGGTGGTAGTGGTCCCGAGATAGCCAAGCCCGTAGCCATCGGTGCCTGCGCTGCCGGTGGACTTGGTGATCGCGGTAGCATCATTGGACAACCCGGTGCTGGCGGGATTCACCCAGGCTTCGAGTGTGAGCTGAGCTGGCTTGAGGGAAGCTGCGTCTGCGGCTTCGACAAGATCGTCGTTCCCATCGAAATCGAAGGCACGCCCCACGGCACCTGTTTGATACGCAAGGCCATTGTAAGAGGCGGAGAAATTAGTCGATAGAGCATCAGCGGGACCGTTTTCGGCGATCCACCAGGAGACGGCACCCGTGGGGACCGTGGGGCTCACGCTCCAGCCGTAGGGGCTGGTGCCGCCGGTGGCGGTGAGTGTCTGCGAGTAGAGCGCATACTGTGTGCCGCCGGTAAGAGTGGTGGGCGCGAGGGTGATGATCGGGCAGAGCAGCGTGAGTGTGTAAGTGCGCGTGGATGAGCAACCCGTGGCGCTGTCCAGTGCACGAATGGTGAATGTGTGATAGCCGGGAATAGCAGAGGCATTGGGTGTGCCGCTGAGGACACCGGAAGTGGTGAGCGTCAGCCCGGCAGGCAGAGTCCCGGCGGTGAGACTCCAGGTGTAAGGACCGGTGCCGCCTGTGGCGCTGAGATTCACGCTGTAAGCGCTGTACTGCATGGCCGAAGCAAAGACGGTGGGGCTGATGTTGATGTTCGGGCAGATGCGGAAGCCGAAGTCGATGGTGTTCTCATTGTTGCCTGCGCCAGCCACACCAGGCTCGCTGCCTGCCGTGAGTGTGATGAGCGGGCTGATCACTGCGGTTCCTGTACCAGCGGACTGGGAGCCATTGCTGTCATTGTCTTCACCATTGTCAGCAGGATCGTTCACTGCTGTGATGAGTGGGAAGCTGCTGCCTGGTGTGGGGATGCGCACACGATACTGACCGGGCTGATAAGTGACGAAGGAGTAAACGCCACTGGCATTCGTGGTCGTAGTTTTCAGAATCGTGTTCGCACTGTCGAGCAGCTCGATGGTCAGACCGCTGATGCCGCTTTCGGAAGCGCTTTGGAAGACGCCATCACTGTTGGTATCGGCCCAGACCTGATTGCCGAGGGTGATGCCGCTCCAGATGCCGAAGTCCACACTGAGTTCGGAATCAGGATTGGTATCGCCATCCGTGATCGACTCTGAACCTGTGAGGAGGTTGATGACTGGACTGAAAAGAGCCGTGCCTGGACCGCCGGGCTGGCTGCCGTTGTTGTCGTCGTTGACGCCATTGTCGAGAGTGACCGGCGTGCCGCTAGTCGCAGGAAGAGCGGTGGTGGGGGTGGCTTTGACGACGTATTTGCCAGCCGTGAGACCTGTGAAGTTATAGGCACCTGAGGGCGTGGTGGTGGTGGAGGTGACGAAGACATCGTCCGCGTCTCCAGCCGTGTTGTTCGTGCTGCTGTAGAGCTGCACTTGGACGCTGCCCACGCCGAGTTCGCTGCCTTCACGATGGCCGTTGTTGTTCTGGTCGTTCCAGATTTGGTTGCCCAGTGTCAGTGTGGGGGAGGCGGACACTTCGCAGAGCGTGAGGTAGTCCATCGCGATCGGGCCGCTGTTGGAACCACCGGAGAAGACGAGGCTGGCGGTATCGATCTGCGAGGCCGTGGCACCATTGGCCACGCGGAAGCGCCAGGTGAACTGACGCCACAGCGGTGTCTGTGTGTTTGCCGTCTCCTCAGTCCAGCCATTGTAATCTGCGGCACCGAAGGCGGGGAAGGAGATGCTGCTGCCACTGAAACCGCAGCACTGCTGCTCACCGGGAGCCGTGGCGTTCATTTCCGCCTGAGGCACAGAGTAGTATTGATAGAGACCTGGTGAGGAACCACTGATGACCTGGAAGATTTGCGCGTTGGCCCCGAGATCGAGCACGATGGAAGATGCGGCGCTGCTCGCATTCGCAGCCCAGATGGAGACCTGATATTCACGACCTGCCTGAAGCACGCTGCCCCAGTTGCCGCCGCCTGCCGCGCGCAGGCTGACACAGGAGTTCGTTCCCTGGAAGAGCATGTAACGCATACCGTGGCGAGCCTTCGAGCTTTCCACCCAGCCCACTTTGGAGCCGCTGTTGCCTGCCAGGACCTGCACGCGCTGGATGGGCTCGCCGAGCCCACTCGTGCCATTGGTGCCGCCGATCCACTGATAACCATTGATGCCAGCTCCGAAACTGGTGCTGGTGCCATCGAAGCCAAGCAGGGCCAGTGGCGTGCCAGTGGAGTTTGGCATCTGCTGGAACTCGAAGCTGGCATTGTCGGCAAGTGTGTTGGTGTAGCAGAGGTCACCATTGGCAAAGGCAAAGTCGATGGTGCTGTCACGATCCGCATCATCACCATCGACACCAGCGGCGGGCTCGCCACCGGCAGAGAGCGTGATGAGCGGACTGACAACCTGGGTGCCTGCTCCGCCGGGCTGGATGCCGTTGTTGTCATTGTTGATGCCATTGTCCAGAGTCACCGCCGTGGTGGAGATACTGGGATAATAAACCGGCGGAGTGGGTATGCGGACGTAGTAGGCACCAGGCAGAAGATTCGTGAACTGATAGAGACCGTTGACGTCCGTCAGCACGTCGGCACCGACTTTCACGTCGTCGCCACCACCATTGTCGCGCGCGCCATCGACACCTGGAGTCCACAACTGGACTCGAAGCATTGGGATGCCGCTCTCCGTGGACTGGCGCACGCCATCGTTGTTCATGTCAGCCCAGATCTGATTGCCGATGGCCATGTTGCGGGATTGCAGCGTCAGGCTTTGAGTGGCGAAGCAGCCTGCGCTATCGGTAACTCTCACGGTAACGTTGGAGCTAGCAGCCCCAGTGGGTGTGCCACTAATGATCCCGGAGCTGCTCAAGCTCAAACCAGCGGGCAGGCTGCCGCTGGTGAGCGTCCAGGTGAGTGGCGCGGTGCCGCCGATGACACCGAGTGTCTCGCTGTAGGCAGTGCCAGCGTAGGCATCTGGCAGGGTGGTGGTGCTGATGGTGATGGCCGGGCAGGCAGTGACTAGGGTATAGCTGCGGGTGCCGAAGCAGGTGCCGCCATCCGAGACTCGCACCGTGAAGTTACTGCTACCGGGCGTCGTCGGTGTGCCGGTGATCTCACCAGTGACATCATTCAGCGCCAGTCCAGCAGGCAGAGTGCCGGCAGAGATGGTGTAGCGATAGGTCAGCCAGCCTGTCACGGCCTGCAATCCAAAGCCTGGGCCGGACCAATTCAGACGAGCCACGGCATCACCACCATTCTCATAGAACTCCATGCGAATGGTGACCGACGAACCACCGGTTAAAGAGAGGGAAGCACTGTGATTTGTGGCACTGTGATCATTCCATTGATCGATGATGAGGTTGTTATTCACCCAGAGGCGGACGCCATCATCGCTCGTAGTCTGGAAGGTGTAGGTGCCTGTGGTCAGCGGCATGAGGGTCCCGGTCCAGCGCACCGAGAAGACGTTGGCTGGAACAGACGCATGAGGCGCTCCCCCCGCCCAGTTGAAGTCGATGGAGCTATCTGCGCGGGTGAGCAGGAGCGTGTTGAAATTCGTGCCGGAGTAGTATTGACCGATCAAGCCGCTCTGCGGCGTGGCAGTGACAGTCTGGCCGTAGGCTATGCCGACATTGCCATCAGGCAGCGTGGTGGGAGACATCGTGATGATGGGGCAGCCAGTAATGATGCTGTAAGTGCGCGTGCCCGTGCAGCCATTGGCATCCATGGCAGTGACGACAAAGGTGCCCGGATCACTATTGGTGGGTGTGCCACTGATCACACCGGAACTGCTCAGGGCGAGCCCCATCGGCAGATCACCGCTGCTGATCGTGTAGATGTAGGGAGTGGCACCGCCCGACGCAGTGATGGTTTGCGTATAAAATGCAGCCACCGTGGCATCCGGCAGCGTGGCAGGCGTCAGAGAGATGGCCGGGCAAACAATAATCGTGGTCGTAAGCGTGCCCTGGCATCCATAGCCATCCGTGGCGGTGAAGGTGAGAGAGACACCGGCACCATTCGCCGTCGTGGGTGTGCCGGTGATGGTGGCCGTGCCAACATTAAAGGTCAGCCCGGCTGGCAGCGTGCCCGAGGTGAGTGCCCAGGAGTAAGGAGCCGAGCCACCACCCGCGGCGAGTGCCTGTGTGTAGGAGGTGCCGACCTTCGCCAAAGGCAGCGCCCCCGGCGTGACACTGATGGCGGGGCAAACTGGCGTAAGCGTGTAAGTGCGACTGCCGGAGCAGCCATATTGATCCGCCACACGCAGTGTGAATGTCGCCGCCGCAGTACTCGAAGGTGTGCCGCTAAGGACACCCGTGATGCTGTCCAAAGCAAGCCCGGCAGGCAGCGTGCCGCTGGTGACCGAGTAAGTGAACGGTGCCGAACCTGAGCTGGCGACGAAGGTTTGACCATAAGCACTGCCGACGGTGGCGGCTGCAATGGAGATGGGATTCAAAGAGATGCCAGGACATACCGGAGTGACCGTGTAGCTGCGTGTGGCCTGGCAACCGTTGGCATCGGTGACACTCACCGTGAAGTTTGCCGCCGTGAAAGCCGTCGGTGTGCCGCTGATCACGCCGCTGGTGGTATTCAGCGCGAGTCCCGATGGGAGGCTGCCAGCGGAAATGGAATACACATAAGGTGTTGCCCCATTGCTCGCGCTCACCGTCTGCGAGTAGGCCGTGCCCACCGTGCCGTTGGCCAGTGTCACTGGAGTCAGCGCGATGGCCGGACAGACTTTCAGCGAGTAGGCACGGAGGCCAGAGCAGCCATTGGCATCCACTGCGGTGATGGTGATGTTGGCCCCTGCCCCGTTGCTGGCCGTCGGTGTGCCTGCTATTTCACCCGTGGTGGCATTCAGCGTGAGACCCACAGGCAACGTGCCCGAAGTGACACTGAAAGCATGAGGTGCCGTACCACCACTGGCAGTGACGACTTGTGTGTAGGCCGTGCCCACCGTGGCTGTCGCGAGGCTCGCTGGATTGACCGTGATGGCAGGACACACGGGAGTGATGGAGTAGGCACGGACACCTGAGCAGCTGTTTGTGTCAGTGGCGCGAATGGTAAACCCTGAACTGGCCGTGCTAGTTGGCGTGCCGCTGATCGTTCCCGTGGTCGCATTCAAAGTCAGGCCCGCAGGCAGGGCACCGGATGAGATGCTGTAGCTGTAAGGTGAGACGCCGCCAGTGCCGCTGACAGACTGGCTGTAAGCCACTCCCACCGTCGCGCCTGGCAGAGTCGATGGCGTGAGACTGATCGACGGACAAGCAGGTGTGACCGTGTAATTGCGAGTTCCCTGGCATCCATAATTGTCCGTGGCGCGGATGGTGAATGTGGCAGTGCTGATGCTTGTGCAGGTACCGCTGATGACACCGGTAGTGGTATTCAGCGAAAGCCCTGCGGGCAGCACGCCGCTGCTGACAGCAAAGAGATACGGGGCGGTGCCTCCTGTCGCGGTGAATGTCCGCGTGTAGGCAGCACCCAAGACTGGTGCTGTAAGCGTGACTGGGCTTACCGTGATCGTCGGGCAGGCTGGAGTCAGTGTGTGAGTGATCGTTGCCTGACAACCATTCGCATCTACAGCACTCACCTTGAAAGTAGCACTGGTCGTGTTATTGGGTGTGCCGCTAATGACACCCGTGCTTGCATTCAATGCAGCCCAGGCTGGCAAGGCACCACCGGAGATGCCGAATACATAGGGAGTGACTCCACCACTGGCGCTCACGGTCTGTGAGTAAACCGTACCCACCGTCGGCGTCGGCAGAGTGGTGGGAGACATCGTGATAACTGGGCAGACTTGCAGAGTGACGGCACGTGTCCCCACACAACCGAAGTTGTCCGTGACTCGGAAAGTAATCGACGTCCCCACACCATTCGTCGTTGTCGGTGTGCCAGTGATGGCTCCAGTGCTGGTGCTGAAGCTGAGGCCGGTGGGCAGAGTGCCGCTGGTGATGGCGAAGGTGTAGGGGGCTGTGCCACCGCTTCCGCTCATGGTCTGCGAATACGGCACTCCGACTATTGCGGCAGCTGGAGTTGCTGGATTCAGCGTCACTACCGGGCAGGCTGGAGTGAGCGTGTAGGGGCGCTGGCCGGGGCAGCCATTCACATCCGTGGCGGTGACGGTGAAGCTGGCGGCGGTGGTGCTGGTGGGAGTGCCGGTGATGGCTCCGGTGCTGGAGTTCAGGCTCAAACCAGCGGGCAGGCTGCCGCTGCTAACGCTGAAGATGTAAGGGGTGGCTCCGCCGCTGGCGGTGATGATCTGGCTGTAACTGGTGCCGACGGTGGCGGTGCTGAGGGAGGCTGGATTGACGGTGATGATGGGGCAGATTTTCAGCAGGTAGCTCTTCGTGGTGGCGCAGGTGAAGTTGTCGGTTGCGCGGACGGTGATGTTGACGCCGGGGCCGTTGCTGGCGGTGGGTGTGCCGCTGAGGAGTCCGGCAGCGGAGTAGGTCATCCCGGCGGGCAGGGTGCCGGAGCTGAGATCCCAGACGTAGGGGGCGTTGCCGCCGCTGGCGGTGGTGGTCTGGCTGTAAGCGCTGCCGACGAGGCCATCCGGCAGGGTGGCGGGTGAGATGGTGGTAACGGGGCAGCCGATGGCGATGGTGTAGCTGCGGGTGCCGAGGCAGCCGTACGCGTCAGTGCCGGTGAGAGTGATATTCGAGTTTCCGCTGGTGGTCGGCGTGCCGGTGATGGCTCCGGTGCTGGTGTTTAAAGTTAGTCCTGCGGGAAGTGTGCCGCTGGAGAGCGCGTAAACATAGGGTGCGACGCTGCCACTGGCGGTGACGGTCTGGGAGTAAGCGACGCCGATGCTACCCGATGGCAGAGTGGCGGGCGCGAGAGTGATGACTGGGCAAATTTTCAGTGTGAGCGGACGCGAGGCCGAGCAGCCATAGGCATCGGTGGCAGTGAGAGTGATCGCAGTGCCGGTGCCATTTCCCGCAGTGGGCGTGCCACTGAGGAGACCGCTGGTGGGGTTCAAACTGAGGCCTGCCGGCAAGGTGCCGCTGGTGATGCTGAAGGCATACGGGGCGGTGCCGCCAGTGGCGGTGATGGTCTGGCTGTAGGCTGTGCCAAGGGTGCCATCGCTCAGGCTGGTAGGGCTGACGGTGATGGCAGGGCAGACGGGAGTCAGCGTGTAGGCGCGAGTGCCGACGCAGCCATAGTTATCCGTAGCACGAATGGTGAAGCTGGCGGCTGTGCTGCTGGTGGGGATGCCGGTGATGGCTCCGGTGGTGGTGCTCAAACTAAGACCTGCGGGCAGAGCGCCGACGCTGATGGCATAAGCATAAGGGGCGGTGCCACCCATGGCGCTAATGCTCTGCGAATAAGCCGAACCAACGGTGGCTCCGGCGAGACTGGTGGGATTCACCGTGATGGCGGGGCATACAGGAGCGATGGTGTAGGCGCGGGTGACGACGCAGCCATTGGCATCGGTGGCGCTGAGGGTGAAGCTGGCGCTGGTCGTGGCGTTTGGCGTGCCACTAATGACTCCAGTGCTGGTATTCAGTGCAGCCCAGGCGGGCAGGCTTCCGCTGGCGATGCCGAAGAGATAAGGCGATGTGCCGCCGGTGACGCTGAGGGTCTGCGAGTAGCTGGTGCCGACGACGCCATTGCTGAGGGAGGTGGGATTCAGCGTGATGACTGGGCAGACCTGCACGTTGATGACGCGAGTGCCAGTGCAGCCATAGGTATCTGTGGCGCGGAAGGTAATGGCGACGCCGGTGGTGTTTGCGGTGGTAGGCGTACCGCTGAGGACGCCTGAGCTGCTGAGAGTGAGTCCGGTGGGGAGTGTGCCGCTGCTAACGACGAAGTTATGCGGCGCAGTGCCGCCAGTGGCGATGAGGTTTTGCGAATAGGCGCTGCCGACGACGGCGGCGGGCAGGGTGACCGGTGTGATGACGACGGTGGGACAGACGGGCGTGACGGTGTAATTCCGTGTGCCGACACAGCCACCGCTATCGGTGGCGCGGGCGGTGAAAGTGGCGGCGGTATTAACGGTGGGTGTACCGGTGATCGCTCCGGTGCTGGTATTCAGCGTGAGGCCTGCTGGCAGGCTGCCGACGGTGATGGCGAAGGTGTAGGGCGCAATGCCGCCGGTGCCGGTGAGGGTCTGCGAGTAGGCTTGTCCGACGACACCATTGCTCAACGAGGTGGGGCCGACAGTGATGGTGGTGCAGGCGGGGGTGACGCTGTAGCTGCGCGTACCAGTGCAGGAAACGCTATCGGTCGCGCGAATGGTGAAGCTGGAGCTGGCGGAGTTGGTAGGTGTGCCGGTGATGGCTCCGGTGCTGGTGTTTAATGCCAGGCCGGCTGGCAGTGATCCGACGCTGACGGCATAGGTGTAGGGGGCGCTGCCACCAGAGGCGGCGACGGTCTGGCTATAGGCCGAACCAACGGTGCCGTTGATCAACGTGACGGGAGTCAGCGTGATGCTGGAGCAGCCGACGCTGAGGGTGTAGGCGCGGGTGCCGACACAGCCCTGGCTGTCGGTGGCGCGGAGGGTGAAGCTGAAGGAGCCTGTGCCGACGCTGGTGGTGCCGGAGAGTTCGTTGGCACTGTTAATCGTGATGCCAGCGGGGAGTGAGCCGCTGATGACATTGAGAACGTAAGGTGCGCGCCCGCCAGTGATGGTGATGGCCTGGGTGTATGCGCTCAGGCGGGTGGCTGCTGGCAGCGTGGTGGGGGCGAGCGCGATGGTGGGGCAGTTGATCAGCAGACTATAGGTCTGCTGAGTGGAGCACCCCTTGGCATCGGTGGCCAGAACGCTGAAAATGAAGGCACCGATCTGGATCGGTGTGCCACTGAGTACGCCTGCGGAGCTCAAAGACAGGCCGGGTGGCAGCTCACCAGTAAGCACACTCCAGACATAAGGTGAGACGCCGCCGGTGGCGCTGAGCGCCTGGCTGTAAGAGCTGTCCTGCGTGCCTGCGGTGAGGGTGGCAGGCGTGATGGTGAAGGCTGGGCAGGGGCGGATGCCGAAGTCGATGGTCTTCTCATTGTTCGTGCCACCGCTGCTGCCGGGCTCGGTGCCTGCGGCGAGCGCGAAGCTCATGCTGGTTGCTGCGGATTGCTTTACGCCGGGCTGCGCGCCATTGTTGTCGTGGTCGATGCCGTTGTCCGTGGTGGTGACGGTGCTGCTGCTGAGCGGGATGGCCGCAGGGAGGAAGGGAACACGCACCTTGTAGTTCGCGGCGGTGGCGGTGTTGAAGCTATACACGCCAGTGTCGTCCGTGGTGGTGGACATGATGACCGCATCGGTGCTGGCATTCAGCAACTCGACAGTGATGCCTGGGACTCCGAATTCACCGGTGAGCGGCTCGAAAGTGCCGTCGTTGTCGGCGTCGTTCCAGACGGTGTTGCCGACATTGAGGGCGTTGTTGAAACCGAAGTCCTGGGTGAAGTCGGTGCTGGCATCGGAGTCGCCATCATTCACGGGCTCGGTGCCTGCCTGGAGAGTGATGAGGGGGCTGTAGGCGAGAGTTCCAGGTCCGGCGGGTTGACGCGCGTTGTTGTCATCGTCCTGGCCGTTGTCGTCGAGATCAGGAGCGCCTGAGGTGCTCGGATAAAGGGCGGGCGGCTGGACGGTGATGTAGTATTTGCCAGCGGCGACGGGGCTGAAGACATAGCTGCCGGTGCTGGTGGTGGTGATGCTGGGCATGTACTCCCAGTCGGCATTGTCTCCGGTGCCGCCGATGAGGCCGTCTTCGCCTGCATGATAGAGTCGGACCACAGCACCAGCGATGCCGGGCTCGCCGACTTCCTTGATGCCATCCGCATCGGCATCGAGCCAGACAGCGTTACCGACGCAGAGACGATCTCCGGGAGGTGGGATGGTCTGGAAGAGGAGGCTATCTTCTTGATCGGAGGGGTTCTTGCCAAAGACAGCGAAGGTGAGGCCATCGGAGCTCATGCCATCACCGCCGTTGTAAAGATTCCATGCGGCGTAGGAGGCGTCCTGCTGCGTGTGTCCGTCATTGAGCAGGACGTTTTGAAGAGTGGTGTAGCTCGCCGTGGCGGACTCCCAAAGGACGGAGGTGCTGCCCGTGGTGCCACTGCGATACATGCTGCCGACGACACGACCGGTATCGCTCAGCGCACCGACGATGCCACCGAGGCTGTCTGCGGCGGTGATGGGCAGATTGCTGCGGGTGGCGTTCAGCGTGTCATAGACGAATGGGGTGGGCTTGCCACTGAGGGTCTCGGCACTGCCGACGTAGCGGCCACTGGCGCTGACTTTACCGAACTTGAGCTTACCCGTGAAGGTGACGAGGACGGTGGGCCAGCCGCTGCTGACATTGCCACGCAGGATCTGGCCCTGGCCGCTGCTATTGACGACGAGGAGGATGCTGCCATCGGAGCTGGCATCAATGACCTGACGCAGTCCGGCGATGGCTGTCCACTGGCGGTCGCTGAGGGACCAATAACCGCCCTGGCTGACGGTGGTGCCTGGGCCGTCGGGATCGACGGTGCCGAAGGCGTAAAGGTTGTCATTGGTGATGCTGACAGGCTCGCCAGTCATGGCGACGTTCGCATCGAAGGGAGTGATCAGGCGCTGAGTGGTGTTGGCGGCGCGAGTGTAGATGAAGGGGATGAGAGTGACGTTTTTTCCAGCGCTGCGACGCTCGAAGCCGACGGTGTTGCCGTCGTCGTTGACGTCCATGCCGATGGCGTAGGGGTTCGTGGCGGTGATCTTCGGGATGTCTGAGTAGCTGGAGGTGGACACCTGCATGACATAGCCACGGGCGATGGCACCGAAGCGGACGCCGGAGACATAGAGCCCATTCGGGGAGATGCTCATGATGGAGTCGGACTGATAGAGTCCGAGTGCACCGAGGATGTCCCTGCCGATGCGCGTCACCATGTATTGCATGCCGAGTGTCTGGCCGCGCGGGGCGAGACAGCCAGATGAGACGGGTGGGATGCTGCTGGCGTTATAGCCGAAGTTCAAATTCAGGTTCTGGGAACCGCTGGTGATGGTGCTGGAAGCGATGCCATCCAGCGGGGCGACGGGGTCAGCGGTGATGGTGGCTCCGCTGAGATTCGCGAGTGAGTCGGGGCGGACTTTGAGG
>NZ_JBILYB010000332.1:0-2588 GCF_044378005.1 Prosthecobacter sp.
TCCAACACCCCGTGTCCGGCCCCGAAGGCCACCACCTCGTCATTCTCGGCGGCCCCGGCGAGAAACTCCCGGATCTTTTCCGGTGCGTCCCTCGTGACCGCTTCGTTCGTCAGGAGGAGAACCTCCGAGTCACCCGGATACGCGTCCCGGATCGCACGAGAAAGATCCGAGGCATCCTTCGCCGCAAAATCGAGATCCAGATCGCGGTTCCGGTAGGCCGATACTCCCATCGCGACAATGAACCGTTTCGATGGTTTCTCCGACTTCCCGAGGATCGTCCGGAAGCGCACCCGGTTGCTCGACCGTCCCTGCTCATCGATCGCCACGGCTTCAATCCAGTTCTGGCCTTCGGCGATCCTCACTCGGCGTTCCACCGTGTCCGAGGCGACGATTGCATTGGAACCTCGCTGTGCGTCGACCCCATTCACGCGCACCACGAGATCCTTCACCGGCGACACACCCGCTTTGATGTCGAACGCGAGAGCCACTTCCCCGGACCCGGCCCGGAGCGGAACGTCGCTCGAGAGCGCGAGGGTGGGAAAAGCCCCCGAGGCCGGCTCCGGATTCCGCTCGGGATTCCCGATCTTCGCGAGCCACCGGTCCGTTACCTGTGCGAGGATCCGGACTTCCGCAGGATCACCGCCGAGCGCCTTCAACACCTCGGCCGGACGGTTCCGCCAGGCCGCAACCGAGGCTCCATCAACGGAACCAAAACGAAGGAGTTTCTCACAGCCCGGTGAACCGGCATAGCGACCGTTGGGAAGCAGCACGGCGAAGGTATCGTCATCCGCGAGAAGCAAATCAAACTCCTTCTTTGGCTCACCTTCCCCTGGCAGCTTCCACGCCTCGAATCCCGAGGCGCCGGGAATCAGAATGAGCCCGGAGGAGGGATCGAACAAGGCTTTGCCGAAGCGGTTGGCGAAGGCCCGGATCCAGATCACTTTCGTGTTGCCGGTCGAGGGGTCCACTTCGACAAGGCGCACGGTATCACCCGCTCCGAAGACGATGCGGACCTTCGCTCCTGCATCGACGAGGCCAAGTGGGTCTGCCATGGAGGGTAAGCCGTTCGCGACTATCAGATGACCGGTCCCATCCGCGGCTTTTTCGATCGCCACGCACGAAGAGACGCCGCCGCTGTGTGAGTCATCCACGTAGGACAGCGCCCGCCATCCGTTCGACGGCTCACTGGAGAAAACTCCACAATAGGCCAGACGGCCCCCGCCATGCCACCGACTTCCGAACCTTTGTCCTGTGGATCCAAGGAAACGCTGAAATTCGCCGGTGTCGCGGACCACAAAGGTGCCGGTTTCTTCGTTCCAATCGATGATTTCCGCATCGGCACCCGCTTCTTGCAGAATGCTCCGGCCCGGGACAATGGCCTCAAATCTGTCGCTCCCGGGAAGAGCCGCGCGCCAGAATTTACCCTCATGGGTGTATGCAACGGCGCTTCGGGAAAACTGAAGCAGACCTTCACTGGGATCGGGAAAGGGGGGCGGCGATTTCAGCAAAAGCTCGAGGTCCTCGCCGTTCCCGCCGGGGATCTGGAGGACGCGTTTTGACCCTTCGCCGATCAATTGAATCGCGCCATCCGCCACGCAGGCGATCACCCCTTCATTCAAGACGTAGGGTGCGAACACACCTTGTGGCGACACCGAGTGTGCGCTTCTTCCTAGCGTTCCAAGATCAAATTTGGTTAGTTTTCCCTCTTCCGACGCTCTTACAAGAGCCAATCCGAGCCCTGCTTCGTCCGGAGATCCAATCGAAAATTGTCCCCGGCTCGAAGAGGCTTCGGTGATTCGGGCCGGCCGCGGCCCGAGGTGGCCAAGCCCTGAACGCTCGCGGGAGAGCAGTGCGCGATGCGTCTTCTCGCCGCTCTTGCCGCTCTCGTGATCGGCCCATCGATCCGTCCCATTCGACGACCGCGACCTCTCCACAAAGGAGATCCGGATCTCCTTGAACACCTCCTTTTCCGGTTGGGTCCTGACATATTGGGAAAGGGTGCCTTTGTCGACGGTGAAGCGGAGCGATCCGGCGGACGCTTGGATCCCCAACTCATGACCAAGCGCCAGCCAATAGTCATCGGAGATCACAGGGATCCGCTCGATCGACTCCGTTTCCAGATCGACCAACGTGATCGCCAGAGGGCAATCGTCATACAGGTATTTCGCAGGAGTGATGGTCCCCACGTAAAATCGTCCTCCGCGTGAATCGCCGATTCTTCCGACTTTAAAGACCCGGTTGGGAACCGAAACAAGCGCGATGAGCCGACAGGTTTTCGTATTGTAAAAAGAAAGCTCCGTTTTGCTTTTGGAGAACCCTGGCTCCCAGCTCCCGACCAACTCCACGGATCGGACGACAAATTCAGAATCAGCAAATAGAACGGCACCGGCGGAGTCCGTGGCCAGATCCATGGTTGGTTCAATGGAGTGCTCGATGAACTCGTATGCCCATCTACCTCCTGAAGGATTGAATCCCTCCACGACGGAATCCGAACCGCGTCGGTTCGAACTGAGCGCGAGCGTCGTCTCAATTCGGGCCAACTTTTCGAGCCTTGCCCTTACCGACCCCGCCGCACGCAACGAAAACTT
>NZ_JBILYB010000328.1:0-2582 GCF_044378005.1 Prosthecobacter sp.
CGCCTTTATCCATGAAACTGGCGCGGATGGCGATGTTGCCTTCCAGCAAATTCGTCTGTCCCTCGTTGCTGTAAAAAGTGATCTGGTCCTGGCTGCCGGTGGGACTGTTAAAGCCCTCGATGCGATTGCGCCGGAAGACGCAGTCCTTCGCGCCCCAACCCAGAATTTGATTCGAGATGCCGATTGTTCGCGACGCATTGGCGAAGACAAAACAATCCTCGATCACCGAGTTCGCCGTGCCGGTCGTGAAGCAAAGGCCACCGCTGTTCAGATACGCCACGCAACGGCGCAGCGTGATGCTCTCGCACTTCCCGGCGATGATCCCCCAGCGCGTGCGCGAGCCGAGCAAGACCGAGGTGTCCGCATGCTGATAGCCGGTGAAGGCCAGCCCCTCGATGGTGATGTTCGCGCAGTTCTCCAGCGCCAGCCCGTTGCCGTTCGTGATGGACACCATGAGCACTCCCGGTGGCCGCGCATCCGCCGTGCGCACGAGCAGGCGGCCCGCTTTCGCATCATGGAAGAACGCACCCGGCTTCGTGCCGATCTCCACCGCCGTCGCGGCGGGTTCGTAATGCGTCATCGTGCGCGGATCGGCCACGCCCTGCGCGATCTTGTCAAAACTCGCCGCAAACACCCCATCAAGTCCCGCCACCGCCGCCCATCCCGCGACCTCCACATCTCCGCGCAGCAGCACCGTGCCCGCACGCTGCGCCCGAATCGTAATCGGCGCGTCCTTTGTGCCCGCGAGCTTCTTCACCTCGATGGATTCGAGATATTCGCCCGGCAGAATCGTCAACGTGTCGCCCGCCTTCAGCGCTGCAACGCCCTCTGCGATGGTTTTGAAACCACTAGGGCCGACCGTAATTTCGGCAGCGGGTAAAGCGGCGAGAGGCACGAGCAGCAGTGCGGTGAGGAGTGGGAGGGTGGGTCTCATGATGATTGGTTTCACTGAGGCTTGCGCGCCTGGTTCACAGCTTCGATGGACTTGAGGATGTGCTCCTTCCACACGCCTTGAAGCTTATCGGGCTCGGCTCGGTGCAGGGTCTTCAGGGCTTCGTCGAACTGGCCTTTGCGGGTTTGAATGCGAGCGATGCCTTGCAGTGCGGTGAACTCGCTGGCACCTCCGATGTGGGTGCGGGCTTCGACGATGGCGTTATAGGCAGCGAGGGCGGTTTCGTCGTTCTTGAGGTTGTTTTCGCGGTTGTGGCCGATGGCCTCCCAGATCGCGTCGCGTGCGCGCGGCTCGCTGGTGAAATCCAAAGCAGCGGTGAGGTCGGCTTCGGCTTTGTCACCGGTTTTGGCGATGGAATAGGCTCGGCCTCGGGCATGAAGGCCGGCACCGCGCTTCCAGAAGGGACACTTGGAGAAGTCTTCCGCGCCGAACTGCGCGATGACTTGCGGCGCTTTGCTTTGATCGAGCAAGGCCTGCATTTGCGCTGCCTTCTTCACGGACTCGATGGGAATGCGGGCGGTGAGTTGTTCGGCAACGTCCAGCTTGCGGAGATGGCGGGCATAGCCAGCAGCGAGTTCCAGCGCGTGGGACTTTTGCAGGTCCGTGATCTTGCCCTCAGCGGCGGCGGTGTAGGCGGCGAGGGCCTCCTCGCGCTTGCCGGTGCGGGCGAAGTCGGCGGCGATGCGCGTCTTTTCCAGGAAGTCGTCGTCCGGCGGGCCGTGGTCGAACTCGAAACTGTTGCCGTCGTAGAACGTGGCAAACTTCATCACGTCGTGGAAGTGCTCCGCGCCGGTCGGCGAAAAGGCGGAATATTCCGCGCCATCTTCGCGAATGCGCTGGCGGCAGATGTTGATGTGCCAGGGAAGGCTCTTGTTGGGTCTGCTACCGATGACCTGGTGTAGCGGATCATTCTCATCCTGTGTGATCGGCAGACGGATCTCGATGGTCCAGTGATCGTCGGCGAGGTGCGTGGCGACTTCGGCGTTCGAGTCCCAACTGAACCATTTGTCGCGCGAGGCACCGCGATCGAGGTCCACCACGGCTCCGCTCGGGCTGATCGCGATCTGATAATACGAGCGCGATTCGGTCTCGAGCAGCAGCTCGACGGCATCGCCATACCAGAGTGCGCCGTCGTCTTCCTTGGTGGTGCCGATGTTGGGCTTCTCGCCGAGGCGTTCGTCGCAGCGGATGGCAAAGTAGAGGTCGCGACCGAGCCAGGTGGATTTCACCGTGGTGCCAAAGGTGGGCGGACGTCCCGTTTGCAGCTCACGAAGAGAGCAGGTGGCGGAGGGAAAGGCGTTCTTCCACGCTTCGTCATCGAGCCTGCCATCGATGACGATCTTGCTGCGCGCCTCGCCCACCAGCCGCAGGACGGGCACCGGGCCGCGAACTTTGCCAAGTTGCTGGCTTTTGTTGCGCAGGCCTTTGAGGAAATCGTCGATGAGGGCGATGCGTTTGCCATACACACTCGCGGCGTCAGCCTTCGCCTTCGCTTTCTCGAAAAGGGCGAGCGCTTCGTCGGCTTTGAGTTTGTCCTTTTCCATCTCCTGCCAGTTGGCCTCACAGTATTCAAAGAAGGTGCGCATCTCCGCCTCCGCCGGGCCGTAGAAAAGGCGGCAGTATTCGCGGA
>NZ_JBILYB010000329.1:0-2577 GCF_044378005.1 Prosthecobacter sp.
CAGCGGCTGGCCGACCATCATGCCTGTATGCAGGCTGGCATCGGCATGGCGGATCTGGACGGCTGAAGCGAGCACGCCGCTGGAGTTGATCGCCGGAGACCCGATGAGACTGTAAAGTGTGGAGCCGACCGGCCCACCGAGGACAGCGCTGCCGGTGGCACCCTGGACGGCGACGGTTTCTCCCACGCTGACAACAGGAGCGCTGCCTGGAGCGACGACGGTCGTGGTAATGGGGAAGTCAAAGGCAGCCTCGTTGAGGTCATCACTGTTGATGACGACATTGCCTGCATAGGTGGCTGGAGTGGCGCTGCTGAGCGAGACTTGGAAGCTGTAGGAGGTGCCTGATGCCAGCGTGGCGGCGGCACCGTTGGTGATGTAGCCGGAAGGCACCGTGATGCTGGAGATCGTCAGATCCGCATCTCCCGTGTTGCGCACCAGGAAGTTGCGCATGCTGGCCACGTTCGGAGCCGTGCTGCCGAAATCCACGACGGTGACCTGACCATCGCTCAACTCAGGAGCCAGGCTGTGGCTGCCGTTATGAACGACGATTTCATTCAGGTAGGAAAGGGTCACATCATTGCCGCTGCCACCCACATAGCTGACCGTCAGCGGGATGCCGTTGAAGGTGACAACCGCGCCCTCAGCAAGCCCGCTGAAGGTGCCGGTGACGGCGTCCACCCCATCGTTGTTCACGATGGTCAGGATGTCATTGGTCAAAGGCGTGTAACCGCCGCTGAGGGAGAGGGCCGCTCCCGTGAGGTCGATGAGACCGGCGACATTGAGCTGCGTGAAGCCGCTGTCTGCCGTGGCTCCGTCGATCACGATCTTCAGGCTGTCCGCGCTCGGGATGGTCAGCGTGGAGGCCGCGCCCGTCGTCACGTCCACGCCGCTGTTGCTGGCGAAGACGTTGGTGCCGGGATTGAGCGTGGCGTTGCCACCCGCGCTGTCGAGCGAGCCGGTGCTGAGGTCAATGTTAGCGCCGGAGGCAAGGTTGAGCACCGTCGCCGCACTGCGCGTGATAGCGGCGCTGACGGTGAGCGCGCCGCTGTTGGCATCGCCGATATTGAGCGTGCCTGCGGAGACGAGATCCAGTTCGGCATCGCTGAGACCGAGCGTGCCTGCGCTGTCGGCAGCGCCGAGATTGATCAACTGGCTGTTGGTCTTCTGGCGCAGGGTCACGTTCCTCGTGCCCGCATTGATGCTTCCACTGGCTATGTCCATGCTGTCCGCAGCGACCGCCACATTCGCGGTGCCTGTTGAAAGGAGGTTGCCGGTGGTCATCTGCAGCCCAGACGAGCTGGCACCCGAACCGGCCTCCCCGATGATGGCGATATCCCCGTCGACAGAGATCACCTTCGAGCCTGCGCCAGTGACCTGGACCCCATGGCTATGATTGCCCGTGCCGCTGCCGGTGCCGTTCAGCGTCACGAGTCCCTGGCCCGCGCCCAACCCGGTCGCGGTGGATTCCACGCTACCCCCGGCCTGCACCTTGATGCCCAAGTTCACCGTGGAGCTGCCGTTACCACCCTTGCCAGTGAGGCTGACATTGCCCGTTCCCGACGTTTTCACGGCGGCATTGTTGATGTCGATGCCAATGAAGTCTCCCGCCGCCCCCGTCACCTGCTGGTTCGCCTGCAAGGTGAGGTTTCCATTCACCGTCTCGAAGCTGGAGCCCGCAGCCATCGACACGTTCCGACTTACCTTTGCCGTGATCGCGCCGGTGCCGCTGGTGAGGAGGTTGGCATTCGCCGCCACGTTCACGATGTCCACGCCCGGCGTCATATCGTCGTTTTGCAGATCCAAGTCGAGGCTGGCATCGGTGGCGAAGGTGATGTCGCCATTGAGATTCACCGTGTCGTCGCCGGTGCCGCCGTTGACTGTGAGAGCGGGGAACCCGCTCAAGGCGCTGAAGTCGCCGATGTTGACCGTGTCATTGCCTCCAGCGGCATGGATGATGATGCCGGTGATGCCTGGCAGGCTGGCGTAGGTGAGATTGATGCTGCCGGTCTCATGGAGTCCGCCATTCAGACTGAAGGTGCGGCCTGCGGCGGCGAAGGTGGCGTGAGCACCGCCGTCGGTGAAGCTCAGGGTATCGCCATTGCCGCTGATGTCCGTGACCGTGACCGTGGTGGTCGTGGTGGCGACGGTGTAGTCAGGCACCGGCTGCACGGTGATGGTGAAGGTTTGCACACCAGAGGTCAGCGCGGCGTTGCCGTTGATCGTGGCATCGTCCGTGAGAGTGACGCCGATGGTGGCGGTACCTGCGCTGCCGTTCGGCGTGTAGGTCAGCGTGCCCGTGCTGCTGTCGATGCTCGGCGCGGTGGTGAAGAGCCCGACATTGCTGTTGCTGCTGATGTTGAAAGTCAGCGCCTGCGTCACCGTGCTGTCACCATCGTCGATGCTCGTGGCCCAGCCAGTGGCGGTCTGCGCGCTGCTGGTGTTGTAGGGCAGCAGTTGATCCGCGCCTTTCACGAAGCTGGGGACTTCGTTGACGTTGGTTACGGTCACGCTCAGGGCCTGTGAGCCGCTCAGGTTTGGAGAGCCGTTGTCGGTGGCGGTGACGGTGACTTCATAGAC
>NZ_JBILYB010000055.1:0-38124 GCF_044378005.1 Prosthecobacter sp.
TCCCGACCACACCCATTATGTGGCCGCCATGCATGCGCTGAAGCACAAGAAACATGTCTGCGTGCAGAAGCCTCTTTGCAATTACATCGGTGAAGTGCGCGACCTCCATAGCACCGCGAAAGCAGCCGGCGTCACCACCCAGATGGGCAATCAGGGACGCACCATGGAAGGCCAGCGCCTCGCCAAGGAATGGATCGAACAGGGTGCCATCGGCACACTGAAGGAAATCCGCCTCTGGACGAACCGCCCGATCTGGCCCCAGGGCCCTCTCGTGAAAAAAGCCGCCGAGTGTCCCCCAGAACTCAACTGGGATCTCTGGCTCTCCAGCGAAGCCAGCGAGCCTTACTTCCAATTCGAGATCCCTGAAGGTGCCAGCGGCAAGCGTGGCAACAGCGTGCATCCCTTCTCCTGGCGTGGTTGGTGGCAGTTCGGCTCTGGCGCTCTTGGTGACATGGGCTGCCACATCATGGACGCTTCCTTCTCCATCCTCGGTCAGCTCATCCCTGAGAAGATCGATGCTGTCTCCAGCCCGATTTCCGACACCTGTGCCCCGACCTGGAGTGACCTCGTGTATCACATGCCTGCCGGCAAGCACCCAGCCATGACCGTGAGCTGGAATGATGGTTCCAAGGACGGCAAGCCGAACAAGCCCGAGATCTCCCCGCACATGACGAGCGAACTCGCCAAGAAGGCCTTCGAGAAGGCCAGCAGCGGCATGATGTTCATCGGCACCGAAGGCACCGTATTCGAAGGCGAAGCCTACTGTGGCAGCCCGGTCATCTACAATGAAGAGCGCTACACCCAGGTGCGCATCGACACGAAGGCCGGCAAGATCAAGAAGACCGAAACCCGCTCCGTGATGCCAAACAACCCGCAGGGCGAGTGGGCTCACCACGTCGTCAACGGCGGCCTGCCAAGCTCGAACTTCGACTACAGCTGCCCGCTGACCGAATTCGTGCTCCTCGGCAACCTCGCTGTCCGCGCTCAGCAGAGCGTGCAGTGGGACAAGCAAGGCATGAAGGTCACCAACGCCGAAGCCCCGAACAAGTTCGTCACCCGCCCCGCTTATCGCGACGGCTGGAAGGCGTAATCGATTTCGGAGCCGCTAAGCTTCACTACTAACGGAAAGGAGGCGGGGGCAACCTCGCCTCCTTTCTGCAATTACCGGATATGAGGCCCGTATCCAGAGGTGAGGCGAAGGCCTGTCTTCAGGCCGTGATGGCACCTTCGTTTGTTCTTGCTCATGAAGACAAAGAAGGCATCGGCAGATCTTACAAGGGTAGGACTTTCTCGCTTCAGCGCATGGCGATTCCCCAGCCATCCACAGCCTCCTCATCCATTACTGGTGTTCACGTCTGCTCGAGTTTCGGCTATGCCTTGTTCAAATCCGTTCCTTCTCTTGGATGCACGGGTGTTC
The DNA here is from genome assembly GCF_044378005.1 of Prosthecobacter sp. GTDB lineage: Bacteria > Verrucomicrobiota > Verrucomicrobiia > Verrucomicrobiales > Verrucomicrobiaceae > Prosthecobacter. The sequence continues at coordinate 1,418 of NZ_JBILYB010000055.1, forward strand.
CACGCAGCCACTGCTGCCATCGAGTTCTTGAAACTTCCGAACAACATTCGATAACCGGAATTAGAGCATGAACGCCCTGCCAGCACCCCAAAAAAAGGGCGGCTCAGATGAGCCGCCCAAAGTGGGACTAATGGGGTGGAACCAGTTTACTTGGAACTGGTGTAAACACCCTTGCCTGAGGTCACTGGCTGTGGCGTGTAGCCGGACAGATCAGGCATAGATTTGCGCCAGCTAGCACCAGGCATTGTGTTGTCACGGATGCTGTCATTCAAGCTGCCAACCATGTAAGGCTTCGTGTCACGGACTGTGCAGCGGAGCAGGCCACCGAAGAGCCCCCGTGTGGCACTGTCCCAGACATTGCTGTAGGTTGTCATAGCTCCGCAGACCAAAGTTCCACCAGTGTGCGTTACACGCTCATAGCCATTCATGACGAAGCCGGAATTATCGATGAGTTCATCATGCCCAAGTTCAGCGACCTGATCACCAGCATCATAAACAGTTTCAGCGATTCGTGTCCCTTCCTTGCGGACGACTCTGGCTCCACGACGTGTGGAGCGGACAACGATGTTGGAACCGTCACGAACCTGACGGGTGCCCACTCCGGTGACGAGATCAGCCGAATCTTCGGTGATATCGATCGATGATGTGGCACTCTGATCCACAGCACCCATTGGATAGGAAAGGCCACGGTTAAGATACATTTCGCCATCGCGGCTGGCATCGAGAGATGGGCGCTCAGGGAATTCCGCCAGCTTGGTCGAGGCAGGCTTGGACGTGCAAGAGGCGAGTATGGGGAGGACCGCAAGGGCGAGGTATTTTTTCATAAAAGCGTCGTGAGGATGTCGAATCCGCCTCAGGATGTCAAAACCAAAGTCATCTACCGAAAAGGAATTGTTCACATCAATCAATCCGCAGCCACGCGCTCTCCATGGCTACAAAATGCAGTCACCCTCTTGCCGAACTCTACTTTTATGAGGTTCATTCTATAGAAAGCCCTGCTTGCAACGTTTCACTGATGAACCTACCAATCCCCCCCCCAAGCCATGAACTACCCACAAATTCTCGCCGGTATCGGCCCGCTCGGCACACCTGAACTGGTCATCATCGCCATTTTGGTGCTCATTCTTTTTGGTGCTAAAAAATTGCCCACCTTTGCCCGCAGCCTGGGCAAGAGCATGGGTGAGTTTCGGAAAGCCAAGGATGAATTCGAGCGCGAACTTCACTCCGCCCAAGACGAAGTAGAACGCCCGACCATCCCTCAAACCGTCGAAAAGCGCCAACCCGTGGGCTCCTCCCAGGACATCTGATCTTCACTCTCTTCCCTGGATGAATCTCACGGGACTTCTCAGGCGAGCCATTGGGCTCGCCTTTTTTGTGTTCGCAGCACAAGCCAACGCCCAGACAGCCAAGGCTGAAAGATTCACCTTTTGTGGCTACAACCTCAAAAATTGGCTCAAAATGGATCGCTTCGAAGATGGGACAACCATCCCTGCGACAACAAAACCCGAAGATGAAAAAAGGCGCGTAATCGCCATCCTGAAGGACATCCACCCCGATGTCCTCGGCGTCTGCGAGGTTGGAACTGATGAGGACGTCGCCGATCTTCAGTCCCGCCTCAAATCCGCAGGTGTTGATCTTCCTCACATTGAGCGTGCCCACGGTGGTGACCCAACGCGAAGCTTGGCCCTCCTGTCACGGTTTCCCATCATTGCCAGAAATTCACAGACCCAGCTCAATTACAAAATTGGAGATCGAACCTTCCCATTTCAGCGCGGCATTCTCGATGCCACGGTCGAATTTCATCCGCAGTTGCAGGTGAAGTTTATCGGTGCGCATCTCAAGTCCATGCGTGAAGTACCCGAAGCCGATGAATCTTTGATGCGAAGGAACGAAGCCCATCTTTTGCGCAACCATATCGATAACACTATCTTGAGAAACACCCAGGCGCGCATTCTTTGCTACGGTGACTTCAACGAGCATCGCAATGAGTCGCCCATCTCAGAAATTATCGGAAGCCGCGTCTCGGACGGCTTCATGACAGATCTGACTGTGAGAGATAAAAACGGCCAGGTCTGGACCCACTTCTGGGATGCTGCGGACTCCTATTCGAGATTGGATTACGCCTTTTGCAGCCGTGCTCTGAGACCCTTTATTGATTTGCGACAGTGCCGTATTCACCATGAGCGTGATTTCGAAAAAGCCAGCGATCACCGACCCATCGTCATCACGATCAAGGACCGGCTTTAAGTGATCACCCCAAAAAGGGAGAGATTACCTCTTCTTCGTGCCCTTGGCAGGATTCGCCGCAGAGCGCCCATTGGGTTTGCCTTGGTCAAAGGCTGGATTCTTTGTCGGCATGAGGGCTCCCACGTCTTTTTGCCAGGCTCGAAGCTCGGCGGACATGGCTTTCACCCGCTCAGGTTCGTTGTCGGCGAGGTTCTTGGTTTCACTCAAATCATCACGAAGGTTGTAGAGTTCCTTACGGTCATCTTCAAACCAGTGGATCAGCTTCCAGTCACCTCGACGAATTGCGGCTCCGGGAGCTCCGCCTTGATTGCCATAGTGGGGGTAATGCCAGGCGAGCGCACGCTCAGGGAGATCGCCTTTGCCTTCGAGCAATGGACGCAGACTTGCACCATCAATCTTCGAGGTCGTTTCACCTCCAGCAACGTCCATGAGAGTAGCGAAGTAGTCGGGGCTGCACACCGGGGTATCGATAGTCTGCCCAGCTTTGAGTGCAGCGGGCCAGCGGATGAGCAGAGGCTCACGGATGCCACCTTCGTAGAGCCAGCCTTTGCCGCCACGGAGGGGGAGATTGCTGGTGGGTGAGCCTTCACTGGTGCTAAGACCGCCGTTGTCGGAGGTGAAGATGATCAGCGTGTTCTTCGCGAGATCGAGTTCGTCGAGCTTCGCCAAAATTTTGCCCACGGCGAGGTCCATGGCCTCGACCATCGCAGCATAAACGGCATGTTCCTGCACGAGACGCACGTCACGGAACTCCTCACGGCCCCACTTAGCCTCCAGTCCGAGCCTCTTCTTCTTTGCTTCATACTTCGCGGTGAGATCGGCGCGCGCATTCAGCGGCGTGTGGACATCGTAAAAGGCGTAGCAGGCAAAGAAGGGCTTGGCTTTGTTCGCCTCGATGAACTTGCAGGTCTCCGTGGCGAGACGATCCGGCAGATGCTCGCCGGGTGGGCCGTCGGGCAGGCGTGGATTGGCATAAGGCGTGAAGTATTTACCCGGCCCATACGGACCACCGCGATCCACGCCACCCATGTTGATGTCGTAGCCTTGATTCTCGGGCCAGTGACCTTCGGGGCCGAGGTGCCATTTGCCCGCAAAGAAGGTCGCATAGCCCGCGCTCTTCATCATCTCACCCATCGTCACTTCTTCGTGTGCGAGTCGATCCTGATATGGCGCGGGCAGCAGCACCGTGTTACGCTTCCACTCAGCGGGAGTCTTTGCCGCACCGATGTAATCCGTCACGCCCGTGCGTTGCGGCCAACGTCCCGTCTGCACCGCCGCACGTGTCGGAGAGCATACAGGGCAGGCAGCGTAACCATTGGTGAAAAGAGCGCCCTCTTTGGCGAGGCGGTCGAGATTCGGCGTCTCGTAAAAGGTGCTGCCATAACAGCCGAGATCCTGCCGCCCGAGATCATCCGCGAGCAGGAAGATGACATTCGGCTGGGCAGCATAAGCAGCCTGCAGCAGGGCCAGGGAGGAAAGAAAGAAAAGGGCGCGAAACATGGGCACTGGAAACGATGCGTTGGCTCGTCGCCTTGCCAGCCAATGAAAACGAATCCCGTCGCCCCCACCCCCAAACGCAAAGGCAGCCTGCGAATGGCCGACATCCCGCGCGAGGTCATCGGCGAGCTGGGGCTGTGATGCTCGTGGAATCGCTCGCCAGCCAGCGTGGCTCCCGACGCTGGCGCGGAAACCATTCGCCTGATGGTGGAGGCCCCAGCAGCTCAAGGGGTAAGCGCCGGCTTGAGTTCCATCGGCCCGGAACGGATCGGGGTTTTGTTCGCCGGAGCCTCGGAGATCGGATACTCAGGGAGATTCACATGCCCCATCACTTTGTTGATGTCAGGATGTGGAATGAACAGGCCGGAAAAAGGCCCGCTGCTGGTGAGTCGGCGGTTCTGCCCGGGCGGGCTGTCCAGATCAGGAGTGCTCACGGTCACCGTGCCTGACACGCGACCGGAGGCAGGTGTGACCGTGATGCTAAACTTCGGCTCTGTGGCCCCAAACACCGGCAGCTTCACCGCCCCCGTGGGAGACAGATCGAAGATGAAGTTACGGTCCAAGAGGTCTGCTTCAGCGACACTCAAGCTCAGTCTGGCATTGGCCGCGGAGTTCGCGAAGCCCGGCCACATCATCCCCTTGGCCGGAGCCACGTAGGGAGCGCCCAGCAACCGGAAAGGACCGGCGATACTACTGCGCGCCGTGTCACTCGTGAACAATCCATCCGAGCCCTCGATCTTACCGTCCGGCTTCAGCAACGCCGCCGGTGCCAGCAGACGCCTGGCAGCCTGGTAAGAGTAAAGGGCCACCCCCAAAGCTGGCGACCAGGAATCACTGCCGGCATCGTAGGCAGGCATGCTGACCACACGCTGGCTGGAGGTAAAGGTCTGGCCGTCCGTCAAAGTTCCCGCCCAGGTGCCCGCACCGGCCGTGGAAATCCGCAATGTAGCAAAACCAGACCCCATGTAATAATACGGCCACTGCGGCTCCGGCTTCAGCAAGCCGACATTCAATGGACCCCGAGGCCCCGTGTAAGGCAGGCGTGAAGAAACAAGACAGCGGAAGAGCTTCCCTCGGTTTCCCTGCTCCGGCGGCAGGCCGCTGAAGGCTGCATTCCAGAACGACACCGGCATGATTCCAGGCACCGAATAAGTCAGTCCCAGCGGGGGGAAGCCTTCCGGCAGCTTCGTTCCAGGAGGTGACAGAGTGACCGGGGCGATGGTCAAATCCCCTTCTGCGTTTAGAGCGGGAGCCAGTTTGCCATTGAAGGGGAATTTTTTTCCGCCGACGTTCACACTGCCACTGAACTTGCCCGTTGGCAGGATATCCAGGAGGACCAGGCAATCATTGGTCACGCCTTCAAAGCTGCCCGTCATCTCCATCGGCAGCGGGCGGATCATCCACTGCACCGTCTGTGTCTCCGTGGCGGCAGGAAACGTGCACCTGGCCGTGATCTTCACCTCATAGGGCTCCACGATGCCCTTCACGACTCTCGCTGCCGTGGGTGTGCCGGTCAGGCGGCCCGTCTTGCCATTCAGCACAATGCCGGGTGGCAGACCCGTGGCGCTGAAGGTGACCTGATGCTCATGCGGCTCGAACTCGGGCGCGGTGATGGGATCAAAGCGCGGCAGATCCGCCGTGACAGGACTTCCCACTAAAGCGACGGGCAGTCTGATGCGGCCAGGCCAGCGTGAAGGCGTAGCATAAAGAGAATCATCCAGGAGATACCGACGCTTCAGAGTCTGGCCGTTGGGTGTGATGAAGGTAAGATCACAGATGATGTTGTCATCAGGCAGAGGAAAGACGGCCTTTTCTGTACGCAGTCTGGAGGTCGTCATACCTGAATAACTGGCCGGCCAGGGCTGGTTCCCAGAGTTGCTCCAGAGAAAACCCAGCGTGCCGCCCGGCGGCTTGCCGTGCGGGATGTTCCATTCGAACGGCTTGCCCTCCACGATGAACCCAAAAGGCTCTGGAGCAAAGACCGCGATGTGAGACACCGGCGTGTGAGTTGTCTGCCCCTGCGCATTCGTCGCGCTGAAACTGTAACTGCCCGCATCGGACGGCTTCATTTTACTGAAGGCGAGGCTCGTCCCCGTGGCTCCAGCAATGCGCACACCGTTTTTCCACCACTGATATTTCATCGGCAGGCTGCCGGAAACCACATGCACCCCGAATGAGCGTGCCCAGCTCAGAGGTTCATAACTTGTGAGTTTGTTCCCATTGATGATCTGGGAAGGCAGCAGCCCGACAATGACCGGAGGCCCTCCGGCCTGGACGAGTCCGCTCAGCGGGATCCACTGCGGCCCGACCTCGAACTCAATCTTCAACCAGGCGAAGTGCACTCCCGTGGTCACAGGTTGAAAGCGGATCACCCGGGAAACCTTTTGGTTAAACAGCAGTTTGCCAATGCTTGCGGGCTCCAGGGAGAAAGATCCTGCCTGGGCTCCGACAATGCTGAACTCGACATTCGAATACACTAGATCTTCCCCATGGTAGAGAGCGCTGGCGATGTTCTGGATGGACAAGGTGCGGCTCAGGTTGACGCCTGGGTTCGTCACCCCGAAATCCACCCCCGCTTCCGCGCTCAGCCTCCTGGTGCCCTCCTTGACGGACAGTGAATAAGGCCTGTCCTCCGCGGCATCGTTCCCACGCGAGCCCTGCACCTGAGCGGCGTGCACAGGCTTGACGGGATCATCACAAGCGATGCGAAACACTGCTGCGTGCGCTCCCCTGGCTGACGTGGCCGCGCCGTAAACCACCTGCACCACCTGAGTTTGTGCCGGGCCCAGAACGAATGGCTGGGCCGGGGCATTCAGCGAAAAGAAGTCCCGCTGCGGTCCCACCAGCATGATGGATGAGACATTCAAATCCTTCCGGCCTTCATTGCGCAGCGTGAAGGTGATGCTGCGCGTCTCGTCCTCGTAGCTCATGACCGGCATCCCGTAAGCGGGTGTGCCTTCCTGCAGTTCATCGTTTCGAACGATGGGCGAGGGATCGACCTCGGCGGCGCTGGACTCCAAAACCAGCCGCGGTGTCGGCGCGGCTTCCGTCAGCGGTGCTTCCAGGGACAGGGACCACTGGAAGACAAAGTCGTAGCTTTCGTAATCCCACCCCACGCCATGCAAAGTCAGGCCATCGGCGCTGATCCCCGCCCCGCGCAAGCGCCGGGCGCCAATCTGCAGAGCATAATCATCACGCATGATGTCTTCGACAAAGCGCATCGTTCCCGCAGTGCCCCAGACGGCGGCCTTCTCGTGGTCATCAGAAAAGGTCTTCAGGCCGGCACAGGTCCCGTCGTTCGCCACGGACCACACCACGGACCCTTCCGAATCTTCCAGAAGCACGGACGTGACCTCTTCTCCATGCTGCTCATAGCGCCAGCGGCCTTCGACTCGAAATACACCGTTGGGCGACGTCACGGGCGAACCTGTGCCCACGCTGGGAGGCGTATTATCGTTCAGGGTCAGGGCCGCACCCTGTCCCAGCACCCTCACAGCCACTCGCGCTACCGCGCTGTTCACCAGGCCTGCGGGATTGTAAACTTTCACCAGATAGTCATCCGCCTCGCTGAGCGTCACTGAGGAAAGCGTCAGTGACGCAGTGTCCGTCCCGGAAATGGCACTACCTTCCTTGACCTGTTCCCAAAACCCTTCCGACCCACGATACCACGCAAAGCTGGTGTTGGGCGCTTCAGCCACAGTCACGCTCAAGGTCACGGACCCACCTTGGTGCAACAGCGTGAAGGGAGCTGGCTGCGCGGTGATCTGTGGCAGGCCAGAGGGCTTCGAAGACAAACCGCGCTGCGCACTGCCGGCGAGCCACAGTCCTTGGCAACCGATCAACCATGTCGTCAAGGCTTCCAGGGATGGCACGCTGCTGGCTTCTGTCCAACCCAGCCCGTCCGTGCTGTGCCAGATGCTGCCAGGGCCATAGTAATGCATGAAGGCCACAAAGCGCGTGCCGTCATGCGCCAGTTTGTAGGAGGACTCCGCCAGCACCGGCGAAAAGGTCATGCCATCCACACTGCGGAAGAGGCCCGTCTCACTGGCAATCACATACACGCCTGAGCCAAAACACACCTGCTGCCCGATGCCGAGTCCCGCGACATTCACCCGTGTGACCGAGCTGAAATTTTCTGAGAAGCGCAGGAAGCGTCCCGCGCGGTTGATGCCCACCAGCCACGAGCCCGTGCCCGGCGTGCCTCCAGACTGGTAAAGGATGTCCAGCATGTCCTCCGTCTGGCCGCCCAGCGCGGCTGCTGAGAAACGGTGACGCGTCCAGGTGATGCCATCCAGGCTGGTGAGGATGTCATTGCGGTCTCCTGCTGCATTTTGCCCGTCGGCAAAACGCTCACCGATGGCGACGAACCGCCCGTTGATGAAACGCACACGCTTCAGATCACACGCAGTGCCGGAGGATTGGTAGTCCCAAGGGCGCACGTCCATGTAATGGGCTGGCTGATTGGCGATCGCCCGGGAGAGTATCTTCCCCTCACGCCCCACCACCACGATGCGCCCGGCGCCCATGGCCACCGAGGCAGGCTGGATCGGGCGCAGCCATTCACCATGATAAGGATCTGCACCGGCTGGTGCATCTCCGTCCCAAAAGCGGCTCCAGAAGAGCCTCGGCTGTGCACCTTTCGAAAGCAGCAGCACGCTTTCCTGCCCGAGACAGGCATCCACGATGCTGGCCTCCTCCCAGACGGACGGAGCTGGATCATAAAGCTGCCAGACGTCATGGCCCCGGGCGGAGACGGCCAAAAGACACAACAACAGAGACCTCAAAGTAAGCGACATACGAAAATGATCGGCTCGGGGACACCCCAAGAAAGATCTTGGACGGTGCCGGAAGAAATAGGTTCCATCAATAGGGATATGCCGAATCATCCATCCCCCACTTGCGTGGTGATTGCCCCTGCGGATCAATGGGTCGCCCATGTCCAAGCCTGCCAACGAACAACCCCATCCACTCGCCGACCTTCTCCTCACAGTAATCCTGCCATCCATCGTGCTGGAATCGATGAGCAAGCCGGAGCGACTCGGCCCAGCTTGGGCCTTGGTCGTGGCGCTCATCATGCCGATTGGCTTTGGCGTGTATTGCTTCGTGAAGAAGCGTGGGCTGAACTTCTTCTCCATCCTCGGTTTCGTGGCGGTGATCGTTACGGGCGGGCTCGGGCTGCTGAATCTCAGCGCAGGCTGGTTTGCGGCAAAGGAGGCGGCTTTTCCCGTCTTCCTCGGGCTGGCTTTTCCGCTGAGCTTTTATTGGAAAAAGCCGCTGGTGAATGAACTGCTGCTCAACCCTCAGGTGATCAATCATCCGGTTCTGAATGCCGCGCTCGACTTGGGTGAAAAACAGTCCGCATTTCAAGCCCTGCTAAAGCGTGCCTCCTGGGCTCTGGCTGGCACGATGTTTCTCTCCGCCATCGCGAATGCCTGGATGATCCTCCTTTTCCTCAAAGGCAAAACGCCTGGCACAGAAGAATACATCAAAGCCATCGGACGGCAGAACTGGGTGGGCTTTCTCGTCATCGGCGTGCCCATGATGGCGGCTTTGATGCTACTGATGTTCTGGGTGCTTGGTCGCATTCAAAAGCTCACCGGACTGGATCGTGCCGACCTCATGAGTCCTGGACAGACCGTGCGGCGTAACGTCGGTGAGTGACCCCAACCTACTTCCATGAAGCTGCTGCACCTCTACATCTCACCGGAACACAACTTCTACGGACACCACGGCCTGCCTGCGGGTGAGGCTCCGATGATCGAAACTGACTCGGTGGAGTGCGTGGCCGGCAAGGGGCTCATTGGAGATCGTTTTTTTGGCTACAAAGAGGACTACAAAGGCCAGGTGACCTTCTTTGCTCACGAAGTGTATGAGCGGATGTGCGAGCAATTTCAGCTTGTCGGCGTGCCTCCTTCGGCCTTTCGCCGGAATCTCATTACCAAGGGCGTGGACCTGAATACACTCATCGGTCAGGAGTTTGAAATCCAGGGTATTCGCTTCCTTGGCACGCAGGAAAGCGCGCCTTGCCATTGGATGAATCAAGCCTTTGCCGAGGGCGCGGAAGAAGCGCTGAAAGGCTATGGCGGCCTGCGCGCAAAGATTCTCAGCGATGGCGTGCTCAGAAAAGACTAGCTCGCCGTCTGAAACTGAATCGCGGCGATCTTGTCCGCCATGTCATGGCTGGCGCAAAAGGCGAGCTCCGCAGCGGCAGCTCGACTGATGCGGGCGCGGAAGGCGACGACTTCGCCCATGCTGTGTCCATCGACGAAGGCCTCCACGGGGCGGTGCTCAGGAGAGAGGTTGCGGATCTCGACGGTGCTGTCCGTGCTCATCAGCGCGCTGCGCCAGTGGGCGGGCTCCATGACGTTCGAACCGACGAGCAGCCACGCCGGAGTATCCGCCAGCAAAGGACTCGCGCCCATGCTGCGGGCATAAGCGGTAGAACCAGCCGCAGTGGCGACGAGAGCTCCATCACTCACAAGCTTCGGGATGCGCTGCACGCCATTCACGCTGACTTCCAGCCATGCGCTTTGGCTTGTACTGCGCTCCAGCCACGCATCGTTGAATCCATAGGCTGTCTGAACTTTGCCATCAGCACTCTCAAACTCCAGATAGAGCATCGGAAGCTGGCGCAGGATGACATCGCTCGGTGGGAAAGGACAGCCGAAGACCTGCTCGGGCGCATTCATGAGGAAGCCGAGATGGCCTGCATTGATGCCGAAGAACGGCAGCCGAGTGCGCCAGTGCTCGCGGATGCTGCGGAGCATCGCGCCATCACCACCGAGCACGGCGATGAAACGTGCTTCATCCTCGCTCACGCCCTGGCCGATGTCTTCCGCCCAGGCACGAGCTTTGGGATTGGCCGTGTCGGCTTGGAGAAGAAAGGGAGCGTCATGCAGGCTGGCATGCGCGAGCGTGCCGGGGATCGGCGCACGATAAAGTCCGTAACGTTCGATGTAATCCCGCACGCGTGGAGCGACGAGGTCGTCGATGTCATCACCGCGTCCGAGTCGATCACGAATCTCCGTGCTGGAGCCAGGGACATCGAGCGGGATGAGCTTCGAATGCGGCGGGAGATCATTGGCGTCGATATCGTGCCCCGGACGCTGGAGCACGGCAAAGCGCGCATTTTGCCAAAGCTCGGCTCCTTTAGCCCAACTCGTCTGGATGGGCGATGCCCCACGCGAGCCGCCCGCGATGAGATCGGTGCCAACGACGTGCCAGACCTCGCCCATGGGCGCGAATCGCTCCTGAAGCTCCCAGTTCCGCGTGAAGGTGGCCTGCTCGAGATCGAAGAGGTCCACGATCACCTTGGGCATCCCGCCAAACGCGAGATCGGCGAGCGCGGCGCGATAGATCGCCGGGATGATGCCGGTGATGGCTTTGTCGGGTCGCGGTCCGCAGGGGATCACGCGGACCTCATCAAATTCACGCGCCAGCACATCCGCGATGGCACGGTGATGGAGTCCGGGCGGATTAAAACTGCCTCCGAAGATGGCGATTCGCATGATGGCGGATTCTGGCGGAGACGAGGCGCGGCGGCAAACGGAATGACGACCCTCTAGGATTGATAAAGGAAAGTCGTCAGCGGGCTTGTGGCGATGGCTTCTTCGGAGGAATCGGCGATGCCCATCTCGTAGGCGGCACGGCCTGCTTCGACGGCCATCTTGAAGGCGATGCCCATGCGCGGGGGATCACTGGCGATGGCGATGGCGGTGTTCACGAGGACGGCGTCGGCTCCCATTTCGAGGGCCTCGGCAGCATGGCTCGGCACGCCGATGCCGGCATCGACGACGACAGGCACGGTGGCCTGGGTGATGATGATCTCGATCTGCTTCCTCGTGGTGATGCCCTGATGTGAGCCGATGGGCGAGCCAAGCGGCATGACGGTGGCGGTGCCGACATCTTGGAGACGCCGCGCCAGCACGGGATCAGCGTTGATGTAGGGCAGCACGATGAAGCCCTCTTTCACGAGGATCTCAGCGGCTTTCAATGTCTCGATGGGGTCCGGCAGGAGGTAGCGAGGATCAGGGTGGATCTCCAGCTTCACCCAGTTCGGCAAACCAGCGGCGACGGCTAGACGCGCGAGTCGCACGGCCTCCTCGGCATTCATCGCGCCGCTGGTGTTGGGCAGCAGCAGGACGCTTTTCGGGATGAAGTCGAGGATGTTGGCGAAGGGATCGCCCTTGCCCGTGAGGTCGGCACGACGCAGCGCCACGGTGACGATCTCCGTGCCGGAGGCGATGATGGCCTCGCGCATGAGTTCGCCGGAGGCAAACTTGCCGGTGCCGAGCATGAGCCGGGACTGAAAGGTGCGGTCAGCGATGGTGAGTGAGGAATTGGTCATGTGGAAAGCGCTAAAGGCGTTGTCCTAAAAGGCTGCGGTTAAATTCAGGGGCTCGGCGACCATCAATGATAGCGGCCACCGTCACGACATCATCATTCAGGCGATAGAACATCGTATAATAAGGAAAGCGTCCAGGAATCACCCATTGGTAAACTCCTCCATGAAAGCGATGAAGACCTGCGATCTCACCAAGAGTGAAAGATTGCTGCTTGAGAAACTCATACACTTCCGAGCCCAGGCCTGGCTCCTGTGCTTCATAAAATTCAGCAGCCTCGTCGATGTCTGACAAAGCACCGGGCAGGATCACAACTTTCTTGCCCATTTGTGGTCGAGTTCATTGAAAGCTTCTTCGATGGGGATGGCCTTATCCAAGCCTGCATCTAGACGACTCAGGCGATCTTCGACGATGTCCATCTGCCACTGAGGAAACTCTTCCTCCGAATGCATCCCGCCCCGCACCCGCTCCACCAGCACCTCCTTCTCCTCGCGGCTGAGGCAGGAGATGGCGGCCATCAGGGCGTCGATGACGGGAGTGGAGGTGAGGGTCGCGCTCATGGCGGGAGAGTATTCAGTTTGGCCGATCTGATCAAGTCAACTGTACGCGCTGGAGGAGTTCGTCGATGCTCATCTGGAGGCCGATGTAGAAGTCGCCGAACTCGCCATACTGGGTGGTCACTTCATCCCAGCGCATCTCATAGACGATGCTCTTTATCTGGAAGATGTCGTGGGCGAAGAGGGTCACGCCCCACTCGTGGCTGTCGAGACCGGTGGAACCGGTGATGAGCTGGCGCACTTTGCCAGAATACTTGCGACCAGTTCGGGCGTGGCCCTGCATGAGTTCGCGGCGTTTGGCGAAGTCGTTGGCATACCAGTTGGCACCCACGTTGCGGCGCTTGCTCATGGGGTAAAAGCACATGACCTGCCAGTCCGGCATGTTCGGGTAGAGGCGGTCGCTGAAGTACTTGTCCATGTGCCCCTTCCACTCGGCCATACGGGTGGTGTGGGCTTCGGAACCGGCTTCGAGGTTCTCGGTGCGGGCGATGCGCTCGGAGGCTTCTTCTTCCTTCTCGCTGTATTCGGTCCACTCAGTCATCGAGAGGTAGCTGTAGGTCGCGTTCAGCACATCGGCACCAAGCGCGAGATTGAGCTGCTTTTCAAAGCGGTTCGCGTCCTGGAGATCAGGTGTCAGGAGCATGAAGGCCACATCCGACTTCGGGCTGACCATGCTGAAGGTCAGGAGCTGGGTCTTCGGATGGCTGCGGATGCTCTGCACCGTGCTGTTCAGGTTGGCGATTCGCTCCTCCTTCTCTTCTGGCGTCAGCGCGGCCCAGAAGCCGTGGTCGAGATTATAAAACAGGTGCTGAACGATCCAGCCTTCTTGGGGGATGATGGGGGACATGAGGGTTATCAGGGGTTGGGGGAAAGCTAAGCGCAGCGTGGCGCGCTCCTTTATCAACCACGGCAATCGGCAGCTAACAACCACCAACCCAGGGCAAAATTCGGGTTCTTTATCGTCAGATTGATTTTGCTGATCATAATCCGTTGAGACATAGACATGAAGGAAGTGTAACGTATTTCCGAATCGCTCTACCATGATCACTACCGCCTCAAGACTCACCGCCGCCATCTGGGGTCAGTTCGTCGGCGATGCAGCCGCCCTGGGCACGCACTGGATTTACGACCTGGATGAAATGGCCGCCAAGTTCCCTAAAGGGATCCACGGTTTCGAGACACCCAAAAAGGGTCACTACCACGAGGGCAAGGTTTCGGGGGATCAGACCCACTATGGGGATGCCGCCCTGATGCTGCTTGAGTCTTTGGCTGCCTGTCGGGGCGAATTTCGTGAGAGAGACTTCGCCATCCGGCTCACCAGCTTTTTCAGCAATCCCCTCTGCAAAAGCTACATCGACCACGCGACACGCGAGGCCATGCAGCGTCTGGCGGCTGACTCGGAGAACTTTCAGAATGGCAGTGATGACGACCAACTCGGCACCGTGAGTCGGCTCGCAGCCGTCGTCGTAGCCTATCACGCACGTCCCTCGGTCGAGCGGTTGGACGCCGTTCGTCGGCTGACTCTGGTGACTCAAAACCATTCCACCGCCATCGGCTGTGCCGCAGCCCACGCGGTGCTGCTGGACGCCCTGCTCTCTGGCATCCCCTTCCCCATCGCTTTCGAGGCCACCCGGAAGTCGGCGGAGGTCAGTTGCGATGGCTCCGACTACTTCGAGTTTGCCCACATGCTGCGGAATCTCGATGTCACCACCGCCACGGGCCGCTTTGGGCAAAGCTGCCCGCTCGCCCAGGGCTTCCCCTCCGCCCTGCACGCCACGCTTCTGCACCACGGCGACTTCCCCACAGCCATCCTCGCCACGATTCGTGCTGGCGGCGACAGCGCTGGCCGTGCATCCATGGTCGGAGCCTGGCTCGGCGCGCTCCACGGCATGGAGGGCATCCCTGCTGAATGGCTCGGAAAGCTGCGCTCCGCCGAGCGCATTCAGAAGGCCATCGACCAGCTCTTTGCCCGGCTCGATCAAAAGCAGAGTTGACGCTGCTCCTCGCGCTCGCCAGCCTCCGCGCCCTATGAGATTCGCGATCTGCAACGAGACTTACCCCGCCGACTGGTCCTTTGAAAAAGTCTGTGAAGACGTGGCCGCCGCTGGCTATCAGGCCTTGGAGTTGGCCCCCTTCACTTTAAAAGAGGACCCACGTGAGCTGAATGAGGCAGACGCCCTCCGCCTGAGCCACATCGCTTCCTCCTTCGGTCTGGAGATCCTCGGCCTCCACTGGCTGCTGACAAAGCCCACCTGGTTCCACATCACCACGCCAGATGCGCTTCAGCGCAAAGAGACCGCCAAATTCGGCCGCCACCTCGCCCGCTTCTGCGCCATGACGGGCGGGCGCATCATGGTCTGGGGCAGCCCAAAAGCCCGCAACACCCTCCCCGAGTGGCAGTATGAAGACGCCTTCAAGCGCGCCGCCGACAGCGTCCGCGAGGTCGCTGAAGAGTGCGGCAAATACGGCGTCGTCATCGCCATGGAGCCGCTGGGGAAGAAGGAGACGAACTTCCTCAACACCGCCGAAGAGACCATCCGCCTCTGCCAGATGGTCGATCACCCGAGCTGCAAACTGCACCTCGATGTGAAGGCGATGAGCGATGAATCCAAGTCCATCCCCGACATCATCCGCGACAGCAAAGACTGGTTCGTCCACTTCCACGCCAACGACCCCAACCTCCTCGGCCCCGGCATGGGCGAGGTAAAGTTCGAGCCCATCATCGCCGCCCTGCGTGAGGTAAACTACACCGACTACCTCTCCGTCGAAGTCTTCGATTACCGCCCCGGCGCGCAGCACATCGCCCGCGAGAGTATCCGGTATTTGAAGGAAGTGATGGGCGTGTAGCAGAATGACGAAGCTCGAATGACGAATGACAAAAACAGAAGTCGTTCATCTTCAGGTTCGTCATTCGTCATTAGGAAATTCGTCATTCTTGCCATGTCCGACCTCACCCCCGCCGAACTCCAACGCTACGCCCGCCATCTCGCCATCCCTGAGTTTGGCATCGAGGCGCAGCGGAAGCTGAAAGCCGCGCGCGTCTTGTGCATCGGCGCTGGAGGGCTTGGCTCGCCGATCACCATGTATCTCGCTGCGGCGGGCGTGGGCACGCTTGGGCTGGTCGATGCGGATGTCGTGGAGGTCTCGAATCTCCAGCGCCAGCTCCTCTTTGGGCAAAGCGATCTCGGCAGGCCGAAGCTGGAAGCCGCGCGGGATCGCCTGCTCGACATCAATCCCCACCTCACCCTGCATCTGCACCCCGAGCGCTTCACCGCCGCCAATGCCATGCAGCTCGCCGCCGACTACGATGTCATCATCGACGGCACCGACAACTTCCCCACGCGCTATCTCTCCAACGACGTCGCCGTCTGGCTCAAAAAGCCGAACGTCTATGGCAGCATCCTCCGCTTCGAGGGGCAGGTCGGTGTCTTCGCCCCGCATCTCGGTGCGCCATGCTACCGCTGCATGTCCCCGCAGCCACCCGCCCCCGGACTCGTACCGAGCTGTGCCGAAGGTGGCGTGCTCGGCGTGCTGCCCGGCCTCATCGGCACCATGCAGGCGCTGGAGGCCATCAAGCTCATCACCGGCATCGGCGAACCCCTGCTCGGCAAGCTCCTCCATGTGGACACCCTCGGCATGAGGTTCCGCACCTTCACCCTCCGCCGTGATCCCGAGTGCCCCGTCTGCGGGGACCAACCCACCATCACCGCCCCCATCGACTACGAGGGCTTCTGCGGCATCAAACCCACCCCCAAAGTGAAAACCATCTCCGTCACCGAACTCCACGCCCTCCGCCAGAGCGGCACCCCGCACTTCCTCCTCGATGTCCGCGAGCCTGACGAATACGCCACCGCCCACATCGAAGGCTCCGTCCTCATCCCCCTGGCCCAGGTCACCGCTCGCGCAGGCGAACTCCCGCGCGATCTCCCACTCTATGTCCACTGCAAGCTCGGCGGGCGCAGTGCCAAAGCCGTCGCAGCGCTGGAAGAACTCGGGTTCACCAACGCCGTCAACGTCACCGGCGGCATCACCGCCTGGAGCGATGAAGTGGACGCCGCTGTGCCACGCTATTGAGTCGGGCGATCAGCCTACCCAGACAAACGTCACCGGCTTGTCGATCTCAGGATGCACACTGTGATGCACCGGGCAGCCGAGCGCCGTGGCCTCCAGCACCTTGCGGTCGGGATGATCCTCTGGCAGCGGGATCTCGATCGTGATCGGCAGACGCACGATGCGGCGCGGTGAGTCCTCGCTCATGTGCTTCTCCACGCTCACCTTCATGCCCGGCAGATCGTAGCCCTTCTGGTTCGCCTTGATGCCGATCACCGTCGCCATGCAGGCCGCCAGCGCCGTCGCCACCAGATCCGTCGGGGAAAAGGACTCGCCCTTCCCGTGATTATCCACCGGCGCATCGGTGATGAATTGATTCTTCGAAGGGCCATGCGTGGCCTGGCAGCGGAGACCGCCGGTATAGTCAACAGAGATGGAAACAGCCATGCCCGTCTTCTATCACGCCCCTCCGCAGATTCCAACTCCCAATTCCCGGCTTCAGCACGTCCAGAGTGAGGCGCTTTCAATGGGCAAAGGGCAGGGCGTGCAAAGGGTCAGAACCAAACTGACTGCGTGCCATTCATGTATGGCGTTTTTGTTTCCCGTTCATTACTACGAGTGGCTAATCTGCGGAACTGATCATGAAACCACGTCTTTTTATTCACATCGGCACCCACAAAACGGGCTCCACGGCGATCCAGCGGGCTTTTAGAGCGGGTGAGCAGGGGCCTTTAAGGGAGGGCGTGGTCCGCTTAGAAGGCTGTCACTTTACCGCCGAGCAGGCATGGGATCAGCGGACGGTGGAGAAGTTCGCCTCGGAATTGCGCGAGCAGGCAGCCAAACATGACCGCCAATCTTGCCGCTTCCTGCTGAGTTCGGAAGGATTGAGCGGTGAACCTTTGACGGGCTATGCAGATGCGCCGGTTGTCGCGTCGCGCCTTCACTCGATCACTCATGAGTTTGATGTCACGATCATCGTCTTTCTACGCCGACAGGATGATTTTATCGAGTCGCTCTACACCCAGAAGATTCACGAAGGCAGCTCGCTCTCGTTCGAGGAGTTCTTCAAAACCATCCATCCGGGATGCATGAACTGGCAACTGCTGGTGGCGAGTTATGCGCAGGAGTTTGGCCGTGAAAACATGGTCGTCAGGAGATACCACCCAGCTTTCTTCTCAGGCCCTGAGAGCCTGATCACGGATTTCTGCGGGATCGTCGGGGTGCGGTCAGAGGTCTTGCAGCAGCCGCTGCAGAAGGCGCACAACCAGGGCTACTCCATGGAGGCCGTGGAACTGGCGCGGCGGTGCAACCCAATTCTGGACAAAGACCGCCGCAAGCAACTGCGCAAGCTGTTGCAAAAGGTGAGCCCCAAGCCTGTGTTGCAGAGCTACGCCTACCTCACCACCGAGGCCCGACGACAATTTTTGTCCAGTTACGTGGAATCGAACGATCAAGTGAGGCGGGATTATCCCAGTGGTCTGAACAGCACCTCGCTTTTCCCAGAACCGACTGAGCCGTCATCCGAGGCGGTGCCACAGGAGACTTTGATGCCGATGCTGGTGGGGATGCTTTTGGAAATGAAGGAAGCTGAGAACAGATCTGGGATTCTGCGCTTCGTCATGCGATTAGAGCGCTCGCTGAATGCCTTCCGGCAATGGTGCTCCCGCTCGAAGCGCAATGCTCTCCACCAAAACACTCACCGCCATCCCACGGTCAGTGCGACATGACAGGCATAGGCTAGGCGATCAAAAATGTGGGTGTATTCCCAAGGGCTGGAAATGCGGTGGTGTGAAGCGTCGTTGCGACGAGCAGGTCAAACGCATGCGCTCCTTGCCAAGGGGGTTTGCGATGCAAGGGTGGGTTCATGATCAAGCGCCTTTGCACCCCTTTACTTTTCCTGAGCCTGATGGTGGCCGTTTCATGCAAGCCGGAAGCTGCGCCGCCATCGCCAGCAGCAGCACCGGAGACGCTCGCCGAAACCCAGACCGGGGCTGAAAAAGGTGATGCCAAGGCCCAGCTCAAACTGGGGGCGGCCTACGCCAAAGGGGAAGGCGTGGGCAAGGATGCCGTCGAGGCCGTGAAATGGTACCGCAAAGCTGCAGAACAAAACCTGGCCCAGGCACAGAACCTTCTGGGACTCTGCTACGATGAGGGCAAGGGCGTGACCCAGGATGCAGGCGAGGCGGCCAAATGGTACCTCAAGGCGGCTGACCAGGGCAATGCCGACGCTCAGTATAACCTCGGCCTCTGCTACGCCTCTGGGGCGGGTGTGGACAAGAATGCGGCGGAGGCCGTGAAGTGGTACCGACAGGCCGCAGAGCAAAACTTTGCCGGAGCACAGCTCAACCTGGGTGTCTGCTATGAGCAAGGTGAAGGCGTGGGCAAGGATGCCGTCGAGGCCGTGAAATGGTACCATCTCGCGGCAAGCCAGGGCATGGAAGACGCGGCCACCTACCGCGCCCAGTTGGAGAAGGGCCTGACTCCCGAACAGATGGCATCCGCGAAGAAGATGGCGGACGAGTTTAAGCCAAAGGCGGCGCAGTGAGTCAGCGGAAACGGTGATGTTGATGCTGGCTGCTTATCTTTTGAGTTCTGCTTTCTAGGAGTGACCGATGCCTCCTTCTGAAACCAGCCTCTGGCTCCACACCGCCGCAGCCATCGCCGTGGCCATGGGGACTCTCTGGCTGCACCTGCGCTGGCATCCGCTGCGGCGGGAGTTCTCCGAAGGCTGGGACTTCGTCACTGGTCTGCCCTGGTTCACGGTGCTCCATGCCGTGCTTCTCTTATTAGCGCAGTTCACGGGCACCCGCCTGCTCTTCGGCCAGCTCGATCCCGTGGACCTGACGTCGTGGCAGGACATCGCCGGGCCGCTGGCCACCCAGACTTTGTTTGAAAGCATGACCCTCCAGCACTCGCTGCTGCCGAGCTGGCCCCTCGCGCTGCTCCTCCCCGCCGCACTGGCGCTGCTGACCTGGCGCGTGATGCGCTTCCCCTACCGCTACGGGCCGCGGAGGCAACGCCCCATCGAGCGCTGGCTGCTGCTGGCCGGCACTCTCCTCTCCTGGGGCTGGCTCGCCCTGGAGATCACCCACCTCGCCCGCGCTTTGCCCGAGTGGGCGGAGGCTCTCCGCCTCGGCCAGCGCCTGCTCTTTCAGGCTGTGGCCATGGCCTTTAGCCAGATCGTCCTACTCCGCCTCATCATCGCCTGGATCGAGCCCGAGCATCCCGATGATCAAAGAGACCTCGGCCTCGCGCTGGAGCACACCTTTGCCCGCTGGCGCGGTGTCGCGGGACTGGCCGTGCTGGATCTGCTGATCCTCCTGATGCAGGGCAGCACGGGGGGTCTCACCCGCTGGATGCTGCTGGAGGTCATGGTCGTCTTCCTCGCCCTACCCGCCGCCATCGCGCGTGTGCCTGGCCCCCTTTCCCGTCAGGGCATGGCCACCCTGCTCGTCTGGCGGCGCGCCTTTTTTTCCCTACTCGGCGTCCTGCTCACCGGCCTTTTCCTGCTGGCTCTCGTCCGCTACGCCAGCGCCACCTTGCTGACTCTCACCGGCCCGGAGACGTGGCAGAGAAGCGTGCTGCTGCCCGTGCATGCTTTGGTCCTTGCCACAGCACGAAACTGGGTGTTTCTAGCCGCCGTGCTCACACTCCTCCGTCATGGTTTGCCCCCCTCCTCCGCGCGAGGCCACACCGCCTCCTGATCGCTCTTTGGCATGACCTCCGGCAGCACACTCTCCACCGCCCAGATCGCCTCCAAAGCGAAGTCGAACCTCGCCATGGCCCTGGCCTGCCTCCCCAAGGAGCGCAAACGCGACATGATCAGCTTCTACGCCTTCTGCCGCGTCGTCGATGACATCGCCGAGTCCGCCGCCCTCAGTGAAGTGGAAAAGGAACGCGAACTCGCCCAATGGAAAAAGTGCGTCCTCAGCGCAGAAGCCCCGGGCCACTCCGTCCTCGATGAAGTCATCGAGCTGCCCGGCAAATACGGCTTTCCCCGTGCCTGGCTGGCCGAGATCATCGACGGCGTCGCCTCCGACATCACCACTCTGCGTTACCAGACCTTCGAGGACCTCCGCGCCTACTGCTACAAAGTGGCCTCCGTCGTCGGCCTGTGCAGCGTCCACATCTTCGGCCACAGCCAACCGCAGGCCCGCGAATACGCCATCCAGCTCGGCTACGCCCTCCAGATGACCAACATCATCCGCGATGTCGGGGAAGACGCCCGCGACTACGGCCGCATCTACCTCCCGCTCGAAGACCTGCGCCGCTATGGCGTCACAGAGGAAGAGATCCTCAATGGAAGGCATAACCAGCGCTTCGTCCAGCTCATGGACTTCCAGTACAACCGCGCTCTCAGTTACTACAAAGAAGCCGCCCGCCTCCTCCCCCCCGAGGACAAAGACAGCCTGCTCGCCTCCCAGATGATGGGCCAAATCTACGCCGAGATCCTGGAAAAGCTCCACGCCCAGCGCTACCCCGTCTTTGCCAAGCGGATGCGCCTGCATCCCGTCCGCAAGCTCAGCATCCTCGCCAAATACCTCTACAAAGGCTGGCGCGCCCAGAGCCGGGCCCGCGCCGCATGGGAGGCCGCCACCTAGCCAGCGCCCGCGTCATGCTCGATCCTCTCCAGCTTCTGAGCGCCTACTGCGAAGGGGCCTTCCCCATGGGGCATGAGGACGGCACCATCTCCTGGTTTCGGCCGCCCCACCGCGGCATTCTCCCCATTCAAGGCTTCCACGTCCCCCGCCGCTTCGAGCAATACCTCCGCCACCACCCCTTCGAGGTGCGCTGGAACACCGCCTTTGGCGACGTCATGCGTGGCTGCGCCGACCGTGAGGAAACCTGGATCAACGACTCCATCCTCGATACTTACCAGGCTCTCCACGAACTCGGCTACGCCCACAGCGCCGAGGTCTGGCGCGCTGGCAAACTCGTCGGCGGCGTCTATGGCGTCTCCATCGGCGGAGCCTTCTTTGGCGAAAGCATGTTCAGCCGCGAAACCCAGGCATCCAAAGTCGCCCTCACCCATCTGCAATGGCGGCTCAAGGAGCGCGGCTACCTGCTTCACGACACCCAGTGGACCACCCCGCACCTGGCACTCTTTGGCGGTCATGAGATCCCCTGCCCCCAATATCTCCGGCTGCTTGACCGTGCCATCCGCCTGCCCATCCGCTTTGACGACACCCGCTCCCTCGGGGCCGAGATCCAGATCCAATAACGCCTGAGTAGCGCTCCGGCGTGACATCGCCGCTTTCCGGTCTAGGGGAAGGGAGCGTGCATCATCTTTACGTCCACATCCCCTTCTGCCACCGCGTCTGCCCGTATTGCAGCTTCTACAAGCATACTCCCGGGGCGACGCCGATGGGTGAGTTTGTGGAGGCGCTGCTGGCGGAGGCTCGGCGGGCGGCGGAGACGCGGGAGCTGCGCCTGGAGACGGTGTATTTCGGCGGCGGCACACCGACGGCGCTGAGTGAGGTGCATCTGGAAAGGCTGCTGTCGGGCCTGCGGGAGACGCTGGATCTTTCAGGCGTGCAGGAGTTTACCTGCGAGGTGAATCCACGGACGGTGACGCTTTCCAAAGCGGCGATGATGCAGCGGCTGGGGATCGACCGGATCAGCCTGGGCATCCAGGCCTGGGATGAGGCGACTCTAAAAACGCTAGGCCGGGATCACGCTCCGGCGGATGCTGAGGAGACTTATCACACGCTGCGTGCGGCGGGCTTTCACAGCGTGAATGTGGACCTGATGTTCTCGATCCCCGGACAGAGTCTGGAGACGTGGTGCGGGACAGTGCAGAAGACGGTGTCTTTAAAGCCGGATCACATCTCCGCTTACAATCTGAACTACGAGGAGGACACGGAGTTCTTCGAGCGGCTGAGGAAGGGCCAGTATCAGGTGGAGGAGGAGCGGGATGCGGCGTTCTTCCATGCGGCTCTGGATGGTCTGGAGGGCGCTGGCTACGAGCACTATGAGATCAGCAATTATGCAAAGCCGGGCTACCGGTCGGTGCATAATGAAGCTTATTGGTTGGGCAAAGATTACCTGGGTCTGGGGCCGAGTGCCTACTCGACGGCGGGCGGCAGACGCTGGCAGAATGTGGCGGACACGACGCGCTATCTGGAGCTGGTGAAGCTGGGGCAGAGTCCGGCGCTGGCGGGTGAGGAGCTGACGGAGGATCAACGGCGGACGGAGCGCTTTGGCCTGGAGCTGAGGACGGCGCGCGGTCTGCCGCTGACGATGGTGCGGGAGCCTGAGCGGCGGATGGTGACGGTGCTGGCGGAGGAGGGGCTGCTGGTGGTGCAGGAGGACCACATCCGGCTGACACGGGTGGGCAAGCCGTTGGTGGACTCGGTGGCGGTGGCGCTGATGGGGGCCTGAGCGGGTCTGCAAGCCGTGCCCATTGATGGACAAGCGAGGAAGAGCCGCGCGGGGCAGACCTCGGGAGATTGAGGTGTCCCCAACAGTGGACCTTACCTAACCAACCCACCCATGAAACGTCACGAATCCATTTCCAAAATCATGAGCACCAACCTCGTCACCGTGCATCACGGGGACCCGGTTTCCAAAGTCCGTCAACTGGCCGCTGAACGCGGGGTGCATCACATCCCTGTGGTGGACGGCGACAAACTGGTGGGGATCATCTCCTGGTCTGACATTCTGCGCGTGAGCTTTGGCGATACCTTCAACACGGATCAGCGAACGGTGGATGCCACTCTGGATCACACCTTTACGATCGAGCAACTGATGCAGAAGAATCCAGTAACGCTGGCGGAGACGGCAACGGTGCGTGATGCCGCCGAAATTCTGGCGCGCGGAGAGTTTCACTCCGTGCTGGTCGTGCATGGCACGAAGCTGGTGGGCCTGGTGACCTCAACGGATCTGATCAAGTATCTGCTGGAGCAGATGTGATCGGCTGATCAGGCTTTCTTGCTGCCTTTCTTCGACGCCGCCTTGGGCTTCTCTTCGGGAGCTGGAGGCGGCGTTTCTTTGGGCTTATTGTCCGACTTTTGGGGTTCGGGCTTCTTGTCGTCTTTTTTGACGGAGACGGCGGGAGATTCGGTCTTGGCCTTGGGATCGCCTTTGACCCAGGGTGCGGTGGGCTCGGCAGGCTGAGTCAATGCTTCGACGCGTGTCTGCTGGAGCACGGCCTCTGCCTCGGCTGCCTTGAGCATTTGAGCACGGATGTCATTGGGCACGGAGTCTTCAGTGAGGGGGGGCAGGATGGGGTTCGGTCCGCCTGTCCAGGGGCCGAGATCGGGGAGCATGGCGAGCATGCTGTCCTGGTTGGCCAGACGATGCTTGCCGATGACGCGCAGCCGACTCCCGAGCATGTAGGCGACGGTGCGGTCTTCGAGACCTTCGATGGTGCTGCCACCACGCTGGATGATGGGTTTGCCACGCAGGACGATCTCCCAGGAGCTGATGTAAGCCTCCTGGCAGAGGATTTTGGCGAGGTCTTCACCGACGCCGTTTTCGAGATAGACGCGGCCTTTGGCGCGGACTTTTTTGGGCTTGTTGTCACCATCTTCCTTGAGGATTTCGATGCTATCGGCGGCGATCTTCACGCCCATGGGCATCTCGATGCTCTTGGCAGAGATGGCTTTGGCTTCATCGAAGTTCATGCTGAGGAGGAAGAGCATCTCCGGGTTAGAACTCGCTGCCACGATGGGTGTGCCAACACTGAGAGCGTCGATCTCGGCATCGATCTTGGCTTTCTGGGCGGCCAAGTCGTCGTCTTTGGAAGATTTCTGGGAATCCGCAGGCTTTTCCTGATCGGCCTTCTTTGAGCCAGCTCCCAGTTTCTTGAATGCTGGAACTTCAAAACCAGAACAGGCCACGAGCCCGAGCATCAGCAGCAGGCAGCAGGCAGGTGGGATGAAATAGCGCCAGAGGCGGGGGACAGCAAGCATGGGGCGAGACTAGGCCGAGTTTGCCGTCTCGCAAGGATAGCCTGATCATCGAGCGCCCTGAATCACGGCGATGACACGCTGGATGTCCGGGTCAGTGGAGGAGGAACTGGAAGGGATGGAGAGGCAGTTGGCGTAGAGATCCTCGGCCACGGGGCATGGGAGCTTCACGGCGTCCTGATGGGCGGGGGAAAGGTGCGCAGGCTGCCAGAGTGGGCGGGCTTCGATACGCGCGCCTTTGAGCACGCCGCGCAAGGCGCGAGCATCCATGCCGAAGGTCGCGGGATCAATGTAGATCGTGGTGAGCCAGCAGTTGCTGACGACGCCGTCGGCTTCGCCTTGGAAGCGGATGCCGGGGATGTCGGCGAGGCGCTTTTGATACATGGCCTGGATCTCCCGACGACGTTGGACATAGCCGGGCAGGGACTCCATCTGCGCGCAACCAAAGGCGGCCTGGATGTTGGTGAGGCGGTAGTTGTAGCCGACCTCGTGATGGATGTATTCCTGAGGGTCGTCCTTGGCCTGAGTGGTGAGATAGCGGGCTTTCTTGGCCCAGGCTTCATGGTTGGTCACGAGCATCCCGCCGCCGCCGGTGGTGATGATCTTGTTTCCATTGAAGCTGAAGCAGCCCATGTGGCCGATGCCGCCCGCCGGCCTGCCTTTATAAAGGGTGCCAAGGCTCTCGGTGGCGTCCTCGATGACGGTGAGTTCATACTCGGCGGCGAGGGGCATGAGGGCGTCCATATCCACCGGATGACCGAGGATGTGCACGGGGATGATGGCGGCGATGCGGCGACCAGTCTGCTTGTTGTAAACGCCGCCGGTTTTGCGTTCGCAACCGTTCGTGAGGAAGTCGCGCACTAGGTTCACATCCATCTGCCAATGAGTGGCTTCGGAGTCGATGAGCACCGGCACGGCATTTGCATAGCGGATGGCATTCACTGGCGCGATGAAGGTCATGGAGGAGACGATGACTTCTTCCCCAGGCTTCACGCCGCAGACGAGCATGGCGATATGAAGCGCGGCAGTGCCGCATTGAGTCGCGACCGCATGGCTGGTGCCAGCGGCCTTGGCGAGATCGCCCTCGAAGCGTGTCACATAGGAGCCGACGGAAGAAACCCAGCCCGTGTCGAGACAGTCTTTGATGTAGGTCCACTCATTGCCGCTGAGGTGCGGCACACTGAGCGGGATGAAAGCTGGCTCAGACGACATAGCCTTTGGCTTGGTAATGTTCGGCGTTCTGTTGGACCCAGGCGATGGTCTGCTCCAGACCTTCTTCGAGACTGACGCGGGATTCCCAGTCGAGCAGAGCCTTGGCCTTATTGTTGCAGGCGAGCAGACGCTCGACCTCGCTCTTGCTCGGGCGGAGGCGCTCCTGTTCACAGATGATGTTCACGTCCTTGCCCATCATTTTGCCAATGAGCAGCGCGAGATCACCGACGCTGATCTCCCGGCCTGAGCCGAAGTTGATCGTCTGACTGACGGCATTCGGAGACAAAGCCGCAGCGCAGAAGCCCTCGACGGTGTTTTGTACGAAGTTCAAATCTCGCGTGGGGCTGACTGCGCCGAGGCGCACATCATTACCTCTCATGACCTGGCTGATGATCGTGGGGATGACGGCGCGCATGCTTTGACGAGGGCCGAATGTGTTGAAGGGCCGCACGGTGACGACTTCGAGCTCAAACGAAGCCGCGAAGGCCTCCGCCATCTTGTCTGCGCCGATCTTCGATGCCGAGTAAGGCGACTGGCCCTGAAGTGGATGCTCTTCCGTGATTGGGACAAAAAGCGCCGTGCCATAAACCTCGCTGGTGGAGGTGTGGAGCACGCGCTGCGCACCTTCGTCGAGAGCGGCTTGAAGGACGTTGAGGGTGCCTTCGACATTCGCAC
Organism: Prosthecobacter sp.; assembly: GCF_044378005.1. Classification (GTDB taxonomy): domain Bacteria; phylum Verrucomicrobiota; class Verrucomicrobiia; order Verrucomicrobiales; family Verrucomicrobiaceae; genus Prosthecobacter. The sequence goes on from NZ_JBILYB010000055.1 coordinate 27,908, forward strand.
GCACATAGCTGCGAGGTGCCTGATACGAGTAGGGAATGGCGATGAGCGCTCCGAGATGGAAGACAATGTCGCGACCTTTCACGCCAGCGCGCACGCTGTCGCTGTCAGTGATGTCGCCGGGGAGGATCTCCATGTGACCGGCGAGTGCGCTGTGATCCAGCCAGCCGCGTTTGCCGAGGGCATTGTAATGAACCATCGAGCGCAAGCTGGCGCCTTCGCGCACAAGGTGCTCCGCGAGATGACTGCCGATGAAGCCGCCGGCTCCGGTGACGAGGACTTTTTTACCTTCAAATGATCCCATAATTAGTTATTGAGCGCCTCCTCGCGCTTGTTTGAGCTGTTCACGCTGCCCCACGTCGATCCATTCATCCACGATCTCAAAGGCGCCGATGCGGTCGCCACGGCGGACAGCCTCGTCGAAGAGTTCGGTGATGGGGAAGAACTTGCGCGGCACGCGCTGGATAATCTCCGGGGAGAGGATGTAGATGCCAGCATTGATGAGCTGAGAGACTGTGGGCTTTTCGACGATGCTCGTCACTGTGCCCTCATTCACCTCCAGGCAGCCAAAGGGAATTTCATGCGCGTAACTGCGCACACCGATGGTTGCCAAGTGGCCGCCGTCGTGATGGAAATCGAACAGGCTGGAGACATCCACCTGCGTCACGAGGTCGCCATTGCAGACAAAGATCGGATGCTCCGGCGCTTCCGGCAGCAGGGAAAGCGAGCCGCCGGTGCCTAGCGGCTCATCAGGCGTCTCACGCAAATAATCAATGCGGCAGCCGAAGTGGGAGCCATCGCCAAAGTGGTCTTCAATGACACCAGCGAGGTAGTTTGTGGAGATGAAGATGCGCCTGATGCCACAGCCGACGAGGTGCAGCACGAGCCGTTCCAGGATCGGACGACCGGCCACCTTGAGCATGGGCTTTGGCGTGGCCTTCGTCAGCTCACCGAGGCGAGTCCCCTTCCCTCCCGCCATGATGACGGCCCAATTTGGCTTTGGCTGCGTGCCGATGACTTCACGCAGCAGATGCAGTCCCTTCAAGCGTCCCTGATCGTCGAGAATGGGGATGTGCTTGAGCTGACGAGCCTGCATGAGGTCGATCACCTCCGCACGCGGGGCATTGGTATGCACACTGGCAAAGGCACGATGCGCGTGAGCTTCCACTGCGTCGGTGAGAGCCGCTCCTTTGAGCAAGGCTCGGCGGATGTCGCCATCGGTCACGGTGCCGAGCAGTCGCTGGCTTTCATCCACCATGAGGCAGATGCCCTCAGCCGCCTTGTCAATCACCTGCAAAGCTTCCCACAAGGTGCCGGAGGCAGGCAGGCAGAAGGTGGCGATGGGCTTGGAGGTCATGAAGGACAGGTTGGAACGGGGCATCCTGATGCCACGGGAATGTGACAAGGACAACGCACGTCTTTTTGCGGCGCGCGGCGTTCGTCAACCCCTAACTTTCCCCTCACTCGATCCGATGCACGGTTTTGAGCACGAGCGTGGGCTTCCCATCTTCGCGAGCCTGAGCCAGATCCACGCTGAATTCGACCTGCCAGTCGTTCAGTTCTTCGGGATCGACGAGCACCTGGCAGACACGCCACGATTTCTGATCCTCGCTCGACTCCACATAAGTGTGGCGACCATTTCGAGCTTCGTTGTCGAGGCGGATGCGGTCGTGATCGGTGTAATACGGCTCCATCACGGCAGCCAGCGAGTCCGCGGTCAAAGAACAGCTCACCGCCGAGATCGCCGCCGCATAGTACTCGGTCGAAAGCGGCTTCAGGAAGCGGAAGATCTCCGTGCGGATGAGCGCGGTGAACTCGCGTTTGTTGCGAGTGATGTCTGGGGCCTCGACGGGCTTGTCTGCCTGCTCATCGGGCTTGTAGTTTGGATCACGCAGGCGCTCCCATTCATCCAGCAGACTGGAGTCCGTACCGCGCAGCAGACCGGCCAGCCAGGCTTCCATCTCCAGCACGGGCTCGGTCTTTGCCGTGTCGGGCACGGTCTGAGCCAGCACTTTATAAACGCTGCTCAGATGCCGCAGCAGCACGCCTTCGGCACGATGCAGGTCGTAGTCATTGATGTAGTCGGCGAAGCTGCGGAAGTTCTCGAACATCTCCCGGGCGATACTCTTGGGGCGGATGTTTTCCTGCCCGACCCAGGGATGAGCGGCGGCGAAGTCATTGAAGGTGTTGTAAATGAAATCGCGGCAGGGCTTCGGATACTCCAGTTCCTCCAGCTTGGCGATCCGCTCCTCGAAGGGTATTCCCTCGGCCTTCATCGTGTTCATGGCCTCCGTCTTGATCTTATCGAGCTGGCGACGCAGGATAATGTCCGGGTTCTCCAAGATGGACTCGCACAGCGTCATCACATCCGCCGCGTAGGTCGGTGAGTTCGGGTCGATCAAAGCGAGGGCGTCGATGAGATAGAGCGACAGCGCATGGTTCAGCGAGAAGTCGTCTTGCAGCTCCACATTCAGCCGCAGCTTCGAGCCACCATGGCGCTCCGCCTTGGGCAGGATCTCCACGATCTTCCGATCAATCAGCGCGCGGAAAAGCTGCCAGGCGCGCTTGCGATGCAGCTTCTTCGCGCCTGCGGTTTCATGCGAATCACGGATCAGCTTCATCATCGCGCGGCAGCCATCATCACTGCGGCTCAGCACTTGCAGCAGCAGGCCGTGAGAGACTTGAAAGCGCGACACGAGCGCCTCGGGCTTGGCGGTTTGCAGGCGCTTAAAGGTATCCTCACTCCAGCCCACGAAACCATCCGGCGGCTTCTTCTTCACCATCTTGCGCATCTTCTTTGGATCACCTCCGGCCTTCGCTTCCATCTTGGCATTCTCCACCATGTGCTCCGGGGCCTGCGCTACGACGTAGCCGATGTCATCAAAGCCGCGCCGCCCGGCACGACCCGTGATCTGATGAAAGTCACGCGCGGTGAGTGTCGCCACCTTTTGTCCGCTGTATTTGCTCAGCTTCGTCAGCACCACCGTGCGGATGGGCACGTTCACGCCCACGCCGATAGTGTCCGTGCCGCAGATGACTTTCAGCAGGCCGCGCTGCGCCAGCTTCTCCACCAGCACGCGATATTTCGGCAGCAGGCCCGCATGATGAATGCCCACGCCGTGTTGCAGATACTTCCGCACCTCTTTGCCATACGGGCTAGTGAACTTCGCGCCCTGCATGATCTCCTTGATCTCGGCCTTCTCCGCTGTGGAGCAGAAGTTCAGGCTCATCAGATCCTGCGCTGCCTGCGCGGCATCATTTTGAGTGAAGTGGACGAGGTAGATGGGCGCTTGATTCGCAGCGATCAGCTCCTGCAAAGTCACATCGACGGAAGTCTCCACATAACTGAACTCCAACGGCACGGGCCGCTCGCTGCCAGCCACCAGCACCGTGTCCGTGCTGGTGAGCCGCGTGAGTTCCTTTTGGAAAAAGTCCGTGCTGCCGAGCGTGGCGGAGATCAGCAGGAAGCGCGACTTGCTCATGGTCAACAGCGGCACCTGCCAGGCCACACCGCGCTCGTGATCGCTGTAGTAGTGAAACTCATCCATGATCACCTCACGGAAGGGCGCGCGGTCGCCATCTCGCAGCGCGTAGTTCGCCAAGATCTCCGCCGTGCAGCAAAGGATGGGCGCATCGCGGTTCACCGTCGCATCCCCAGTCGCCATGCCGACATTCTCGGGGCCAAAGTCGCGACACAGCGCCAGGAACTTCTCATTCACCAGCGCCTTGATCGGACAGGTGTAAATGGATCTCCGCCCCTGCGCGAGAGAGCGGAAGTGCATCGCCGTGGCCACCAGCGACTTCCCCGAGCCCGTGGGCGTGGCGAGGATGACGTTCTTGTCCTCAAACAGTTCCAAGATCGCCTCCTCCTGCGCCGGATAGAGTTCGAGCTTCTTCTCCGCCACATAATCGAGGAACGCCGCCAGCAACTCATCATTCGAGCAGTCTTTGGATTTTGGGAGTCGGCGCAGCAGTGGATGGTCAGGCATGAAGTGACTCGATTAAGCCCGTGTTTCCGAGCTTTGTCACTGGCGAAGCAGCGGTTTGGTCGTCACCTGGCGTCATCCTGTGGCCGGAGTTTCCAGCAAATGCATGGGCCGACAAACGACAGCAAGGGCCGTTCAGGCACCGGCAAGCAGCGCCAACTCAACGCAGCGCACACCGCAAGCCACTGCGACCTGCGGCTTTCCTGAATCTGCGGCAAAAAATCTTCAAGCTGGCCTTAACTCAATGGCAGTGGAGGATAGGTGAGGGAATTGACTTCATTTTCTGACCGCTACATCGGGCGCGCGTCACCATTTTCCGTTTTCACGCTCCCTTTTTTCATCGACCCCGGCGAGTCTGCCGCCCATTCTCCGCCCCCACATGAAACTCGCTCTCATCCGCCGTCAATTCGCCTCCGTGGGCGGGGCGGAACTGTACTTGCAACGACTGCTCGGGGCGCTGGTGTCAGCAGGGCATGACATTCATCTCTACACGGAACGCTGGGAGGGGGCGGCGGCGGGTGTCACCGTGCATGAAGTGCCAGTCAAAGCCCGACGCGCGCTGCGTCCGGTGGTGTTTGCCGAAGCGGTGGCGCGGCGGCTCGAAGGCGAGACTTACGATCTCGTCTTCAGCCTGGAACGCACGGTGCGGCAGGATGTGTATCGCGCGGGTGATGGCGTCCATGCGGTGTGGCTGGAGCAGCGGAAACGCTTCGCCACCTGGTGGCGGCGGCCCTTCGTCGGCATGGGTGCCTTTCATGCGAACATGAAGGCGCTGGAAGCACGCACCTTCGATCCGGCAAACACGCGGCACATCATTGTGAACTCGGACATGGTCCGGCGGGAGATCCTGGCCCGATTCCCCTTCCCCGCCGAGCGAATCCACCTCGTGCGCAACGGTGTCGATGTCTCCCGTTTCCAGTGTGGCGACCGCACCGCCACCCGCGCCCGCTTTGGCTTCGCAGACGATGACTTTGTGCTGCTTTTCGTCGGCTCCGGCTGGGAGCGCAAAGGACTTGGTTTTCTCGTCCATCTGATGCGCCGGTGGCAAAGCAGTGAGCCCAAGGTAAAGCTGCTCGTCGTCGGCAAAGGACATCTGGCCAGCCCGCCGCCGAATGTCATCCTGGCCGGACCGATGAAGAACGTGGAAGACGCCTATGCTGCTGCAGATCTGATGACCTTCCTGCCGATCTATGAGCCCTGTGCAAACGTCATCGCTGAATCCCTCGCCAGCGGCCTGCCCGTGATTACCAGCGCCTTTAATGGGGCGGCTGAACTCATCGACGAAGGCGTGAACGGCCACGTGCTCGCCGATCCATCCGACCTCGACGCCTTGGAGGGGGCCGTCCGCTTCTGGAAAGGCCGCCCAACCACCCGCCCCGTGCCCAGCAGTCAGCCGCTCGACCTCGACACAAACGTCCGCGAGACGCTGCGAGTGCTGGAATTGGCAGTTCGTGAAAAGCCGCGGGGCTGATCTGCAGGGGGCTTTTTTTGCTCTTCACGAAAAAATCACCGTGCTTTCTGGGGGGACCTCGTGCCAGAGTAGCTTAGCACCACGATTCACCACCCTATGATTCACGCCCTGCTCGACACCACCCAGGTCATCGCCGCCCATGAGATCGACGGCATCACCTATGAAGTCTGCGCCGAGATCGTGGCCACCCATGACCGCAAGCTCCACATGCTGACGGCAAATCTGCGCTGCTTCCTGCGCGCCCTCGACCAAGAGCAGATCCACCAGGAAACCACGGCCCCCTGGCTGCCTGAGCCCGAGGTCGCCCTCGAATCCGTGGAGGCCCATGAGGCCCACGCCATGGCGGATGACATCTTTGCCTCATGGATCCGCCGCGTGCTCGCCTGCATGCCCGAGGAAATCTGAAGCATCACGCTGCCAGAGCCTCAGCCACACCTTTAAAAAGGTAGTAGCCCCAGCCTTTTTCCGCACCGCTCCAATCGGGGTCGTAGTGCGTGTCTTTGACAATGAAGCGCTCTGGATGCGGCATCAGGCCGAAGACCCGTCCCGTATCGTCCTGAAGCCCGGCGATTTGCGAGGTGGAGCCGTTCACGTCCTTGCCGTAAAGCAGGGCACCGTGGCCGTCTTTGACGTATTTTTCAGCATCGCCGCTCTCGCCCACGAAGCGCCCCTCGGCATGGGCCACGGGGAGTTCGAAATTGTCAGGCAAAAGCTTCAAGTAGGGGCTCGTCGTGCTGTTCTTTTTCAAAGGCACCCAGCGGCAGATGAAACGACCCGAGGTGTTGTGGATCAGGCTGCCGCGCGGAAGAAGATCGAGCTGGGTGAGTATCTGGAAACCATTGCAGATTCCCAGCACATAGCCGCCATCCGCCACAAACTTTTTCAATTGGTCACCCAGCTTGTGCTTGGTGATAAGCTGGGAGATGCGGCCGCTCATGACATAGTCACCATAGCTGAATCCACCGGAGAAGACGACGAGCTGAGCCTTGTCCAGCGAGGCAGGTTCGAGCTGGGAGATGGGCAGGACTTCAGCGGAGAACCCGGCGGCTTCGAGGGCGCGGGAGGTTTCGACATCGCAGTTGGTGCCGGGGAATTTGATCAGCAGAGCGTGAGGCATGAGAAGAACGGGCGGCCAGATTGGCGAAGCCGCCCGCCAGTGCAACCCGCATCTCAGGACATGACAGATTTGCCGCCCAGTCGCGCCGCACGCCACAAGCTGAGTCATTGGGCATCCAGGCCGTGTTTTGAGAAAATCTTCGGAATCAGCCATGCCGAAAAAACGCCACACCAGCCGCCGAGCCCCTGCCCCGACACCACCTGCCGCCGCCCATTCGACGACGCATCGCTGGGTAATGCTGTGGCTCATCGGCATCACGGTCGTGCTCTATTCGCGAACTGCGGACTACCCGATGGTCTTTGATGACATCACCTACCTTCAGCAGAATCCGATCTTTCTCGCCCCACAGAGCTACAGCTTCCCATTTCATTATCAGGAGTTTCTCAACCAACCGATGAAGCTTGGCATCGACCCCGAGCTGGCCATGAACTTCGCTCTCCGCCCCGTGGCCTACGCCACGCTGCACCTCAACTACCTGTTCGATAGTTTCAATCCGCGCTGGTACCATCTGTTCAATTCAGCGGTTCACGCAGCCAATGCCGGCCTTGTTTACTTCGTGCTCATGGCGCTCTTCAAGTACGCTGGGAGCGGGCTTCCACAGGCCTCGCGGACACGCATCGCCCTGCTGGCGGCCACACTCTTTGCCGCACACCCGCTGGCGATCGAGTCCGTGACCTACATCGTTCAGCGCTTCACCTCGCTCGCCGCCTTCTTTTATCTGCTGGCCATGCTGCTGCAAATCCGCGCCTGGGGCGAGATCGCCCCACGCAGACGCCGATGGTGGAAAGGCAGTGCGCTGGGCGTGCTGCTCCTCGGCCTGTTCACCAAAGAATGCACCCTCACGGCGCCAATCATGCTCGTACTGATCGACATCGTGGTCTGTCACACCAACTGGCGTGAGGCGCTGTGGAGGAACCGTGCTCTGCTGGCATGTCTCCCCATCATCCCGCTGCATGTGCTGCTCATCTCCTGGGTGCAAAACGCAGGAGCCCTGGATCTAGATCATGCCGTCAACATGACCAACATGCAGGCCGCGCCCTACGCCCACAGTGACTTCCTCTGTACCCAGACCACCGTGCTCGTGCATTACCTGCGCCAGATCGTCTGGCCCACAGGCCTGACGCTCGATCCCGAATGGCCGATCTACCACTCCCTGCTTGATCAGCCTGTCTTGATCTCCAGCCTTCTTATCGCATCCCTTTTCAGCGTTGCGGTCTTGATGTTCTGGCGTGGCCGAAACGATGTTCGCCTGACTTTGAGCGGCCTTTTCACACTATGGTTTTTCATCACCATCCTACCCTCATCAGGACTCGTGCCGCTGCCGGACCTCGTGGCTGAACACCGCAGCTATCTGCCATCACTCGGCATCTTCATCGCATTCGCCTGCCTTCTGGATCTAGCCCTCTCACGGCTGGCCTTCGCGCCCAGGTTTCATCATGTTTATCCCGCAGTCACCGCCGTCCTCGCCCTGACTCTCGGCTCCCTCACCTGGCAGCAAAACACGGTCTGGAGTTCTGCCATTACACTCTGGGAGGACGTGACTCGCCAAAGCCCTGGCCGGGCGCGTGCCTGGAATAATCTGGGCTCCGCCTACACGGAAGCCGGAAGGCTCGACGAAGCCATCGCCACCTACACCAGGGCCATCGATATTCTCCCTCAATACGAAATCCCCTATTTGAACCTCATGATCTGCCACAATCGCAGACAAGAGTTTCAAGCCACCCTGCAAATCCGCGACAAGCTCATGCATGCCTCACCGAATGCCTTGAATGGCGTGCATGTACTCTACCAGGAGGCTCTGGCACGCTTCGGTCTGGAGCAGTTGGATCAATCAGGAGCACTGCTCACCGAGCTCATTCAAGCCGCCCCCTATCACCGTCCCGCGCTGGTGCTGCTGGGCTCTGCACATCAACTGAAGGAGGATCACGCGAAAGCGCTCCACTACCTCGAACGTGCAGCCGCCATCGAAGCCCCCAATGCGGCGCTCAAAGAAATGATCGAATTCTCACGCGGCAAACTCATCTCCTCTAATTCGGTAACCTCAATTCCATGACGTGGAGGCTGCCGCCACAAAGGATGTCATTGGTCAAAAACAAAGCCCTCAAGGCATGATGCCAATCAACCATGAGCCAGCGCCGCACCTCCAAATTCCCCGCCTTCCCAGCCTCTGACTGCCAGGATCAGCAGGCGATGATCCAGCGTGCCATCCAACGCGTGATGAGCAGCGGCCAATACATCCTCGGCCATGAAGTGATGTGTTTTGAAGAAGAATTCGCCGCCTATCTCGATGCCAGCCACTGCATCGGAGTCGGCAGCGGCACCGATGCCATCGAACTCATGCTGCGAGCTCTCGAAATCGGACACGGGGATCAAGTGGTCGTGCCCGCACATGCCCCCTCCGCCGTAGCGGCAGGCGTCGAACGCTCAGGTGCCTCGGTCTTGCTCGCCGATGTGGAAGCGGAGACGATGACGCTCTGTCCGCGTGCATTGAAAAGGATTCTATCTTCACCCACGGGTGCAAAAGTGAAGGCGGCCCTCGTCGTGCATCTCTACGGACATCCCGCCGACTGGGGTGGCCTGCGAGAGGTTGCGGATGAGCACGGCATTGAACTGCTGGAAGATGCAGCTCAGGCTCATGGGGCGACTTGGAAAGGACTCGCCATCGGCACTCTCGGGCGCATGGCGGCCTTTAGCTTCTACCCCACGAAAAACCTCGGAGCCCTCGGCGATGCCGGAGCCGTGGTGACTTCTGATGCGGGTTTGGCGGCACGTTTGCGCGAACTGCGCCAGTACGGCTGGCGGCGGCGCTATGTGAGCGAGCGCAGTGGCATCAACAGCCGTCTGGATGAACTGCAAGCTGCCGTGCTACGCGTGAAGCTCCCCTTTCTGGACGCCCACATAGCGCGCCGCCAGCAGTTCGCCCAGCACTACACCCAGGCGCTCTGCCGTTCCAGACTGATCGAGCTTCCCGCCACCCGCCAGGGCTGCGAGCACGCCTTCCATCAATTCGTCATCCGCAGTCCTCAGCGTGAACGCCTGCGCGAGCACCTCGAGCACCAGGGCATTCCCGTGGCTGTACTCTATCCAGCCACTCTGAATCAACAGCCAGCCTGGTCATGCGGACCATCCTTCCCAGAGGCTGAAAAGGCTGCCGCTGAAATTCTCTCCCTGCCACTGCATCCCTACCTGACTCTCGAAGCTCTGAATCAAGTCATCGAAGCCATCTCCACGCTCCCCCATGCCTCCTGCCGAGCATGACATCCTGCGCACGGCGGAGGATGAGCATTGGTGGTATGCTGTGCTGCATCGACTCGTGATGAAGGAGATGCAGGCCCGTGTCCCCCACGGTGAACGGGTCCTCGATGCTGGCTGCGGCACCGGTGGCATGATGAAGCTGCTGACGAACTGGGATATCCACGGCATCGACATCGCCCCGGCGGCCATCGCCCACTGCCAGCAGCGTGGATTGAAGCAAGTCATTCAAGCCTCCCTTCACGAACTCCCTTTTGAGTCAGCCAACTTCGATGCCGTCCTGAGTCTGGACGTGCTCTACCACGAGCAGGTGGATGAACATCGTGCACTGGACGAGATAGCACGCGTGCTGAAGCCCGGCGGCATTTTCATCATGAATCTTCCAGCCTTCGAC
>NZ_JBILYB010000184.1:0-10140 GCF_044378005.1 Prosthecobacter sp.
CAATGATCGCCACAAGACCCTGCAAATGCCCGTCGCCCTCAACGACATCCTCAGCAGCGACGGCAAGTGGACCTACCTCCGCACGCAAAAAATCATCGAAGATGGCAAACGCGTCGAAGTCGGCCCCGTCAGCGGTGATGCCGACAAACAAGGCGGCGCTCACAAAGGCGAAGGCGATCATCTTTTCGCCCCCATGGGCTTCCTCGACGACTCGAACTTCCACCGCAGCTACTGGGTCTATGGCAAGAGCTTCGCCGGAGGTCACAGCGGTTATTATCAAGCCGGCAAATATGCTCCCGCAGGCCGCATCCTCGTTCACGACGACAAAAACGTGTACAGCTACGGACGCGAGGCCCAATACTACAAATGGACCACCACCATGGAGTACACCCTCTTCTCCACGCCGAAGACACCGCCGGAAGAGGCCTTCACCACCGAAGGAGCCACCACCGAGCGCATGGGCAACAGCCTTGTCCTCGGCCCCGATGGTCAGCCGCTCACCAATCAGCCTCCTGCCCTCGAAAAGAACAAAAAAGGCGCTGCCAAAGGCCCAGCCAAAGGCGACGGCAAAAAGAAGGGCAAAGGCAAAGCCGCACCAGCCGTGGCCGCCAATGCGCCCATCCCCGGCTCCGTGCTCTTCCCCGATGCCGCCGCGCTCGATCCCGCCAAGGCCGCCCTTTCCGTCGAAGCCTGGGTGCTTCCGGATACTGCCAACGGCACCGTCCTCCACCACGGCGGCCCCGCACGCGGCTATGTGCTCGACATTCGCGATAAAAAACCGCAGTGGCACATCCGCAGCGATAGCAAACTCATCACCATCGTCTCCGCGGAAGCTCTGAGCGAAGGCTGGCACCACCTCGTCGGCACCCTCACCACCGATGGCAACATGGCGCTCTACATTGATGGCAAACTCGTCGCCTCAGGCACTGGCACCCCCGTCGATGCCAAACCCGCCCGCCCCATGTATCTCGGCAATGGCGAAGGAGCCGCCGAAGGCAGCGCCGGAGGCTTCAGCGGCCTGCTCGACCAGTTCGCCCTCTATCACAAAGCCCTCACCGCCGCCGAAGTGCAGCAGCGCTTTGAATCCCCCGACTCCAAGCCCACCGACGCCGTCCTCATCTGCAACTTCGACAACGGCGACAGCCGCGACAGCTCCGCCAACGCCGCTCACGGCATCGGCGCTGGCGTCGAAACCGGCAAAGGCAAAGTCGGAGCCGCCCTCTGGTTCAAACCCGCCGCTGGAAACAAAGGCGGCAAAGGCGGCGGCAGCTTCGTGAAACACACCTGGGACCGCTTCGTCCCCATCGTCGCCCGCAGCATGGCCTTGGCTGGCAAAACCGTCCTCGTCAGCGGCGCCCCCGACACCATCGACGAAGAATACGCCTTCGAACGCCTCGCCGCCAAAGACCCCGCCATCCTCCAAGAGCTCAACGAACAAAACGAAGCCCTCGAAGGCCGCCGCGGTGCCAAAATGTGGGCCGTGAACACCGAAACCGGCGAACAATCCACCGGCCTCGAACTCACGTCTCCTCCAGTGTGGGATGGCATCACCGTGGCACAGGGCCGTGTGTATGTGAGCACCATGGATGGACGCGTGCAGTGCTTCGGGAAGTGACCCTCAAAAGAGTCGCCAGTCCATCAGGGCCTATATCTCCCACCACTGGACAAGCCGCCCCGTCCACTGTATCGGCGCGGCCCTATGAAACTCAACCGCTTCACTTTGGCCCTCGTGGCCGCACTGATCGCCACGGTCGCTCCGGCCGCGGACAACGATGGCTGGATCTCCCTCTTCAATGGCAAGGATCTCTCCGACTGGAAATCCAACGACGAAGTCCCCGGCGTCTTCACCGTGGAAAACGGCGAACTCAAAGTGGCCGGTGGCCGCGCGCACATTTTCTACGTTGGCCAGGATGGCGCGGCGAGCTTCAAGAGCTTCGAGCTGAAAATGAAGGTGAAGACGACTGCTGGGGGCAATGGCGGCGTCTATTTCCACACCAAGTTCCAGGACAAAGGCTGGCCTGATGCCGGCTACGAGTGCCAAGTGAACAGCACCCACACCGACCCGAAGAAAACCGGCAGCCTCTACGGCGTGATCAACATCCTGGCACTCAAGGAAGGTCAGGCCGAGCCCCAGGGCGGCAAGCATATCAAAGTCCCCGCCGCTCCGAGCAAGGATGACGAATGGTTCGACTATGTGATCCGCGTGGAAGGCAAGCACATCACCTTGAAGGTGAATGGTGTTACCACCGTCGAGTTCACCGAGCCTGAAGGCTGGGATCCTTCCAAAGAACTGAAAGGCATGCCGGGCCGCAAGCTCAGCGAAGGCACCATCGCCATCCAGGGCCACGACCCCAAGAGCGTGACCTATTACAAGGACATCTCCATCAAGCCTCTCTGAGCTTGATCCAAGGGCAGCGGGCGGTGAGCCAGTCATGTCTCCCGTCCCCTGCCTTTTTTGTTTCTCCCCTTACCTTTACTCCGATGCCATCCACCGATCTCGCCATCGTCGAACTCCGCTCTTACTTCGTGCGGCATCGGAACTGCCTGCTCGTGCGCGGCCACTTCACAGATCTCTACATGGATTACTACCTGCATCTCATGCAGCACGGCATCCAGCATGAGGAGAAGCTGGACACGATGCTCAAGGAGGCACTGGCAGCCATGGCACTGCACATGGGTTCCCGCCCGCATGACGAACGCTGCGCATGGACGATCAACGTCCATGCGCCCCTGCTGAATCTTTTCGTCACCGGCGGTGGCTATCCACAGGGTCAGGTGACCGGGCGTATCTTCACGGATGATGTGAAGGACATGGGCAAGTCACTCATCATCGCCCAGACCTCACGCCCAAACATGCAGCCCCGGCAAAGCATGATCGAATTCACCGGCGGCGATGTCTTGTCTGCCGTGGAGCAATTTTACACGCAGAGCGAACAGCGCCCCACGCGCTTCTTCCGCATGCCGGAAGAGGACTTCGTGCAGATCTCCGCCGAGCCGGATGCCGACCTCGAATGGCTCAAAGGATTGAGCGCAGCAGACATCCCAAAACTCGATGAAGCCGAACAGCTCTCGCTCCTCGAAACACGCGGCTACACCTTCGATTGCGGCTGCACGGTGGATCGCATGTTCCCCATGCTCAGCCGCCTGCCGAAAGACGACCTCGACTACATCTTCGAAGACGGCCATGCCGACATCACCTGCCCTCGCTGCGGCGCGAAGTACAAGGCACCACGCGAACTCTTCGAGCAATGGCTTGCAGCACAACCAAAGGCCTGAGTCGTATTCCCACTGATGACAGCTACCGCAACAGCTCCGGCACCCAGCTTCAAGATCGGCAATGAAAAGCTGATCAAAGTGCTGCCAAATGCCTCGAACAAACTCCTCAGCCTGCTCTCAAAGCAAGGCCGTGCCGAAAACGGTGCGCTCCGCGTGGCCGTGGTCGGCGGAGGCTGCTCGGGCCTGCAATACAAGATGGACCTCGTCGATGGCCCGGCGAACCGAGACATCATGGTGATCACGAATGAAGTGCGAGTCGTCATCGACCCCAAGAGTGCACTCTTTGTCACCGGCTCCGAGCTTGATTACAGCGACGACATCCAGCAGGGCGGCTTCAAAGTGAAAAACCCAAACGCCGTCGTCACCTGCTCCTGCGGGGAGAGTTTCGCGGCCTGATTTCTGCGATGACCGACTGCTTCCAACTGCTCGGCCTGCCACCACGTGCCTCTTTGGATGAAGCCGAGCTGCAAAGAGCCTACTTTGAAGCCACCAAGACAGCGCATCCCGATCAAGCTGGAGGTGATGCACAACTCAGCGCAGAATTGAATGCCGTCCTGGAGACTCTGAAGTCTCCCGTCACCAGACTGAAGCATCTCATTGATACAGGCTCAGGCCTTGGATGGCGTGCCATACCGTTGGAGGCAGGCTTGATGAGCCTCTTTGAAAAACTCGGCCCGCTGCTCCAGCAGTCCGCCGCTTTCCTCTCTCGCAAGCAATCTGCCACCAGTGCACTCGCCAAGGCCTTGCTCGCCAGTGAAGAAATGAAACTGCGCGAATCCTTGGAATGCTTGAATGAAGCCATCGAAGAAGAATGGCAGCGGCTGGAAACCGCTCTGCCCGAATGTGATGCACGTCTCGCCATCGATGACAGCAGCGTGTGGCCTGAGCTTCAGGCCTTGCAGGCCAAATTCGCCTACCTGACGAAGTGGCGTGCACAGATTCGTGAGCGTTTGCTTGGCCTCATGCTTTAACTCAGCACGCGATGCGGCTGCACAGGTTCGGAGAAGCCTTTGAGCTGCATCGGAGGCAATGGCTGTGTGGTGATGCAGCCTTCCAGAGCCTCCACCGTCGCTGGATCTGCGATCACCTCCCCCGCCTGCGCAATGCTGCACAGGCGTGAGGCCAGATTCACATGATGGCCAAGAACGGTGTAGCTCAGACGCTTGTCTGAGCCCATGCATCCCGCCACGACCGTGCCCGTGGAGAGGCCGATACCGATCTCCAGAGGATGCCTGGCCGTGACATTCATCTCTCGCCGCCGCGTCTGCATGGCCAGCGCACACTTCACGGCGCTCACAGTATCCTCGTGAGTGCCTTCCGGTGCACCGAAGAGCACCATGATGAGGTCGCCGACGAACTTGTCCACCGTGCCGCCATGCGCATAGGCCACCTCTGTCAGCGCCGTCATGTGATCATTCAACAGTTCGATGACCTCATGCGGCGGCATGTGCTCCGTGAGTGCCGTGAAACCACGGATGTCACAGAAGAGCATCGTCACCTGCCTCAGCTCGCCACCGAGTGCTCCGGGATTATCAATCAAGCGCCCGACCACGGTTCGATCCGCCACCGCATTCAAAACGCTGCGATACTTCTCCTGCAAAGCGAGTCCGGCGGCCATTTCATTGAAGGATTGAGCCACGCGCCCGAGTTCATCCGGTGTCACCGGCACTCTGAATTCAAAGTTGCCCCGCTCGATCTCCTGAGTGGCCGTGACGAGCCGACTGACCGGCCCCGAAAGTCCGCGTGAAACAATGAACACAAGCAAGAGCGCAATCGCCAGCGCCACCATGCCAAGCCCGATGGAACTGCGGCGAAGGTCTTTGATTTCAGCATGGAGAGGAGCCAGCGAATAAAAGTTCACCTGAGCTGCCTGAGGGAATGGACTGTCAGGATTCAGCACCCGGTAGATGAGCCGATGCTGCACACCCGCAATGGGCACCAGGATCTGGCGATGGTCCTTGTGCGAATGCTGCATTGATTCCGCCACGGCGGCTGCCACGGCTTCCTTTTGATCTTCGGGCACCGTGCTGGAGACGAGCTTCCCCTCCACAAAGATGCCACCCATGATCTCACCAAACTCACCCCGCTTTGTCTGCTCATAGAGCGCCCGTTCAGCCACCACGGGCAAAGGCAGACCAAAAACCAGAGCCCCAAGGAACTCCTGCGTTTTCGGATCGCGCAAGGGAGTGACAAAGACCTCCCGCACCTGCTCGCCACGCCGCTCGCCTGCCTCCACGATCAAATAACCGACCTGCTGCTCGGTCAAAATCTCAGCGAACTTGCGATCACTCAGCCAGGGCATCTTGGATGATCTGGGATTCACCATCTCGGTATTGGTTGGCATCGTCGTGAGGTTGTTAGCACCGGGACGGCCCTTCTGGTTCAGCACGAAGTCACCTTTGCCATCAATCAGCGCAATGAATGGAGCCGAAAAACCGCCCCCTGCAGAAGGAGACCCTGGTCTTGGCTTGTCCTGACGATTGATCACAGCACCGCGAAAGCCCGGCTTGTTGTCCTGCCGGGGGCCGACGTTTCCAAACTCACTTTGCAGTCGCTCCTGAGCCAGAGATTCCAGTGCTGGGCGCAGCGTCATGCCAGCGCGGAGAAAGTCGCCTTTCTTCATATCTGCGATCACCTCCTGATTCTGCGCCAGTCGCTCCAGCACTTCAGAAAGAGCTTCGGAGCGCTTGTTTTTCGCCTGGGTCACAGCGCCGATCAGACCTTCGAACTGCTCCTCAAAAAGGCGCTGATAAGCGGCACTGAACTTCCACTCCGCCAGCAGGAGTGCCGCCGTCGTCACTCCCGCCACAATGGGAAAGATGGAAAGGATCAGCTTGGCTCGGAACGTGGAAAGAAACTTCATGCGATGGTGGAGATGCTCCGAAATCTCCAACACCACGTCGAGTCGAAAGTTTGCCTCACTTCAGAAGCCACTCCACAGCAGAGCTTTCCGGGGATTTGCCCTCGCCTTTGATCCAAAGCGGATGCGGCGCGTTGAGCGAGATCATGCCGGGCAGGTCGAGGTATTTGGCACCACCGGGGAGAAACATTGGATCACGATAATCGAGAACTTTGCCGAAACGGAAGCCGTGTGTATCCGCAGCAGCACGGTCAATGGCTTCACCCGCCAATGCTCGGGCAGCAATGGCGATAGGTCCCGTCTGCAAGCCGAAGCCGGCGAGGCAAACCGTCTTCGGATTCGCATGAGAGCCGACCTTGGCATTCCGGAGGAAGGACACGAGGCTCAGCACGTCATGGGTTCGCTGGGCAAAGAGAGCATGATTGTAGCCATGCGTGTAACCGGCGAACTCGCGAGGGTTCTTCACCACGGCGGTTTGCTTCACCGGCTCACTACCTTGAAGAAGCAGATCCACACCAAGCACGGTGGCTCCACCGGCAACGAGCTTCTTTACCTCATCACTTTGCAGCACCGACTTGCCGTCATCGCCGAGCCAGATGACAGCGCGGCCATTCCACTGCTTCGGATAGAGCCAGGCGACGTTGAGTTCCTCGTTGTAGGTCTTGTTGATGAGCGTGCCGGTCATCTCCAGGAAATCTCCTCGATCCTGCTTATCTTTGAGCGTCCACTCGACCTGGCCTGCCTTGTCATAGCTACGTCCAATGACGACTTCGATGGCCTGACGAAGCAATGAAGGATCAGCCGCACGGAGTTGCTTGTCCGCGTCATCGGCAAAGTATTTGAGCAGCTTGCGCTCAAACTCAGGGTCAGCAGCTTTGGGCGCAGGGTGCTTGTCATCCCAGACGGTGAGCTGCTCTTTCGTCAGCGGTTCGTAATCCTGCTCGATCACCGGGGATGATTGTCCAAGTTTGAAGTGCTTGTTCACGAAGGTGTAGAAAGCACTGCGGGTGACAGCGTTGTAGTTGTGCGGAAAGTGCTCGCCACGAAGAAGCATGACATTGTCCTTCTTGCCATGCGTCTCGTAGATCTTCTGAAGTTCAGGAAATCCTTTCGTGGCCATTTCCTTCGTCCAATCGTTCGCCGTATTCATGCCCTGAGGCTTCGGCGCGAAGAGTCCGGCGAACTCGACATTGCCCGTGCCAATGCGCAGCAAGCTGGCATTTTCACAAGTGCAGCCGCCCTGCATGGAGGTGCTGACCATCACACATGGGAAGGAGAGCTTGATGCGGTCGTCGATGGCCGCGAGCAGCATGGTCTGTGTGCCACCGCCGCTCGCGCCAGTGATGGCCGTGCGCTCGGGATCGACTTCGGGCAGCGAGAGCAGGAAATCCAGGCCGCGCACAGCGTTCCAAGTTTGCAGGCCCATGATGGATTGCAGATGTGCCTCGGCCTGTGGGCTGTAGAGCCCCCAATTTTCCGTCGTGTTCATCTCGGGCCGTTGTTTGGCAAAGGTATGCACGATCTCGCGGGAGAACTGGATGGAATCCGAATCACTGAGCATGTCCCACTGCCAGACGATACAGCCCATGCGCGCGAGTTGGATGCAGAGCGATTGGAAGATGCTTTTTCCACCGCGCTCGAAGCGCTCTCCACCGGCGGCGATCTCCGCGCGCACTTTATCGTCCGATCCCAATGAGAGCCGCGCATCCTGCCAGTGCCCATGGGCAAACATCACCCCCGGAACCCTGCCCTTGATCACCTTGGGCTTCCACAAACTGCCAGTGACAAAGAAGCCTGGAGCACTTTCGAAATACACCTTCTCGACGGTGTAGCCATCGCCCTCAATTTTGCCATGCACGACCGCATTAAGGGGCGTCTTGGTCGGCATGGGCCATAAGCCTTCCGCCACAAGGATCTGCCGACGCACCTGTTCTTTTCGCACATCCCATTCACTCAAGGACGATGGCGGATTGAAGGGGAAGTAGCCGTTCAGATCCTTCGGCGGCTGGAGACGGCTGTCTTCAGAGTGGACGAACGTGGTGCCGAGAAGAGCGAGGAGAAGCAGCGTGTGTTTCATCAGAGTGGTTGGATGCGACGAGGGGAGCATTACGGTGTCGGCACCTCCGCTTCATCATTCCGAATGAAAATCACCTAGACGCCGCTCGAGCCCGGAAGGCTGGGTCATCGACCGCCGTATGATCACCCGTCCACCCACCAGACTTCATCATGAACACGCTCTCCCGCCGTCAGTTCGTTCGTCATTCCGCCATGGCATTCCTGGCAGCACCAGCGTTGCTCAAAAGTGCCCCGGCGGACAAGATTAACCTCGCCTTCATCGGCCCCGGCGGCATGGGGACGAACCACATCAAGACGATGTGCCAACGCAGCGATTTCATCGTGTCCTATGTCTGCGATGCTGACTCGAAGCGCGCCGAGACAGCGGCGAAATTGATCCATGAACTCACCGACCAGACGCCAAAGGTCGTCACGGACATGCGTCGTGTGTTTGATGACAAAACGGTGCAGGCCGTGCTGATGGCCACGCCTGATCACTGGCATGCTCCGGGTGCGATTCTTGCCGCCAGCGCTGGCAAGCATGTGTATGTCGAGAAGCCATGCTCTCACAACCTGCGTGAAGGTCGGCTCATGATCGAGGCAGCGACGAGAAACAAAGTCGTCATGCAAGTGGGCACTCAAAGCCGCAGCACAGCGCACATCATCGGCATCGTCGAGAAACTGCGCAGCGGCATCATCGGTGATGTCTTGGTGGCGAAGGCCTGGAACAGTCAGCTCCGCAAAAATCACGGCCATCAGCCTGACAGCGCGCCGCCTGCTGAACTCGACTATGAACTCTGGCTCGGCCCTGTGCCAAAAGTGCCATTCAAGAGCACTTACCATCCCGCACACTGGCGCTGGTTTCATCATTTCGGCGCGGGTGATTTCGGCAATGACGGCGTGCACGACATCGACATCGCCCGCTGGGGCCTCGGCGTGGAGCAGCATCCGAACCGCATCATCGGCCAGGGCAGCAAGCTCTTCTTTGATGATGATCAGGAGTGGCCGGACACGCTCTATTGCGGCTTCGAATATGACATCGCTGGCAAAACGAAGCAGCTCATCTACGAGCAGCGAGACTGGTCGCCCTATGTGCAGGAAGGTCACGAAAACGGCTGCGCGTGGTATGGCACGGAGGGCATGATCATCGGCGGCAAAGCCAAGGGTTGGCAGATCTTTGGCAGGCAAAACAAACTGCTCGAAGACATCAAACCAACCTCAGGCCCAGATCTCGCCGCGCATCATGCGAACTTCTTCGATGCCATCCGCACGGGCGCGAAGCTCAATGCGGACATCACCATCAATCACCTTTCCACCTCGCTCTGCCACCTCGGCAACATCGCCGCACGGGCACGTCGGGCGCTGGTGTTTGATCCGATTAAAGAGCAGTTCCTTGGCGATGCCGACACTTCAAGACTGCTGCGACGCGAGTATCGTGAGCATTGGGCCGCACCAAGGGCTTGATCTGTTTTACATCCGCCTGCGGCGCATGAAGCTAGTCAATCCCGCCAACGCGATTAGGAGTGCAGAGGCGGGCTCAGGGATCGGAGTCGTGTGCGTCTGGAGATCGAAGACACCCGGATCACTGGAGTAGTCGCCGGGCCCCTGGGTGTCATTGATCGCGCCGAAGGGGGTAAACGTGGCATTCGTGAGACGCCAGTCCCAGGGGAGGTTTGTCTGGCTCGTCGGTGACGGCAGCAGCCAGTCGTCCGTGGCGTTGCCGTCAAAGCCGTTCGTGAACAAGGCCCATTCACTGAGATTCGGCACGAGGGTCTGGGTGTTGTAAGTCCAAATGTAGGCGAGCTCTCCTTGGCTGAAGGCCAGCGCGGGGAATGACCAGGTGGAGGCCTCACTGGAGGTGCCGTCACTCTGAAGAGTCATGCTGGAGGTGAAGTATCCCATGGCCGAGTTCCACCCGCTGCCCACCGGAGCTTCGGCGCGGTCCAGAG
>NZ_JBILYB010000056.1:0-37914 GCF_044378005.1 Prosthecobacter sp.
TGCTCAAGCACAAGGCGCGACAAGCTTGCCCTTCACTTCCTCTCCCTCATTCAATTCGCCTCCATCATCGACTGGCTCAGATACGGTTGTTGAGGGTTTTCAAACACCGCCTAGGAGTGCCAGGGGTTAATTGCTGCCCTTGACGGAGCAAAAAGTAGCCCTGCAGGAACAAGTGCCAGCTCTGAACGCGCAAGCCGAAGCGCCAAGCGAGGAGTTTCTACATAGGGATATTCCAGCCGCACCTCGCAGGTCGGTGTTTCTCCTCGAAAGCTTCAGCGGGATAGCTCGGCGACTATGACGCAGAGAGATGATGGATGTGGCTGGATGAGCACGTTCTCCCGCCATGGACTCACCGACTTTCTTCTCTCGCCGCCGATTTCTCGGCAGCACGGGCGTGGGCTTGTCCAGTATCGCCTGCTCGCACCTTTTGCAAAGCGATGCGCTGGGCGGTGAAGGGCGCTCCCACTTCCCGGCGAAGGCGAAGCGCGTCATCTGGCTCTTCATGCATGGCGGGCCGAGTCATGTGGATCTCTTTGATCCGAAGCCCGAACTCATCCGCCATGCGGGCAA
Source organism: Prosthecobacter sp. (assembly GCF_044378005.1). Taxonomy (GTDB): domain Bacteria; phylum Verrucomicrobiota; class Verrucomicrobiia; order Verrucomicrobiales; family Verrucomicrobiaceae; genus Prosthecobacter. The sequence goes on from NZ_JBILYB010000056.1 coordinate 571, forward strand.
GCTTTTGCCAGATAGCTACGGAGCCGTCGAGACTCGGCGGAAAGTGGCGCAAAACCCGCTGCTCGCGCCGGTGAAGCCGTTTCGGAAGCATGGGCAGAGCGGCATCGAGATCAGCGACTTCCTGCCCAACATGGCCGAGCTGGCCGACGAGATGTGCGTGATCCGCAGTTGCCATGGCGACAGCGTGAATCATCCGCAGTCGGTCTATCAGATGAACACGGGCTCCATCCAGATGGGCAAGCCGAGCATGGGCAGTTGGGTCTCGTATGGTCTCGGCACGGAGAACGCGGACATGCCCGCCTTTGTCGTCATGCCTGATCCCAGTGGTGGGCTAAAAGGCGGGCCGCCAGCCTGGGGCAGCGGCTTTTTGCCAGCGACTTATCAAGGCACCACCATGCGTGCTGGCGAGCATCCCATCCTGGATCTGAAAAGCCCGCACAACAGCGCTCGTCAGCGTGCCACGCTGGACCTCATCCAGCAGATGAATGCCACCCATCTCGCCCGGCATGAGGGCGACAGCGTGCTGGATGCCCGCATTCGCGCCTACGAGCTGGCCTTTCGGATGCAATCCGCCGCGCCTGAAGCCGTGGACATCTCCCGCGAAACCGAAGCCACGAAGCATCTCTACGGCATCGACCATCCGACGACGAAGGAGTTCGGCACCCGCTGCCTGCTCGCCCGTCGCATGATCGAGCGCGGTGTGCGTTTTGTGCAGATTTACTCCGGCGATACGAATGGTTGGGACGCCCACGAAAACGTCCTAAAAAATCACAGCGACTACAGCGCCCGCACCGACCTGCCCGTCGCCGGTTTGATCCGCGACCTGAAGCAGCGCGGCCTGCTCGATGACACACTCGTCATCTGGGGCGGCGAGTTTGGCCGCATGCCGATGAGTGAAAAAGGCGTGGGTCGCGATCACAACCCCTGGGGCTACACCACCTTGCTCTTTGGTGCCGGGGTGAAGCACGGTCACGTCCACGGAGCCACCGACGAGTTCGGCCTCCGTGCCGCGCTGGACAAAGTCCACATCCACGACCTCCACGCCACGATCCTGCACCTCCTCGGCATGGATCACGACCGCCTCACCTTCCGCCTGAACGGCCTCGATCAAAAGCTCACTGGTGTGAATGAGTGCCATGTGGTGAAGGGCGTGCTGGCGTGAGGAATGATGAAATCCGACTGATCGAATGACGAAGCATCTGCGAATCACGATGGTACTTTTGGGCATGCTGCTCGGCGTGACGCAATCCCATGCCGTCGCCATTCATGCCTCGGCTGATCCGGTGAAGGATGAGCCGCCCATCACGGCAAAGGACCGTGAGCACTGGGCCTTCCAGCCGCTGGCGAAAACGAGTGCGGATGCCAGCCTCGAAAAGCTCTCGCCGCCGCAGTCCCCGCCAGCCGATGCTGCCACGCTCATCCGGCGGGTGACTTTTGATCTGACCGGCCTGCCACCGCTAAACACTGACGTGGAGAAAGATTATGAGGCACTCGTGGATGAGCTTCTCGCCACTCCTCACTACGGCGAACACTGGGCCCAGTGGTGGCTCGATCTCGCACGCTTCGCTGAGACAGATGGCTTTGAGTATGACGCTGAGCGCAGTCGCGCCTGGCAGTATCGGGACTGGGTCATCAAAGCGCTGAATGACGACATGCCTTTCGATCAATTCGTGCAGCAGCAGATCGCTGGCGATCTTCTTCCAAACGGCGATGCAAGTGCCACGGCTTTCCTCTTCACCGTGCCGGACATGCCGGACCTGAACAACCAGTCTGAGCGCCGCCACGTTTTGCTGAACGACATCACAAGCACCGTCGGTGCCGTCGGACTCGGGCTCACCGTCGGCTGCGCGCAGTGCCACGATCACCCTTACGATCCCATCAGCCAGGCTGACTTCTACCGCCTACGCGCCTTCTTTGATAACACCGTCCTGCCCAAAGAGCGCAAGCCGCTCGGCCCCAGCGTGCGTGTCTTTACCGAAGGCGTGCCCGCCAGCACCGTCTTCGTGCGTGGTGATTTCAAACGCCCCGGGCCCGAGATCAAACCCGCCATCCCGCGCATCTTCGGCAGCACGGACAAGTCCGACCGCGCCGCCTTTGCCCAATGGCTCGCCAGCAAGGACAACGCCCTTTTCCTCCGCGCCATGTCGAATCGACTCTGGCAGCAGCACTTCGGCAAACCACTCGCCGCCGTCCCTGGCGACCTCGGTCATCAGGGAGAAGCTCCCAGCAATCCCGCCCTGCTCGACTGGCTCGCCGCCGAGCTTCCTCAGCAAAACTGGAGCCTGAAAAAGCTTCACAAGCTCATCGTCATGTCGCCGACCTATCGGCAGTCTTCGCTCGTAGTTCGGCCTTCAGGCCGTTCAGGAGCTCCTGACGGCCTGAAGGCCGAACTACAAAGTCCACGCCGGCTCACCGGCGAGATGCTGCGGGATGCCATGCTCGCCGTCTCTGGCCAGCTCAATCTCAAACCCGGCGGCCCCGGCGTGCGCCTGCCCATGCCCAAGGAAGTCAGCGACACCTTGCTGAAAGGTCAGTACAAGATCACGGACGATGTCACCGAGCACACCCGCCGTAGCATTTACGTGTTCGCTCGCCGTAATCTCCGCCACCCGCTCTTCGATCTCTTCGACCGGCCTGATGCGCAAACAAGCTGCGCCCGCCGAAATGAATCTACCACCGCCCCGCAAGCCCTTACGCTGCTGAACTCCGAGTTCGCCCACGACACTGCCGCGAAGCTCGCCACCACCCTGACCGAGAAGCACAGCTCCGATACCCGTGCCATCATCTCCGCTGCCACTCGTCTCTGCCTTTCCCGAATTGCTACCGAGAAGGAGATCACCACCGGGGTCACTTTCATTGAGCAGCAAACCAAGCTCGCCAGCAGCTTCCAAGGAGCTTTGGCCGACTACTGCCACGCTTTGTTGAACTCGAATGAGTTCCTGTTTGTGGACTGAACGCGCCCGTTCTTCCCGCAGCTTTCCGTTTGCCCAAAAGCCCGGCCTCCGTTCTATGCGCGCCCGCATGAAGACCACGCCCGTCACCACCGCCGATCTCCGCAGCTCCGTCATCGCCGTCCCGCCGCTGTGCCGGAACGCCGACCTCAGTCTCAGCCGTGCGGAAAACGAAAAGCTCGTAAATCACATGTATGCCGGCGGCATCCGCACCCTGCTTTACGGAGGCAATGCGAACCTCTACAACATCGCCCCTTCCGAGTATCCCGCCCTGCTCACCATGCTGCGTGAGATTGCCCCCGAGGATCTCTGGATGGTCCCCAGCGTCGGCCCCATGTATGGCACCGCGATGGATCAGGCCGCGATGCTCAAAGATCATGAGTTCCCCACGGCGATGCTTCTGCCCACGCTCTTCCCCTCTAAGCCCGCTGGTGTGGCCACCGCCATCCGCCACTTCGTCGAGCGTTCCGGTTTGAAAGCCGTGCTCTACATCAAAGACGAGTCCTACATCACCCCCGAGCTCGCCGCTGAGCTCGTGAATGACGGCCTCATCTCCTGGATCAAATACGCCGTCGTGAAGCCTGACCCCGCGCAGGACGCCTACCTCAGCAAACTCATCACGCTGGTGAACACCGACCTCATCGTGTCCGGCATCGGCGAGCAACCGGCTATCATCCATTTACGCGACTTCGGCATCACCGGTTTCACCGCTGGCTGCGTCTGCGTGAAGCCCCAGCTAAGCACGGACATGATGCACGCCATCCATGCCGGTGATTATGAGAAAGCCGAGCAGATCCGCGCCATCTTCAAGCCGCTCGAAGACCTCCGCAACGCGCACAGCCCCATCCTCGTCCTGCATCACGCCGTGGCACTTGCTGGCATCGCACAAACCGGTCCTGCCTTGCCCCTCCTGATCGATCTTCCTGCGGAGCTCCTGCCAGCCATCGAGAAGGCGGCGAAGGAGCTACTCGCGGTCTAAACAGAAGCTTCAAGTGCTTCGGCGACCCTTTGCATCACTCGGGCTTCGTCATTCGGAAATTCGTCATTCGTCATTCTCCATGGATCTCACCTTTGTCTTCCCCTGCCTCAACGAAAGCCGCACCATCGCGCTGTGCATCGACGCCGTGCGCAAGTCGCTCGAAGTCGATCCATCGCTGAAATACGAGATCGTCGTGGCCGACAACGGCAGCACGGATGACTCGCGCCAGATCGCCACAGATCGGGGTGCTCGCGTGGTGCCTGTGCCCGAGCGAGGCTACGGCGCAGCTTTGCGCGGCGGCATCACAGCGGCGGAGGGCAAATACGTCATGTTTGCCGACGCCGATGGCACCTACTTCTACGAGAACTCGCTGGAGCTGTACCAAACCACCTCGAAGGCCGATGCCGACATGGGTATCGCCTCGCGCATGAAGGGCGTCATCGAGCCTGGAGCCATGCCCACGTTGCATCGCATCCTCGGCACGCCAGTGCTCACCGGCCTGATCAATCTGCTTTTCAAAGGCAAACTGAGCGACTGCAATTCCGGCTTCCGCTGCCTGAAAAAGACCGCTTACCAAACCTGGGATATCCGCGCCAGCGGCATGGAGTTCGCCTCCGAGCTGCTGATCAAGGCACTGAAAAAGAAAGCCAGCACCGTCGAGATCGTCTCCGGCCTGCGTCCGCCACCCGTCGAGCGCACACCGCATCTCCGCACTTGGCGCGATGGCATGAGGCACCTGCTCTTCATCCTCTCCGAGCGTCCACGCATGTTCGAGCTCGGCGGCCTGCTGCTTATCGTCCTCGCCACCGTTCTGCAAGGCATCGCTGGTATGACCGGCATCGTCAATGTCGCCGGGCTCAGCATCTTCGGAGTCCACAGCCAGGTGCTGCTGCTGCTCGCCGCACTCGTCGGCACGCAGATCTACATGCTCTCCGCCGCCATGTTCCTCCAGAAGAGCGAGCAACCCCGCGCCATCACGCACAAGCTCATTGAGATGAATGAAGGCAGCCTCTTCTTCCTGCTCGTTACCCTTTTGGGAAGCATCAGCCTCGTCATTGGCTGGCTCGTGCTGCAATGGGCACGTTCGAACTTCGCCGGGCTCGACTACGCGAACACGCTCATCGTCTGGCTGCACTTCCTCGCCGTGCCGTCGATGATCACCTTCGGCATGTTGGGCGTTCACATCCTGCGCAAGGGCAAGCTCTAGCCGCCCTTACTTCGCGCCGAGTTGCACGCTCTTCTCCGTCGCCTTGCGCACTGCCTGGATCAGCGCATTGCGCAGGCCATGGGCTTCGAGTTGTTCCAGACCTGCGATCGTGGTGCCGCCAGGGCTGGTGACTTCATCGCGCAATGCCGCCGGATGCTTGCCCGTCTCCAGCACCATCTTCGCGGCACCAGCCACGGTTTGAGCGGCCAAAGTCAGCGCCGTGGCGCGTGGCAGGCCCATGAGCACACCGCCATCGGCCAGCGCCTCGATCACCGTATAAACATACGCCGGACCACTGCCGCTGAGGCCAGTCACGGCATCGAGCAGCTTTTCAGAAACCTCATCCGCCGTGCCCACGGCACCGAGGATCTTCTTTGCCAGTGCCGCGTCGTCCGCCGTGGCCGTGCTGCCGCGTGAGAAAGCCGCCGCACCCGTCGCCACGAGTGCAGGCGTGTTTGGCATGGAGCGAATGACGCGCTGCTTCACTCCGAGCCAGCTTTCCAAATCCGCCACCTTCAAACCCGCAGCGATGCTCAGATAAAGGCGGCTGCCTTTCACCTTCGACAGCTCTTTGCAAAGCGCCTGCATGTCCCCCGGTTTCACGGCGAGCAGGACCACGTCCGATGCCGCCGCGACTTGCGCAGGCGTCCCGGTCGTCACGGCGCAGGTGAGACCTTTTTGCAAAGCCTCAACAGCAGCGGGCACCACATCGCTCAGTGCCACGGCGAGTTCCTTCTTGCCCAACGCCTTTTCCACGCCGCGCAGGAGCGCGCCGCCCATCTTTCCGCAACCAATGAGTCCGAGTTTCAGCATAGCGCGCCGATGGTGGCGGCTGCTTGGCGAGCTTGCAAGACTGCTTTGGAGGTCGCGGCTCTTTGATACAGGATTTACAAGATGGCAGGATTTACAGGATTTCTTCTCCTGCTGGTTTGAATCCTGTTCATCCTGGCAATCTTGTGAATCCTGTCAAAACCAACCCCGAAGCACCCTGGCGCATCGCCACCGACACCGGCGGCACGTTTACTGATTGCCACGCCCTCGATCCCGTGGGCCGTGAGTCTCGCTGCAAGGTGCTCTCCAACGGCTGCTTGCGTGCGGTGATGAGCAGCGATGGGCAGCTCCACGGCCTGCCGCCTTTGCCACCAGGATTCCTCGTCGGCTTTCAAATCCGCGCCGTCGATGAAAGTGAAAGCCGACTCATCGAAGACGAGTCCGCTCTGAATCACTGGCCTCCCGGCACTCTCCTCGAACTCACCACGGGCGAGGAAGCCCCCGTGCTCGGTGCCCGTATCCTCACGAACACGCCTCCGGGAAAAACCTTCCCACCGCTGCGACTTCGCATCGCTACGACACGAGCCACGAACGCGTTGCTGGAGCGGAAAGGCGGCCGCATTGCCCTCTTCATCACAAAAGGTTTCGGCGATCTGCTCAGCATCGGCGATCAACGCCGCAGCGACCTCTTCGCTCTCAAACACGAGCCTCGACCTATCTTCCACGAAGTCGTCTGCGAGGTGCCCGAGCGCCTCAGTGTCAGCGGCGAAGTCCTCGAATCACTCGATGAATCCGCCGTTCGCTCGGCAGCCATGGATTGTCTGGCGAAAGGCATCACCACGGCTGCCATCTCGCTTCTTCATGGTCACGCGCATCCGCAGCACGAGCTGCGTGTCGCCGAAATTCTGCGCGAGGTAGGCTTCACGCACCTCACGCTTTCCCACCAGACCGCCGCCTTTGCCAAACTCCTGCCGCGCACGCAGAGCACGGTGGCGGATGCGTATCTGCACGCGCCGGTGCAGTCCTTTTTAAATGGCATCTGCTGCGTGTCGCCAGACATGCATGTCATGACCAGCGCGGGCGGGCTGAAAACCGCCGCCGACATCCGCCCGAAGGACATGCTGCTCAGCGGCCCGGCAGGCGGAGCCATCGGGGCCGCGAACGCTGCTCGCCGTCTCGGCCATACGAAGATCATCACCTTCGACATGGGCGGCACGAGCACGGACGTGGCACGCATCGACACACGCCCCGGCTATCGCTTCAGCCAGGAGGTGGCAGGCATGAAGCTGCTCGCGCCGAGCATCGACATCGAAACCGTCGCTGCCGGTGGTGGCTCCATCTGCCGCATGACGCATCACGGCTTGGCCGTCGGCCCCGAAAGCGCCGGATCAAATCCCGGCCCCGCCTGCTATGGCAAAGGCGGACCACTGACGATCACGGACATGAATTTGCTCCTCGCCCGCTTCGATCCCACCCGCGCGCCGATCCCGCTCGATCTCGAAGCGGCTCGGCAGCGTTTGCATGAGCTCCATACGCAAACCGACGGCACTTTGAGCGAAACGGAGCTGCTCCACGCGCTGCTAAGACTCGCCATCGAGCACATGACCGATGCCATCCGCCGCATCAGCATCGGCGAAGGCTACGATCCTGCGGATCACGCGCTGCTCGCGTTTGGTGGCGCAGGTCCGCAGCACGCCTGTGCCGTGGCGGAGAGTCTCGGCATGAAGACGATCCTCGTGCCGGAGCACGCGGGCATTTTGAGCGCGGTGGGTTTGCAGGAGGCCGTGCCGGAGGAGATCACGGAGAAGGAAGTGCGAATGCGGCTCTCTGAGTTTTTGGCGTCTTCGGATGGGACCCATGAGTCGCATGTGACTCATGGGTCCCATGCCCATACCACCCGCATCGCCGAACTCCGGCTCAAAGGCCAGGACACGCCGCTCCAGGTGGAGTTCACAAATCCTCACGACTTACCTGTTCTCTACCGCAGCGCCTACCAGCGACTCTTCGGCTACCCACCTCCACAAAACCGAGAGATCGAGATCGTCTCCATCCGCACCATCACGCGCGAAAGCCAAACCAGCGGGCAGGAGTGCCCACTTCACTTAGAGACACTTGATCCACCTCCTTCACTGATCCAAGACGCCTTCTCCACCATCGTCGTGTCACTGGGTTGGAGCGTGAAACGTGCGGCTGGCTTCGGCCACATTCTGCATCACACAGGCACCACCACCGCCGCGCCCGTGATCGAGCGCGACCTCCTCCGCCATCGCTTCCACAGCATCGTCAGCGACATGGGCGCGCTGCTTTGCCGCACCGCCATCTCGACAAACATCCGCGAGCGGCTCGACTTCTCCTGCGCCTTGCTTGATTCGAAAGGAAGACTGCTCTCCAGCGCACCGCACATCCCCGTGCATCTCGGTGCACTCGGCGTCTGCGTGCGTGAAGTCGCCGCTGCGGTCTTGATGCAGCCCGGCGATACCATCATCACGAATCATCCGGCCTTCGGCGGCTCGCACTTGCCCGATGTCACGCTCATCACGCCCGTTTTTCAAAACGACGCGCTGCTCGGTTACATCGCCAATCGTGCGCATCATGCTGAGATCGGCGGCATCACGCCCGGCTCCATGCCCGCGAATGCCACACGCCTGATTCAGGAAGGCGTCGTCATCGCACCGCGACATCTCATTCGCGCTAGCGAGTCCTGTTTTGACGAAGTCAGCACCCTGCTCACCACCGCGCTGCATCCCACCCGAAACCTCGCCGACAACCTCGCCGACCTGCATGCTCAGCTCGCTGCGAATCTCCACGGTGTCGAGCGCCTCCGCTCACTCGCCAGCGAAAGCCTGCCGCTCGTAATGAATGAGATCCTGGATCACTCCGCCAAGGTCATGCGCCAGCAAATCCAGCGCCTGCCCGACGCCATCTTCGCGAGTGAAAAGCTCGACGACGGCAGCGTGATCGCCGTCACGATGCGCAAGTCAGCGGACAAGCTCGCACTCGACTTCACCGGCACCTCGGGCGTGCATCCGCGCAATCTCAATGCCACGAACGCCATCGTCCGCAGTGCCATTTTGTATGTCATGCGCCTCATGCTTCAGGAGGATCTGCCATTGAATGAAGGCCTCATGGAGCCGCTGGAGATCATCTTGCCCACCTCGCTGCTGAATCCCGCGTTCACGGGCGATACCGCACGCGATCCCGCCGTCGTCGGTGGCAATGTCGAGGTCTCCCAAAGGCTCGTCGATACCCTGATCAAGGCTTTGAATCTTCAGGCCTGCTCGCAAGGCACGATGAACAACTTCCTCTTCGGCGGCTCAGGCTTCGGCTACTACGAAACCATCGCCGGAGGCAGCGGTGCAGGCGCGGGCTACCACGGTGCCCACGCGCTGCACACGCACATGACAAACACCGCGATCACCGATCCCGAGATCATCGAGCAGCGCTACCCCGTCCGCCTCCGCCAGTTCGCCATCCGCCACGGCTCCGGCGGTGCCGGTCAGTGGCACGGCGGTGATGGAGTCGTGCGCGAGTTCGAGTTCACCGCGCCGCTGACGGTGAGCCTGCTCACGCAGCATCGGGTGGAGCAGCCCTTCGGATTGAATGGAGGTCACTCAGGTCAAAAAGGTCAGCAAAGGCTAGTGCGAGACGGCATCGAGACGGTACTCGAAGGCTGCACCAGTTTCGACGTGCTAGCCGGAGATCGCGTAATCATCGAAACACCGGGCGGTGGAGGATTTGGAAAAGCCTGAATCTGGGGTGTTTGATACCACATCCCATCATCTCGCGGTCTTGAGCGGAGCGGAAAGTGCGCCAGTATGGGTGCTCCAACCTAGCCGCCCACCATGTCCACCGCCCCCCGCCGATCTGCTGCTGAAGCCTACGAGAAGACCCCCACCCGCATTTTCCAAAACTCTGCCGCTGCGGCAAAGGAGCTCGCCGCCGAGGTGCGGGCGTTGATCGAGGAACGGGCGAAGCAGGGCAAGAACGTCGTGCTCGGCATGGCGACGGGCTCCACGCCGGTGCCGTTTTATCGCGAGCTGATCCGCCTGCACAAAGAAGAGGGCCTCAGCTTCAAAAACGTCGTCACCTTCAACCTCGACGAATACTACGGCCTCGGTGCCGACCATCCGGAAAGCTACGCGCGCTTCATGGCGGACCAGATCTTCGATCACATCGACATCCCGAAGGCGAACATCAACATCCCCAGCGGCAAGGTGGCGAGCGATCAGGTCTTCGCCCATTGCCGCGACTATGAAGAAAAGATCGACGCTCTCGGCGGCATTGATTTGCAGATCCTCGGCATCGGCCGAACGGGACACATCGGCTTCAACGAACCCGGCTCCAGCCGCGACTCGCTCACGCGCCGCATCACGCTCGATCGAGTGACGCGCCAGGACGCTGCCGCAGATTTCCGAGGTGAGGAAAACGTGCCGCGCTTTGCCATCACGATGGGGGTGGGCACCATTCTTCGAGGCAAGAAACTCGTGCTCATGGCCTGGGGCGACAACAAGGCCGAGATGGTCTCAAAAGCCGTCGAAGGTCCGATGACGGAAGCGATCTCCGCGTCGTTCCTACAAGGTCACGCCAACGCGCATTTCTACATCGACACCGGTGCCTCGCGCGAACTCACGCGCATCAAACTGCCCTGGCTCGTGGGCCCGGTTTCCTGGACTCCTCGCGAGACTCGCCGCGCCGTTTGCTGGTTGGCAAATCAGATCAGCAACCCCGTGCTCAAGCTCACCGACGAGCACTACAACGAGCATGGCCTTGGCGATCTGCTCAGCGAGCAAGGCCCCGCGTATCAGCTCAACATCCGCATCTTCAACCAACTCCAGCACACCATCACCGGCTGGCCCGGCGGCAAGCCTAACGAAGATGACACCTACCGCCCCGAGCGCGCGAACCCCTATCCGAAACGCTGCCTCGTGCTCAGCCCCGAGCCGCAGGATGCCGTCGTCTCCATGGGCGCGACTTTGGAGCGACTTTCCGAGCAGGGCCACGACGTGCGCGTCGTCTCACTCACCAGCGGCAACCTCCGCGTGCCCGACAGCGAGGCCGACAAATTCGCCGAGACACTGCGCGAACTCGCCGGCGTCGTCAGCAATCCCACCGCGTGGTCGCCCCAGACCGCGTATGCGCAGCAGGCGCTCGGGATGCTCGCCGACAAAGGTGAGTTCGGTGCCGACACACCGCTGCTGCGCCAGCTCAAAGCCCTCATCCTGCGCGGCGAACTGCGTGATGCGGCGAACGCGTGCAGTGTCCACAATGATCACGTCCTCTTCCTCGATCTGCCCTTCTACGAAGAGGGCCGCTATCGCCGCTTCAAGAGCACGAAAGCGGATGTCGATGTCCTCGTCGCCCTGCTGCGTGAGCACAAGCCGCATCAGATCTACACCACCGGCGATGCAGCCGACCCGAGCAGCGTCTCCGGCATCTGCTTCAAGGTGCTGGAAGCCGCGATGAAAGCCTGCGAAGGCGAAGAGTGGGCCGGCTCATGCAGCCTCTGGCTCTATCGCGGCAAAGAAAAGCCGCTCGAAGGCCACGAGATCGACATGGCGATTCCCCTCAGTCCCACCCAGCTCGAGCGCAAAGCCCGTGCGCTCGGCCGCTACGGCGCGCTGTCATCGCTGGAGCGCAGCTCGCCCGAGTCGAACCGCCAAAACGCCACAAACTACGACTCGCTTGGCCTCGCCCAATACGAAGCCATCGAGACCTTCCAGCGCTGGCGCCGGGTTTAAGTTTCCACGGGAAAGTAATCGTCGTCGGCGATGTCGGGAATGCCGACGACGAGCACACGCATCTTGCCCTTCGCTCCATGCACCACGCCCGGTGGGATGTGGACCAGCGAGCCCTTCTTCACCTCATGCACGCTGCCATCGAGTGACACCGTGCCCTCGCCATCGAGCACGTAGTAGAGCTCGGTGGAGCGTTTGTGGTAGTGGGGCTTCGCGCCATCAATGTCCACCGCATGAGCCCATGCGGCGGGATGCAAAGATTCATCTTCCCGGCTGATGAGCCGGTCCCGCCAGCCGCAGGTGCTGCGCTCGCGCGACGTGTGGCCTTCGTGACGAATGAGAGTGGTGCTCATGCCCGCCAGAATGTGGCGCAACGTTTACAATGCCAGACGAAAATTCGATTGGCTGTGACGTGGATTCGTTCCTGATTCGCGGTGCTATGAAAACTCTCTGTCAGGCTCTCTCCATCGTCATCGGTCTCGTGTGCGCTGTGCTCATGATCTTTGGGATTATCCCCCTCCTGGGCTGGACGCTCTGGGCCACGCTGGCCGGTTGTGTGGTGGGCATCATCTTCGGCTCCTTCCCTGAAAGGAAGATCGGCCTCATCATCAATGTCGCCGTCGCCATCGTGGCGATTTTGCGCCTCTTCCTCGGTGGTGGTGTGGTTTAACCCGGCTCTGGCAGCTTCACGGGATCGCGGAGGTTCGCATTGAGCACCTCAGGCGTGACCTCCCCTTCCCAGCGGCTGATGGCGATGGTGGCGACACCGTTGCCGATGAGGTTTGTAATGGCACGACACTCGCTCATGAAGCGGTCGATGCCCACTAATAGGGCCATAGCCTCAATCGGAATGCCCGGCACCGCTGAAAGGGTGGCCGCAAGGGCGACAAAACCCGCCCCAGTGACACCGCTGGCCCCCTTCGAACTAATCATCGCCACCAGCAGCAGGCCGATTTGCTGGCTGAGATCCATGGGGGTGTTCGTGGCCTGCGCGAGGAAAATGGCCGCCATCGACATGTAGATGTTGGTGCCGTCCAGATTGAAACTATAACCTGTGGGAATGACAAATCCCACGGTCGCGGGCGCACAGCCGAGGCCGCGCAGCTTTTGGATCATCAGCGGCAGCACCGTCTCTGAGGAGCTGGTGCCAAGCACGAGTAGAATCTCTTCCTTGATGTAAGCCAGGAACCGGATGATCGAAAATCCAGCCCAGCGCGCAATCAATCCCAGGACGATAAACACAAACAAAGCCGCCGTGACGTAGAAGCCGACCATGAGGTAGAGCAGCTTTTGCAGGGAACCAATGCCGTAACTGCCAATGGTGAATGCCATCGCGCCAAAAGCTCCAATGGGTGCCGCTTTGACGACCATGCGCATGACCGCGAAGAAGACCTCGGAGATGCGTTCGATGCCATGTAGCAGTGGCTGGCCGCGATTTCCCAGAGACATCAAGGCGAAGGCGGTGAGCAGCGCGACCAGCAGCACCTGGAGCAGATTTCCTTCCGTGAAGGCGCTGACGAAAGTCTTGGGAATGATGTTCAGGAGGAACTGGACGACCGTCGTCTTTTCCGCCGTCTTCGCATACTCATGAACGGCCTCCGTGTCCTTGGTTCCGAGGCTCGCGAGGTCCGCATTGAAGCCCACGCCCGGCTTGAGCACATTCACCACGATCAGCCCGATGATCAGCGCCAGGGTGGAGACGGAGAGGAAGTAGAAAATGGTCTTCAAACCCACTCGCCCCAGCTTCTTCATATCGCTCATGGAGGCGATGCCATGCACCACTGTACAGAAGATGATGGGAGCGATCATCATCTTGATCAGGTTGATGAAACCGTCGCCGAGCGGCCTCAGCGCCTTCCCTTGAGCTGGAAAGAAGTATCCGAGGGCGATGCCGATCACGACAGCCACGAGCACCTGGACATAAAGGATGCGATACCAAGGCGAGCGGGTGGATGGAGCTGAACTCATGCGAAAGGAAGGCAGGAATTAGAACTCAAGACAACGCTAAACAGGAAAATCATTTGCCAGTGTATTAGTTGTGCTGTTACACTAGTCACACCTAGCCCATGCTGCCTTTTTCCATCCAGCTCACCGACGGCACGCCCGCCTCCGACCAGATCCTGCTGGCCGTGCGCAAGGCGTTCCTCACGGGGCAGATGAAGGCCGGAGATACTTTTCCCAGCGTGCGCACCCTGAGTCAGGAACTGCGCATCAGCCCCACCACGGCGCACAAGGTCGTGCTGCTGCTCAAGGACGCCGGCTGGCTCAATTCACGGCCCGGCATCGGCATGGTCGTCACGGTGCCGGACCAGCCTGACCTCGCGGAGCGGCTCGCGCAGATCACACCGGAGTGCCGGGCGCTGCTGAAGGAAGCCGCCGACCTCAATCTCACCCTCAACCAAGTCATCGCCCACCTCAAAAGCCTATGATCACCATCGAGAACCTCCACAAACGTTTCCGCAAAACCGATGCCGTCGCCGGATTGAGCCTGCAAGTGCCGGAGGGGCAGGTCACTGCCTTTCTAGGCCCGAATGGCGCTGGCAAAAGCACTACGATCAAATGCCTGCTCAACCTGCACCGTCCTGACAGTGGCAGCGCGACAATCCTGGGAGTTGATTCACGCAAGCTAGGACCGAAGGAGTTTACCCAGATCGGCTACGTCTCTGAAAACATGGAACTGCCGCTGTGGATGACTGTGAAGCAGTTCCTCGACTACTGCCGCCCACTCTATCCGAATTGGGACAAGGCCTTCGAGGCCCAATTGCTCAAGCAGTTCGACCTTCCGCTCACCACGAAGCTCAAAGACCTCTCCCGCGGCATGAGGATGAAAGCCGCCCTGCTCAGCAGCCTCGCGTATCGGCCTAAGCTCGTCGTGCTGGATGAGCCCTTCAGCGGACTCGATCCGCTGGTGCGCGATGAATTCATCCGCGGCCTCCTCGAACTCACCGAGCAGGAAGGCTGGACCGTTTTTGTGTCCTCGCACGACATCGAAGAAGTCCAGCGCCTCGCCGACCGCATCGCGATCATCAATCGTGGCCAGCTCGCGCTCGATGAAACGAGCGACAGCCTGCAAAGCCGCTTCCGTGCTGTGGAAATCGTGCTGCCCGATCAAGCGCGAGCGCCGGTGAACCTACCCACCGACTGGCTGCACGCCGAACAGGCTGGCCGCACACTGCGCTTCACTGCCAGCCGTTTTCAAAATGACGCACAGCTCGCCACCGCACTTCGTGAGGCACTGCCAGCCGCCTCCGCGCCTGAAATCCGCCCCATGAGCCTGCGTGAGATCTTCGTTGCCCTCGCCCGCGCCTACCGTCTCGAAGGGAAATGAACCATGAACCTCGTCCGGCATCATTTTCGCAAAGAGTTCTTCTATCTGCGGCTGCGCTGGTTCGCTTTTCTGGCGCTGCTGGGCTTTGAGCTGGCCGTCAATCTGGAGTGGCTGCTGCCGCTGCGCGCGGGTGTGGCGTCGCCAAGCTGGCTGGCGTATTTGCCGGTGGTGATTCTGCTCAGCGGCCTTTCGCTGCTGCTGTCCTGTCCTGAGGACCGGCCGGGCACAGACCGCAGCTTCATCAGCACACGACCGCTGCCCGCGCAGGCGTATTGGATGGCGCGTGTTTTGATCTGGCTGCTGCTCATCGTGCTGCCGGTCGTTTTGCAAAACGGACTCTACCTCGAACTCTCTGGCAGGTCGTTTGGAGATGTGCTGCGCGGCATGGCGGAGCGTCTTTGCTTTGCGGCAGGTTTCACCGCGTGGCTGCTGCCCATGCTGGGCTTGTGGCAGCGGAGGGAGGTGTGGAAGCTGCTGCTGACCCTCGCGCTCACACTGTTCGTCGCGTCGAAGTTACTCGATGTCGCGACGGCGGATTCGGGCACGATCAGTTTTTACCAGACCTGGCCTATGCTCGCGCTGGGGTGGGGCGTGTTTGCCTTATTGAGCAGCGCGCTGGTCTGGCGGCACCTGACTCATGGCTATTCTTTTCGGCGACGCCTTGCGCTGACCTCGCTCGCGGGCCTGCTGGGCTTGTTGGCGGCCCGATTCGGATCGTGGGGCGATTCGCCGCCGGTTTCGCAAGATGCGGCACTCGTTCAAAAACTCGCTCCAAATCTCCAACCGGCCTTCGATCTCGCCGAAGCCCGATTTGAAGGCGCTGAGCAAAGTTTTGGCCCGTTGCTTCGCGGTAAGTTGCAGGCAATCACGGGCATGAAGGACGTGCATGTGGTGCTTCGACCTATCAGCAGTGTTTTCACTCAGGCAGGTTCATCCCGCCATGTTGAGAGTGCAGAGAACCATCCGTATCGTCCTTCGGCCTACTTCACCCCGCAGTGGGAGGTCTATCGCGGGAATCAGGTGCTGAGTGGCTTCTTCCCCAAAAGCACGCTGTTCATGCCCAATGATGAGTACATGCCCAAGTGGACGCTGAACGACCAGCCGCTCACTCCACTGGCCGCTTTTTCCGAACCACATCCGCAGTTCGATGAGTTGCTCGGGATCGAGACCGATTTCATGGTGGACTGGTTCCAGCGGGATCTGGCGCTGGAGATGCCCGTCGTTGCAAATGCCAGTGCGGAGTGTGATGAAGTGCGCTGGAAAATCCTGCGCGTCAGTCCTGCAGAGGGACCCAAGCCTGGGGCGCTCACACTTTTCCTGCATCAGGAATCGCTGGCGCATTGGGATGCGGAAAACGGGCAGGCCATCCTGTTGCATCTGCCAGCGCAGCGCCTGGTCCGCCTGGAACCCACGAAGCAGACGATCGTGAGCCAGCGTGGCGATCACACGGGCTGGCGTCATTCGCTGCTGGAGGTGACGTGGAGTAACATCCTCAACCATGCCGATGGCGAGCCGACCGGTGTCGATCTCGCCGCCGCGCGGCTCATCCTGCTGCGCAGTCGTTTTCTCGGCCAGAGTCGCACGAGCTGGAAATCGCCTGAAATCCGGCTGGCGGACATTCCTTCCAATTGGGGCAACGAGCTCCGTTGGGACGAGTCCGAAGTTCTTTACCGCGGACGTGAGACGAAAGCCTTCCAAGAGCGCGTGGCGACTCTGAATCCGCCCTCCGCTGAAAGCAGCGAGAAGGAAGCCAGACGCTATGTCTATGATCTCTTCTCTGCGGCATCAGGCACACGAGCGGTGTATTCCAATGGGTCTCATTTGCAGATCACGCAGGCGTTTGAGCCACTGGGACGGCATCATCTGCCGCTGATGCTAGAGCTGCGCTCACATGAATGGCCCGGCTGGTCCAACAAACCGCCAAACAACCTGCTCGAAGGCTTTGTGAACGAGGATCAGCGTGAGGCGCTGGTCGAACGCGCTCCGAGTCACGCCATGCTGGCCGATCTCGTCGTGCGCAAAGGCTGGGCGGAGGTGGCGAAACGGCACAAGCCCCGCCTCCTAGCGTCCCCCGTGCTGCCGCCGGGAGCGAAGGCGCTGCTGCTGGCCTGGAAAGACGATCCCGAAGTGGCTGCGAGACTCATGCAGGAAGCCCGGCATGACTTTCACGGCGAAATCATCCACGCACTGGACAAAAAACCGGAAACACGGCCGCAGATCGAGACCGTGGTGAAGGAGGAGTTCGAGGACACCGTCCTGCTGATGCAATCCATGCAGTCAAACCGCAGTGTGGAGTGCGCGGCGGAGTTTGGCTCGGTGGAGGCCTTCGAGCTTTGCCTGCGATGGCTGGGACTCGATGGCGATGCGGGCCGCGAGGTGTCGGGTCCCCCCTATCCATCCCTACTGAAAGCCGACGGCAGTCGCTTCTGGGACAAACGCATGCCCGAGCACGAGCGGCGGCCCTTTTTCCGCCGCCTGAAGGTGAGCGATTTTGTGTATGTGCCTGAAAAACGAGCCTGGAGGTTTCTGAAGCCATGACTGCCGCACCTTTCTTCGCTCGTGTCATCCATCAATGCCGTGTCGAGTGGCGGCACCAGCGGTTCATGGTGCTGCTGTGGCTACTCGTGCTTGTCCTGCGCCAGTGGCACCGTGTCCTGGAGGCGAAGAACACGTTTTCGCCGTTCGCCTATGTGAATCTGGAGCTTTGGCTGGCGGTCACGCCCATGCTGATAGGTGCTGCTGTCGTATGGCGCTCCGTCAGCGCGGACTCACCCTCAAACACCGATACCTTCAGCCTCACGCGGCCTGTGGGACAGGCGGCGTTGTGGTGCGGGAAGCTTCTTTTCATTTTCACCGCCGTGCTGCTACCGCTGTTGCTTGTGCTGAGCCACGGCTGGCGCGGTTTTGACCTCGGCGCGGTTCAATGGGCGGCCATGAGCGGCGCGGTGCTGCTCGCGGTTGGTCTGCTCTGCGCCCTGGCGGGCGGAGTGACCGCGCTGGCTTCGTCCTCGCGTCAGGTAATCGCCCTGGCGGTGCTCTCGCTCGTCGGTGCGGGCGTGTGGCTGGCCATGCAGCAGACCTGGACCGAACCGGAGCCAATCACGCCAGCAACACAGCGTGTTCAGCTTTGCGGCAGCTTCGTCGCGGCGCTTTTGGCTTTAGCAGGCCTCACAGCGGCCTGGTGGTGCGCCACGGTGCCGAGGCGGCGACTCCGCGCGGCGGGCCTGTTGCTCGGAACGCTGCTTGTTTCAGCCTGGATCGACCACACTTGGCGCACGGAGTGGATCACGCGTCCCGAGAATCAATACGCCAACGCCTCCAAACTCGCTTTGAAGTTCGGAAAGGCCGATCCGGCGGACAAAACGCCCGGACGCGGCCTCTGGCCCACGTTGCGCATCACCGGCCTCGGCAAAGATGAGGTCGTCAGCATCCTCGAATTCGCGCCTGTTCGTGAAAACGAGCCCTGGCCGCCCGAAGGCAGCCACACGGACACCCCGAGCACCGAACGCGGCTACGGCTCATGGCTGCACCACGACCACACGCGGGCGCTTTTCAAGCACTACCCCGCCACCACGCTCTGGCGGGACCACATCCGCAACGATGCGGTGTACAACGGTCGCAAGACGCTTGATGCGCTGCTGCAAAGCATGCGCCTGAAACGCGAGGATGCCATCCAGCGTCCCTGGCGGCTGCGGCTCGTCGTGCATGAGATGAAACGCCTTACCACCATGCCTTACCGGCAGATGTGGACACAAGAAAACACATTCCTCATCCGTCCCGGCATGAGATTAGAACTGAATGCCTTCGCCTGGCTGCGCGATGCATGGGAGATGCACGGCCGCGTTCATCGCCTCGCCTCCTCCGTGCTACCCATTGATGCCTTCCGCAATGCCACCGCGCGGAAGCATGAACTGGACGACGATTTCTTCCTTGTGCTCGAAGACAAGGAACTGCGCGAGAACGAGGCCCACACTCTCGGCCTCGTCAGCCGCGAGCCACGGTATGTCATCTGGCAGGATCACAGCGGCCTCTGGCTCCATGAGGAGAACCAAGGCTTCGAAGTCCGCCTCTGGCACCCGCGTGAGCAACAGGTAATCCTCCAGCGCACCCACGATGAATGGATCGATCAACAAGATGCCAGTCTCTGGCGCGCTGAGGAGCGCGGCATCGTGGAACTGGAGATCACTCCCGAGCAGATGGCTCAGGTGATGCCGGAACCCAAACTTGAGCCCAAAAAGCCATGAGCTCGGTCCTCCATCATTTCCGAAAAGAGTTCCGCTGGCTGTGGCCGAGGTGGGTCGTGTTTCTCGCCGTGCTGGGCTTCGATTTGGCAATGAGCTTGGGCTGGGTGCTGCCGATGAAAGTGGACGCTACCTACGGTCTTTATGAGATGATGGCGGTGCTGCTTTGGATGGTGGCGCTGTGGGTGGGTATCAGCGGAGCACCAGAGGATTCGGCGGAGGGTGGGCGTGCGTTTTCGGCGACTCGGCCGCTCGCGCGGCGGCATTTTTGGATGGCTCGGTTGCTCGTCTGGCTGCTGCTCGTGGTGCTGCCGATGGCGCTGGAGTCGGGGCTGTATCTCGTGCTGCTGCGGCGGCCATGGGGCGATGTCGGGCTCGGCATGGCGGAGCAGTGCTTCGTGGGTGGAGCGGTCGCGCTGTGGGTGCTGCCGGCAGTGCTGCTGTTTCGGAACTGGCAGCGCTATGTGGCGCTGGTGGTGTTCTTTGCACTGTGGATCGGAGAGTATGGGCGAGAGATCCTCACGCAGGTCTTCAAGCTGATCGATTTCGAGCCTTCAAATGTATTCCCGCTCGTGGAGCCGATGCGCTATGTGCAGTCGGTGGG
This sequence comes from Prosthecobacter sp., assembly GCF_044378005.1. Lineage (GTDB taxonomy): Bacteria > Verrucomicrobiota > Verrucomicrobiia > Verrucomicrobiales > Verrucomicrobiaceae > Prosthecobacter. The sequence goes on from NZ_JBILYB010000056.1 coordinate 20,387, forward strand.
GCTCATCGGGCCGCTGATGGTGGCGCTACTGGTGTGGCATCAGCGGCAGGGGCTTTCTTTATTCATGCGGCTCTCACTGTTGGCGCTGCTGCTGCTCCTTTGCCAAGTTGTCGCCGTCTTGCCGATCATGGACATGTCCCAGCAATCGCTGACGGATGCGGGCTTGCTGAAACATCTCCAAGAGTCGCCAACCGAGGTTCAGGCGCGGGACATTCGGGCTGATCCTAGCACGGATGATCAGATGAACGCGCGCCTCTTGATGAGGGGAGAGCTGAAGTTTGAAAACCTGCCTCGCGGTGTGGTGCCATCGGTTTGGGATGATGGTTCCATCTTCCGCCAAAAGGGTCGTGAGCTGCCGACTTCTCCGGCCAGGTATTCGACATCGAAGACCCCGTCTTCCGCCAGCCACATCTTGTTTGCACGTGCTCTGGGTGGCGACCTGCCCGCGCCATGGCCTGCGGATGCGCTGACGATGGATTCCGGCAACACTTACAATTGGATGTATCTGCCCTACCTGCCTGAAATGGAGGATCGAGAGACGCCTGTGGAGGTGGACATGCGCTGGGGTGTGCACTGGATTCAGATGCGCGAGCTGGGGAATGCGCCGCTGAAGGTGGGAGCGCGCATCACGTCGCCAGAGGCTGAGCTGGAGGTGGTGGACATCGAAGTCGGCAAGGATGGTCGAGGCTCGAAATCACCGACGTCGATCACGCTGACGGTGAGGGAAGGATTCCGCATGCTCGGCACCCCAAACATATTCTGGCCGCTGCATCCGATGCTGATGATCCATGCGCCGGGTAAGCGGCTCATTTGGCAGAAGGAGGTGAACGGATTCACTGACTGGCGTGGGATGCGGCATGGCTGGGTGCACACGCTGAAAAAGGTGTCGTTTGGCGATGTGCTGCGCCCCGGCACAGGCGTGACACCAGAGACGGTGAATCTCCAGCAGCTTGTGTGGCTGAAGCCTGACTACATCGGCAGCACGCGGCATGAGGCCAAGATTACGGACCTGCGCCTGAGTGAAAAGCTCGACGACCGCTCTGAATGGCCCTCGGTGGCTCCGACTCTGCGTCAGCGCGAAAACCCGCGTGAGGAGTTCCTGACTCACCTGCGGGGTCTGAAACGTCCTGCCGTGGATGCGCCACGCGAGGAGATGGCGAGATTTGTGGCGGCGGTGATGAGTGCCTCAAGCAGCTATCATGGGCGGCATGCATGGACTGAAAACCTGGAGCCAAAGTGGCCGGGCAATGATCGTGAGATGGGAGAGCTGATCGCGACCTACATCGTGAAGCATCCCGAGCTGCTCACGGGTGCGAGGATCGAGAAGGAGGGAGATGTCCTCGGAGCCATCCTGCTTCATGCGGGTATCCCAGGCTTTCAGCGCGGCGAGGGCGAAGAGTCGCCGTCCTACCTGCGTCTCTTGCCAGAACCGGGTCGGCCAGAGGTGACGCATCAGCTCATGCGCAAGCCGTGGTGGCAGGGGAACAGTGGCGAGATCATCCCGGTGGTGATCGCCATGCTGAAGTCGGGTTCGGATGAGCCTTTCCGTCCACTGGTGAACGAAGAGAAGATACCGATTGAAGAGCTTTGGAGACTGTTTCGCGGCACAGCAGACGGTTTCAACCTGCGGACGCTGGCGGCTGATCCGAAATATCGTGAGCAGGCACTGCGGGAGGTGAATCGTCAATATGCGGGACTGCCGCGTCGGGTGAATTTGGAGAGCAATGAGTCACAAGTCGTCGCCGCCGAAGCGGTGTCAGGTGATGCGGCGGCGCTGGGCTGGCTGCTACGCTGGTGGGGCACGCGCGAGGAGACGGGCGTTTCGGTCCGGCTCCGCCTCTGCGACTCCTATTACGCGGTGTTTGGCCGGCAGATCACGTTGCGCGAGGTGCCTGCGCTGATCCTCGAAAGCCGCCGCAGGTCGGCGAAGGACTACCGCTATGACGCGAAAAAGATGATTTGGGAACTGCTGCCATGACCTCTGTTTTGACTCATCCTTCATTCCTCCGCCGTGTGCGTCATCAGGTCGCGCACGAGTGGCGGCATCAGCGCGGGCTGGTGCTGCTGGAGTGGGTCTTCCTCATGCTGGCCTGCTTTGAGACACTGCGTGAAAAACCGCAGGAAGCGGCGCTGCCAGTGACGGTGCCTGCACTGCTCGCGCTGGTCATCGTGGCGAGATCCGTGCGTGCCGATGCGCCGGGAAATGCGGAGGTGGCATCTCACACGCGTCCGGCGGGCCGCTCGGTAGTGTGGGCGGGGAAGGCCATCTTTTTCACCCTGGCACTGCTGCTGCCATGGGTGGCGCATGGGCTGCCGCAGTTCGCTGGTTACGGCTTTGGATTCCAGGAATGGCTGGGCTTGCTCGTGGAAGGTTTTTTGCCTGCGGCTCTGCTGGGCGTGGTGGTGGCAGGACTGATCGGTCAGGCGAACTCGATGCGGCAAAACATCGTGCTGAGCTGTGTGGCGCTGATCATCATCTTGGGGCTGCAGTGGGTGATCGTGTCCTCCGAATGGAGCGGAGAAAAGCGCTGCGGTGCCATCGTGGCGGGTGGTCTGCTGCTCGCGGTGCTTTTGGTGTCGTGGTGGCAAAGTGTGCGACTCCGCCCTCGTGCCTCGTGGTTGTGGCTGATCGGCGGTCTGGCGCTGGCGGCACCGCTGTCGTATGTCTGGCCGTGGAACTGGCGTGCGCTGCCGGAGCAGAACTATACGGATACAAAACTCACCCTGCATATCGGCACGAAGCCCGCTGAGCCTGCACAGGAGCTCTGGCGCGGGCTGCATCTGGTTGGTCTGCCGCCGGATTATGTCGCGTCTGTCATCGCGCTAGCGCCTGTGCCGAAAGGAAAGGCTAAGTGGCCGCCGCAGGATGTGATTTCTTCCGACTACACCTCGGTGAACGAGACGACTCGTGAGGAGGAAAGTCTGTGGCGCTGGATGCGCGAGGATCATGTCGCGGCCATCGCGCCGCATTATCCGGCAAATTCGCTCTGGCATGGCAATCCAGCCGAAGATGTGCGCGGGCCGGAGATGCAGAAACTCGTGGCCTACACCGAGGCGGGCGATGCCGATGCGATGAAGCGCCCGTGGCGGCTGCGTCTGGCTGTGCAGAAAATGCAGCGGGTGTTTTCCAAACCGATGCTGGAAGTGGTCCGCGTGCCGCAGTCAATCACGCCGAGGCAGGGCTATCGGCTCGACTTTTGGCTGAAGCGTCTGGATAACCCGAACAATGGCGGCCAACTGGACATAGCCGCGATGCTGCGCCGCCGCTTCCCACTGCTCATGCCGGATGGCAGCCATGCCAGGCCGCGTCCGCTCGGCTACATGGCCGTGGAGAATTTCCTCCCCGTGCTCCACAGCCCTGCGCTCGGCGAGATCTGCGTCAGCCACGAGGGTGGGGAGCAATTCAGCTACCGCGACACCCTGCTTCTAGCGCGTCACGACCGCCCGGCGGGCTTTGATTTCGCCCATCCGGTGCCACACATGGACATCGCGGGCCTGACGCTGGAGCGGTGGGTGAAGGACAGCACGCTGGACCTTTGGTGGCCCGAGCAGCGCGGGGTGATCGACCTCGAAATCAGTGTGGATGAAATGCAGCGACTGGTGAAAAATCGCTGATTTGGCCTCTGCTGAAGATTTTTTGTCAGGAATCTAGGCTGTCTGCCAAAGTGACAGTGAAGCCCTGCCATGTCTGACCCAAGCCACGACCAATTTCTCCCCTACTTCCTGCCTGTGCAGGCGGATCTGAGGGCGTTCATTGGCGCGGCAGTGAGGGATGTGGTGACTCGGGAAGATGTGTTTCAGGAGGTGGCGATGATCCTTTGGAAGAAATTCGACCTCTATGATCCTGCGCGGCCCTTCGGTGCCTGGGCACGGGGTATCGCCATTCGCAAGATCCTGGAGGACCGCCGCCTTCGTGGAAAGCTACCGGAGTCCTGCACGGCTGAAACCCTAGAGGCGCTCTCCGCAGGATTCGCTGCGGATGAGGCGGAGGCTCCTTGGGCGGACCGTGAGAAGGCGCTGCATCATTGCCTGGAGCAGCTCCCGGAGCGCAGCGGACGCTTCATCCGCGAGCGTTATCACCAGAATCATAGCATCGAGACGATGGCCGCTGACGCGGGACTCAGTCTGGATGCCCTTTATCAAACCCTAAGCCGACTCCGCCGCCAGCTCCGCGACTGCGTGCAGCGTCGGCTCGGCCTCACTCTGGACGAATCATGACTCTTCGTGCTGACAGTCCTGAATTTGCCGAGCTCGCCTCCCGCTGGATGGATGACACCGCCACGGAGGAGGAGGCGGAACTGCTCTGGCGCTGCATCACGGAGTCTCCGGAATGCGCGGCAGAGTTTGCCGCTATCTCCAGATTTGATGGCCTGCTTGCAGACACGGTGAAGGCTCGTGATGTGGAGATCGAGGCACGCAAGGTCCTGGCCGTCACACCACGCACGAAGACGATCGTGGTGCCGCGTCCGCAGCCGTCGGTTTCGATGCGCGGTTTTGCCATCGCAGCTGTGCTGGTGGTGATGGGGCTGATCACCGCGATGCTCTGGCCTTCAGCGTCTGTAGAAGAGCCGAAGGTGGTAGAAGTGATGCCGAAGGTTCCCGTGGCACCTGTGATGCCACCTGCCTTGCCGAAGTTTCAGCCCGCCCCCGCGCCGGCTCTCGATATGGCGGTCACGCAAGGTGCTGCACCGGTGGCAGAAGTGACTCTGACAGAGCGTCTGGATGACTTCTTCCTCAACGGCGTGGCGCTGGATCGTGTGCCCCTGAGCCAGGCCCTGGCGACCCTGCAGCAGCAGCTCGTGCAGGCGGACTATCTGAAGACTCTGCCGCTAAGCTCCCTGCGTGTAACGGTCCCCGCAGGTGCAGCAGCGCGGCGGGTGACTTTTCAAAGCGCCACGATCCCCTATCTCAAAGCCGTGCGCGCCGTGGCAGCTCTGGCCGGGTGCGATGTGCAGGTGGAGGCCACGAGCATCACGCTCATCCTTCAGCAGGGCATCTTCCCCCAGGTGACTGAGAAGCGTGCGCTCGGGGATCTGCTGGCAGGCCGCCTCACACCGGAGGGCACAGCGATGGCCGAAGATGAAGGACGTGTGGCTGCACTCTGGGAGGATGCCACACTGGTGGGCCTCGCCGTGATGGAGGATGGTTCCGCCAGCATCTCTCGCGGCCAATGGGAAGCGCTCCGACAGATGACGGACTCACGAGATGCCCTGGGAAGCATCCCGATGCCCACCTTTGCCCTCTATGTGGTGCCTGAAGAGTCCGCACCGCCTGAAGGTGTAATGACGCAGCAGGAGTTGCAGCAGTTCCAACTGAGTGCGGAGAAGGCAGGCTTCCAGCCGGTAGCCTCTTTAACTCCAGATCCTTCCCAACCAGAGCCTGGTGAACTGCTCGCAGCCACCGTCACTGGAGACAGCGTCAATGTCGGACCTCAACAAGTCAGCGAGCTTTCTGGAGTTCGATCGGTTACGACGACTCTGGCTACGGGCAGCAGCATGGACGCTGCGGGATTCTCCCTGCGGATGATGTCGCTCAGCAGCACTTCGGATCTCGCCATCCAGGCAAGCGTCCAGGCTTTCCAAGCCAACGGCATCCAAGCTGCCGTCATCGCCGTCCCTGTCCAGCCCACGACTCAACCGACCACGCCACCCGCCCCTTAGTCGGCAGGTAAATCAACAAGAGCCTTGCCTCTCTGAACTATTTTCCAGTAATCTCTCCAACCCAACCCCAGTCATGACCTCACGTCTCCTCACCTGCCTTGCCATTTTGACGATGGCATCCAGCCTGTCCCCTGACCTCGCCGCGCAGCCCGCCACCGCGACCTCCCCTGCTGTGACTTTGCGCCTCGCGTTGAAAAAGAAGATCGTCACCGTGGCCGTGGACCGTAGCATCCAGCAGGTGGTGCTGGAACAAAAGGCCGGCGAAGGCTGGAAGCCGCTCTCAGTGGCTTATCCCCCGACGACCACGATGAGTGTGCTGCCTGGGTCCACGAGGATCGTCACCTTCAAACTCGCGACGGACATCCCTGCCTCCAATCTGCGCGCGCAGGGCTACCGAAATGCCAAATTCCCCGCGCGCTTCCAGCGCGGGATGCGCACCTTTGATCGAAAGGATCTCACCAGCGGTCAGGGGCTTGTGCAATCATCCGTAAACTCAGGCAATGTGATGGCTTCAACAGCCGTCACAGACACCAAGGGAGGCACCACAGCCGCGAAGGTCGTTGAGTCTGATATTTGGCAGATCGTGGGAGATCAGGTCTATTTCTTTAACCAATACCGTGGCCTGCAGATCCTGGACCTAAGTGATCCCACGCAGCCCGTGCGCACTGGTAGCCTGCGCCTGCCTGCGAGCGGAGAGCAGATGTTCCTGCTCGATGAAGCGGGCACTCAGGTGGCGCTGCTCGGACGCTCTAATGACAAAGCCCGTCAGGGCGCGGCCACCATCTGGCTCATCCGCGTTACCGGTGGCGTGCCTGCCATCGTTGGCGAAGTGCCGCTGGAAGGAGCCATTACCGACAGCCGCCTCATCGGCACCACGCTGCACGTGCTGTGCAGTGTCTGGTCTCCTGGCGCGAACAATCAGAACTGGAGCAGTGAAGCTGTGCTCACCAGTATCGACCTCGCTGATCTCAGCGTAGCGACCAAGCTCGGCACACTTCGTTTTCCTGCTTACAGCGCCGTTCTCCAGGCCGCTGGCGGGCATTTGCTCATCGGCACGCAGAATTACCTCAGCAACTATGCGACCCAGCAGCGCGCTCTTCACCTTATCGATATCACGGCGGCACCTGCCCTCGTGAAGACCTTTACCCCGCGCGGCCAGATTCAGGATAAATTCAAAATCAGCATCGTCGGAGATGCCGTCGTCGCCGTCTCACTTGATTGGCGGAACTGGAATGACCGACAGACCTGGGTCGAAACCTTCCCCATCGCAGGCAGCACCATCACCCCGCTCGCTGCGCTGGAACTCGAAGGCGCGCGTGGAGAAAGCCTCTATGCTACCCGCTTTGACGGTGATCGCCTCTACGTGGTGACATTCCTCCAGATCGATCCCCTTTTCATTGTGGATCTCGCAGATCCCGCCGCGCCAGTTCTTTCCGGCGTGCTCGAAGTCCCCGGCTGGAGCACTTACCTCGAACCCCTCGGCGATCAACTCCTCGCCGTTGGAGTCGAAAGCGGCCGCGTCACCGTCTCCCTGTTTGATGTGGCCGATGTCACTGCTCCCACCTTGCTCTCACGCCTGGCGCTCGGACCCGAGGGCGGGCACAGTTGGAGCGAGGCAAACTACGATGAAAAGGCGGTCGAGTATCTGCCGGATCAGGGCGTGGTTATGGTGCCTTTCCAGACTTGGGACTGGAACTCAGGCGGCCAGCAGAAGGCCATCCAGGTCGTCAATGTTGGCGCAGACACACTGACCGCCGGTGCTACCATCGAGCACAACTTCAACCCACGGCGCGGCAGCTTCATCGCAGGTCACTTCGTCACCATCTCAGGCCAGGAACTCCTCGTCCACAGCACGGACCCAACGGCCAGTGGAGCCCCTGTGATTCAGCTTCCTCTGGCATGGCGCACCGATCGCGTCATCCCTGTCGGTGGCCATCTGGTGCAGATCGAAGATGGAAATTCAGGTCTCTGGAATGGCGGCATGATCTTCCGCTTGTCCCCAATCGCAACAACCAGCGGTAACGCAAAACTCCGGATTACTTCCGCCGCTGACCCAGATGCCCTGGAGCAGATCATTGATCTCGGGTCCGGTCAGATCGTCGGGCAGACACAGAAGGACGATCAGCTATTTCTCGCCCAGTGGATTCCAGCCGCAGACAAGCAACCACAAAGCCTCCGCACTTTAGCTCTCGACCTCGGCAGCACATCGCCCGTCATCACTGAATCTGGCCGTGTGGAGCACGACATCACGGGCTTGAACTCCTGGGAACTCAAGCTTGATAGCGTGAAACCACTCTGGGTCGGTGATCAAAAGCTCGTCTGGCACCTCCCGGTCAATCAGAATTATTACTGGTGGTGGGGCCCGATCTTTACGGTCCTGCCCGTCTTCAATATAGCTCCAACGAAAATCGCAGTGACCAATGCTGCAGTCGTGAGTCCACCTCCATCAGTAGCAGCTGCCAGCTCCCCGATTGTAGTCGTTCCACCAACAGTAAGTCTCGGCTCACCCGCCGCCGTTCTATGCCCAGTCTCACTCGACGCTGCTGGACTCATTGCAGACACCCCACAAGTCGTCCGCGTGAATGGCACGGTGCGCGGCACGAGCACGGCCTTCACTCAGAGTGGTTTTATCTTCCTGAGCTACGACACCGCTGTGCAGGAAGTGCTTCCCAAACCTCAAAAAAGTTTACTGGCAAGCACCAGCATTGCGATCCTCCCCTATTTCCCTTATCCCTACACGACGCGCTTAGCCTCTTGGCTCCAGGTGATCGACTGGCGCACAAACAGCCCAGTGTTGCGTGATCCGGTTTCCATCCCTGGCCAGCTTCTCAGTATCGCCCAAGCGGATGCACAGGGCGCGGTGATCCTCACCAACAGCGACCAGCAAATCAGCACCAACGGCCCAGCCACCCGCGTCATCCAGGCCAGCGGCTATGATGGCGTCAGTGCCTGGCAGCTCGACAGCTACATCACCGCCACCCCCTTTTACAGCGCGACCGCCACGGATGGCGTGCGCCTGTATCTGGCACGAGAGGCAGGCACCGTTGGCGTCGTCGGCATTGGTTACAATACAACTACCGGCCGACTCGCGCAGATCAATAGTTGGACCACCACCGAAACCCCGGCGCTGCTGAATGTGGCCGGCGGTCACCTCCTCGCCAGCAGCTACGGCAATCTCGAAGTCGCCTCCATCCATCTCAGCACGGGTGCGCTCACCGCCGTGGCCTCCTATGACACCCCCACCAATCTCTGGCTGCGTGTGGACCGCGCCGCATTCACCCCCACGCTTGATCTCTGGATTCCTGCCGCCGACTATGGCGTTGAGTTGCTCCAGCGTGCGGCGCTGGCACCTTGATGCTCTTAAACTAGGGCATAAAAAACCCCGCAGGTCACGGGCACTGCGGGGTTGATTATTCCAACTGGAAGGCCCTGAATTACAGGGAGCCCTTCAGGGAGGATGAGGCGACAAAGCGCACGGTCTTCGAGGCTTTGATCTTCATCGCAGCGCCAGTCTTCGGATTGCGTCCGGTGCGGGCAGCGCGCTTGGCGACCTTGAAGGTGCCGAAGCCGATGAGCTGCACATTGCCATCTTTCTTCACGCCTTTGGCGATTGCTTCGAGCACGGCTTCGAGAGCATCGGCAGTGGCGCGCTTGCTGGTGTCACCACCGAGGTTCTTCTGCACCAGTTCGAGGAGTTGAGCTTTGTTCATGTTGTTGTCCGATTGTTGGTTGCTAATGTGTTCGTGGAGTTTCCGCTAAATTGTCGCGGTTTCAGCGGCGATTTAGCGGCTTCGATCCTTTTCCGTCAAACACAAAAATCACCGCCAACCCAGCATCCACGCGGATTTATGAGCGCACCTTCTCTTAAAAAGTTCTTGATTCCCGCCATTCGCCCATTCGTTCCGAGGTCCGCTTTCATCGCTCCCGGAGCCGTCGTGCTCGGCGCGGTGGAGTTGGGGGAAGAGTCGAGTGTTTGGTTCGGTAGTGTGCTGCGCGGAGACATCAACCGCATCGTCGTCGGTGCACAATCCAACGTCCAAGACGGCTCCGTGCTTCATGTCAGCGACGATCACGCCTGCATTCTCGGAGATCGAGTCACCGTCGGTCATCGCGCCATCGTCCATGCCTGCACCGTGGGAGATGAGGTGCTCGTCGGCATGGGAGCCATCATCCTTGATGGAGCCGTCATCGGTGCCCGCAGCACCATCGCCGCAGGTGCCCTCGTGACGAAGAACATGGAGGTGCCCGAAGGCTCTCTCGTCATGGGATCACCCGCGAAAGTCGTGCGCGCTCTCAGCCCCGAAGAGCAGGCGGCAAACAAACAACTCGCCATGAAGTACGTCGAGGTCTCCCGCCGCTACCTCGCTGAAGATGTCGCCGCCTTGATCACACCTTCGTCAATTGCCGCCTGAGAGCCAACTGCACACCAGTGAGGATCAGCGCCATGATGAAAAGCATCACGAGGCCGTTGATCCACAGCGTGCTGAACTCCGTGCCAAAGTAGCGCTTGCTCGTGCCGAAGAAAACATTCGGACTCCGCTTCCTGCGGTAGTCCTCACGCTCCATCTCGGCTTTCGTCACGAGATCCAGCACCTTCCGGTTCACATACACCTCCTCGGCGCTCACGCCGTCCTGCTGCTCCAGTGCACGCTTCAGCAGTTTCGCATCGAGCTGACCGTGGATGGTGGCATTGCGCACTTCATTGAGCAGTCCCACCGCCTCATCGGCATTCCTGGCATAAAGCCCGGACACCACCGCCAGCGCCTGCTTCGCCGTGTCGAGGTCACGCTGCTGATCCTTGGTCATTTTGATGTCTGCTGGCAGATCCACGAGTTCCTGAATACGCGCCTCCAATTGATCCTGTGCAGCCGTGAGCGGATTCAATTTCGCCTGTGAGATAAGCATCGCCTCATAACTCCAGCGCAGCGGCATGAACTGACAGATGAAGGGCACCTTCAGCTTGCTCGGCTCACTCTCCTCCGTCATGCCGGCGCGTTCCATCCAGCGTGTCACCGAATAGACGAAGTCGAGATTCTTGTTCATCTCCTCATACTTGATCAGCGCCCCGCCGAGGATGATCTGCGGGATGAGCAGCAGCGGGATCGCGTTGATGGCCGTGCGATTGTCCCCCACCACGGTCGAGATCAGCAGCCCCATGCAAGCGCCTGTGAGTGCCGTGATAAACATCCACCAGAGGTGAACCCAGAACATGTCCCGGATCTCCAGCAGACCGTTGCCGATGATCAGATAAATGAAGCACTGCACGAGCGCGAAGGCACTCAGCGAGATCACCTTCCCGCACAGGTAATAAAAGGTGCGCAGGTTGTGATTGCGCTCCCGATTCAGCAGATGCCGGTCACGGATGATCTCGTCCGCGCTGTTCGTCAGACCCAGAAACATCGCCACGACCAGACTCATGAAGAGGTAGGTCGGCACATGGAAGGCCGTGGCAAAGGTGTAGTTCTCCTCCTCGCTGTATTTCAGTACGCCAGAAATCAGGAAGGCCAGCAGAGGCGCTTCAAGCAGTGTCGTGAGCAGATTCGTGCGGTTCCTCAGCTTCGAGAGGAAGGCACGCTTCAAGTTCGTGTAGAAGAGAATGCTCTCTTCCCGCAGCGTGTGCGTCGGCTGCTTCGGCACCGTGCGGGAGCGTGCCGTGCTGTGGGAATCCTCACGCGGACGCGAAATCACATTCGTCGCGCCCGGCATGGCCTGCACCTTGGCCATGCTCTCCAGCAGCAGATGACTTTGATAGCGGTCGCGCCAGAAGTTCGGCGGGAAGCGCCGCGCCGCCACCATGTGCCCATCGGCACTGCGCTCCTGGATGATATCCCCGCTGATGTCACGCAGCGGCGTCTCCAGCACGTCGAAGACAAAGTCCGGTGTAATGTTCCCCGGCATCTCCGCTTCACGCTGGCCAGTCTCGTCATTGTAGGCCTTCCAGAAGTATTCCAGCAAACCCTGCGGCGTCCCGAAGTAGGCCATCTTGCCGCCTTTATCCAGCAGCAGCGCTTTATCGAAGGTCTGGAGCAACCTCATGCTCGGCTGATGGATGGACACCATCACGATCTTGTTGCGCGCCAGACTGCGGATGATCTCCAGCACATGCTCGCTGTCCTTTGACGACAGACCCGAGGTCGGTTCATCAAAAAGGTACACATCCGAGATGCCGATCATGTCCAGCCCCGCGTTCAGACGCTTGCGCTCACCGCCTGAGAGAAACTTCTGCTCCGGTGTGCCCGCCAGACGCTTGCGCATGTCCGCCAGACCGAGTTCCGCCAGCTTCGCCTCCACACGTTTCCGGCGCTCTTCTTCCTTTAAATGTGGGCAGCGGATGGCCACGGAAAAATCCAGGTTCTCCTGCACCTTCAGCAGCGGATCAAAGGCATCCTCCTGCGGAATGTAGGCGATGTAGGGCGTGAGATTCGGCCGGTTGCCATACAGCGAGAGCCCATTCATGAGCACCTCGCCGCCGCGTGTTTTGAGCTGGCCCGCGAGCACCCGCAGCAGCGTGCTTTTCCCGCAACCACTCGGCCCCATGACACAGATCATCTCACCACGCCGCGCGATCAGGCTGATGCCATCCAGCGCTGTGTCTTTGCTGTCGAAGCGATGCGACAGCTCACGCACCTCCATCTGGCGGATGACGTTCTTTTCCTCCTCGATGATGCGGTCGCTGAAGTGGCAGCGCAGATACTGCCCCTCGCCCAGCGTGATCGTCGCCCCGTCATCCAGTGAGATGCGATCCCTCACAGGAATCTCGCCGATGAAAATGGGCCGTGAGGATCGCAGCACCTCCACCGAGCCGGTCTTCTGCGCGTAGTTGCACTCGATGCGCAGCAGGATCTCTCCCTCCGTGTCTTCGCTGAGCAAAATGTCACCTTCTTCCAGCAACTCAGGCTTGTTTGAGACGAGGTAAGTATTGCGGCTGCCTTCCAGTCTGAACTGCCCGCCAAACTCCTGCGCCCGCACACGCAGATCTCGCAGCGCGATCTCGATCTCACCATGCGCGATGATCTTGTCCTCGATGGATGCCTCCACACGCGTGCCTTCACGCAGCACGACGCCATTAATAGTCGCGCTCGTATTGCGCAGCGCCTCCACCGTCACTCCCAGGCCAAAGCTCAGCCGCAGATTCGTTCCACGAGTCCGCTGGGAGGAGATCTCGGCATCACCCGTCTCCGTCAGGATGAGGTAGAGCTGCGCGCCTGTGAGCGTCTTCTTCGCATTGAAGTAGGACGTCAGGTCATTAAAATCCAGCGTCACATCCTCCAGCACCACACGCTCTCCAGGATACAGACGCGAGAAATCTCCCGGCGGCAGACGTCGGCTCCGCACGAGGATCGGCACCTGTCCTGTGTTCTTGATCAAGACCAGATTCTGATACCGGAAAGCCGTGATCACACAGCCCTTGGTCAGCGAGCGCAACACCACGGAGTTTGTCTCATGCGATCCGATCTCCAGCGTCTCCAAAGGCTGGCCGCTCTTCGTCACAAACTCCTCAGGAGAATGATCTCCCGCATTCAGCTGATACACGATGTCGATCGCCTGGGCCGCGATGCCCAGATTCGTCATGAAGAGATAGTACTCCACCAACTGCCGCTGGTTCGACACCGACTGCGAGATCAGCAGATATAGCTGCACGCACAGCAGGATCTTTTGATCCATCTGGAGCTGGCCGCTCAGATCCTTCGCCCGCTCGCCCAGGTCCTGAGGCTGCTGCAGCGCCTCAAAGTAAAGCCGCCGCATGTCCGAGTACATCGCGCCCGAGTAATCGTAGCGCAGGTAACCCAGCGAACGCTCGATTTCCTCCTCCTCCACATCTCCATCGAGTTTGGAAAAGCCTGCGAAGACCTCGATCAACACCGGCAGCATCGCATCGCGCGTCGCCGTGAGTTGCACGCCATCCTGGGGGTGCCCGAAAAACTTGGCCCACCAATTCAGCGCCTTCGCCACCGGCCCGACGGGTTCCGGCGGGCGCTGAATCAAAGGTCTCGGCATCTGGGCGGTACTCATGCAGGGGGAGGCGCGCCGAGTATGGCGGGCAGGGCTGCGAACACAACCGCTCTGTGTTCGCGAAGCCTGAAAGTTGTCCGCGTTCATTCCCTTTCATCTCCCATGCCCCAGCCTTCCCGCACCGAAGACCCCACGCCGCAAAGCCGCTGTCGTTTCGCTTTGAAGTGGTGCGACATCACACCGCCTGCCGACATCTACCACCGCATGTGGGGCGCAGCGAAGCATGAACGGGCCACCGGCATCCACCGACCACTGCGAGCCACCGTGACCGTCTTTGCACCGATGGAAGGCAACGAACGGCAAATCCTGCTCGCGCTCGATCATTGTGTGATGGGAGCCACGGAGCATGCGAATCTCGTCGCGCAGGCCGCGGAGATCGGCGGTGTGGCGAAGGAGGAAATTCTCGTCGTCTTCTCGCACACGCACGGCGCGGGCTTGATGGGCTTGGATCGGGCAAATCTGCCCGGTGGAGAGCTCATTCCGCCGTATTTGCTTTCACTCGGCGAAAAAGCGGGCGCTTTGATCCGCGATGCCATCGCCTCGCTTCAGCCCGCAGGCATCGTGTATGGCCGTGGCAAGTGCTCGCTGGCCGCACATCGCGATTTTTGGGACGGGAAGCAGTTCGTGTGCGGTCACAATCCCGGCGTGCCTGCCGACGACACCATCATCGTCGCTCGCGTGACCAATGACGATGGCAAGATGCTCGCCAGCATCGTGAACTACGCCTGCCATCCCACCACGCTCGCGTGGGAAAACACGCTCATCAGCCCCGACTACATCGGCGCGATGCGTGAACTCGTCGAACGCGACACCAGCGCTCCCTGCCTCTTCCTTCAAGGTGCCAGCGGCGAACTCGGCCCACGCGAAGGCTTCGTCGGCGACACCGCCGTGGCAGATCGAAACGGCCGCGAACTCGGTTACGCCGCGTTGTCGGCCCTCACCGCCCTTCCCGCCGCTGGGACGACCTTTGTGTATGCCGGCCCCGTCGTCTCCGGTGCCACACTCGGCTCGTGGAAGCATCAATGCATCGATCTCGCCGAAAAAGCCACCTGGCAGCTCCAACGCTGGCACGAGCCTCTGCGCTATCGTCCTGGCCAGCCCACCGCCGAGCAAACCCAGGCCGAACTCGATCAATTCAAGGCCGACGAAGCCGCTGCCCGCAGCGCAGGCGATGAAACCCGCGCCGCCGACTGCCGTGCCATGGCCGAACGCAAAACCCGCCTCCTCCATCGCCTCCGCCAGCTCCCGCGAGGCGATGCCTATCCTCTCCAAGTCGTCCTCTGGCACCTCGGCGACGCCCTCTGGCTCGGCGTCCAAGGCGAAAGCTACTCCCTCCTCCAAACCGAACTCCGCCGCCGCTTCCCCGACCAAATCATCCTCATCGCCACCATCGCCGCCGACTGGGGAGCCAGCTATCTCCCACCCCGCGAGCTTTACGACACCGGCATCTACCAAGAGACCATCGCTGTCGTCGCGGCGGGAAGCTTGGAGCAGTTGATTGAGACTGTGGCGGAACGCATCACCTCAAGATCATCCCCCATCTCAGTCAGGGCATCGGCTTCGCCCTCATGCCCGACCTGACCAAGCCCGCCGCCCCCCAAATCGGCCCCACCCGCGCCAAACTCCTGTCCCTGCAGCTGCGTTTGGAGCAGGCCCAGGCTTGACTGAGATATCCCTGGGCAGAAAGCCCTTCTCCAGCCGCCCGAATACGGAGTCGTCCCGCTTGTTGGGAGACTCCGGTGCCTCGATTGCGGAGCCGTGCTGCTTGTCAGGAGACTCCAGCACCTCGATTGCGGAGCCGTGCTGCTTGTCAGGAGACTCCGGCACCTCGATAGCGGAGTCCGCACGCTTGTCGGGAGGCTCCGGCACCTCGATAGCGGAGTCCGCACGCTTGTCGGGAGGCTCCGGCACCTCGATAGCGGAGTCCGCACGCTTGTTGGGAGACTCCGACATCTCGATTGCGGAGTCCGCACGCTTGTCGGGAGGCTCCGACATCTCGATTGCGGAGTCTTCCTGCTTGTCAGGAGGCTCGGTTTCCTGGCAAACTGAGTCCATGAGCACACCGGCAGCCCCACCCACCATCCCTGCTCCACCGCCGCAGGTCATCCCCGCCGACACCGTCTATGCCGCGCTCGGCGATCCCACCCGCCGGAGGCTCCTCCAGATCCTCGCCCACGGCAAAGGCCTCACCGCCACCGTCCTCGCCAGCAATGTCAGCAAGAAACTCGATGCCACCCTCAAGCACCTCGTCGCCCTGCGCGGTGCGGGTCTCGTCATCACCGCCGAGAACCCCGACGACGGCCGCCGCCTCCTCTACCACCTCGCCCCCGGCATCCCCGTGACGAAGACGGAACGCGGATGGGAGATGGACTTCGGGTATTGTTTGGTGCGGTGTTGAATGAAGAGGCACTACTAGCAGACATCTAAGATTATCAACTTCACGAGCATGAGCTACGCGCCAACAACCGACCCTCAGTTTCAAAGTACGGTGGAATCGTGGTTTCGCAGCCAGGACGAACTTCTTGCGCTCATTCGTTACTCGCACGCGGGAGGTAATCGGGAGTATGAGTTCTTTTCCCGTATTCAGGATTTCGCCATGAGATTAAGCCAGTTGCCGCATCTAACGTGTGTCATTGTGTTTCGCCAACCACAGCTTCCGATTCGTGGAGTTGTCGATGATGATTTCATCGCCACTTGCCTCAAAAGCATTCCCGATGGGGCGGAGTATTGTGTAACAGAAACTGTTCGTAGAGTCTATGGGCGAGCGTCGTGGTTTCACCATGCTTCAGGGGAGTCGCACGCCGAACTTCGCAGTGACCTTGATGACTGTCGCGGAACTCCAGTCGCTGCCGGGTTATACCCACCTTGGCTTCATGACAGCGCTGATGTTATTTCTGCGGTTGTTCCAGTCGAGCATGGGGTGGCGAGATCAGGGACTTATTGATGCGACATCATCTCGCTGACCTTCAACGCAACCCCAACCAGACTTTCAGTGCAGCCTCGACCTTCTCCAGCGTAGCAGCATCACACACGGTAAGCCGACGAATCAGCTGCACATCGGGCACGGTGCCGATGGACTGAACGTCAAAAGCTCCGGCAAGAAATTTGGAAGCTTGGTGAGGCACTTCGTATTCGGTGCCGCGTGTGCTTGTGGTCCTGGCGACATAACTGACCAAAGCTCGCTCCTCGTCTTTGTAGGCGACGCTGAGGATCAGGACAGGACGTGTCTTTTGCACCATGCCCAGGTCGATCAGCCAGATCTCGCCGCGCAGAGCCGTCAATCTTCCCACTGCTGGCCCTCCCCTTCCTCGGCATCGTAAAGGGCGAAGACGCTGGATGAGGCCGCCAAGGTGGCTTCACGCTCGGCGAACCATTCACGCAGTTGGCCAAACTCCTCAGGAGGGAGCGTTTCGATGGCCTTTTCGATTTCGAGGACAGTGCTCATGACGTGGATTCTAACGACTCACGCCAATCGCTTCAAGCAAAGAGAATCACGGTAGAGGAAGGTGCGAACCTTCCTCTCAGCCGTAACTCTGACGCATTTCGTTACGAAACCAACGGCAGCAGCTTCCCGAGCAGGTCGCTGATCTTCACGCGTTCCTGCTCGCCGCTGTCGCGGTGGCGGAGGGTGACGGTGTCGAGGAGTTCGGGGCCTTTTTCGCCGAGGGTGTCGAAGTCGATGGTGATGCCGAAGGGCGTGCCGACTTCGTCCTGGCGGGCGTAGCGGCGGCCGATGCTGGCGGTCTCGTCGTAGAAGCAGTTCATGTGCTTCTTCAGCAAGGCATAGACTTCACGGGCTTTGGCGACGATTTCAGGGCGGTTCTTCAGCAGCGGGAAGACGCCGACTTTGATCGG
>NZ_JBILYB010000195.1:0-8625 GCF_044378005.1 Prosthecobacter sp.
AGGTCAAGGACGTAACACCCGCAGCCTGGGCCAAGACCCGGCGGATCGACGGTCAGCGGAAAGCGGCATAGTTGTCGAAACCAAAAGGCAAGCTTAGACCGAGGGCACTCGGCGCACCGCTAACGATCAGCTTGCGATTATGGTCGCCTCGGTCGTTAAGTCTGGCGTTAAGGACCATCTGTTTTACACCCGCGATCCAGAAGAGTTTTCTCGTCGGGCCGACAGCCTTGTGGCAGGATACACCTTGTTTTCCCCTGCATATCAGATTCAGCGTGACCCAGCATGGAGCATTTATCACGACTTCCCATGAGACATGATCCTGCACCATAATCGGTGAAAAAAACGGAATGCAGGCAGCGGCTCGAATGGCATCTGTCGTGTTATCGACGCCTCCCGCTCGCCGTCGCCTGATCTGGATCGTTAGGCTCAATGTCTCATGAAACGTGTTCACATCACCTGGGCTTATTCTGCCCTGTTCGCCTGCGCTTTAACTTTTGCTTTGGGAATGCAGTTCCAGAAGATGCGAGGTTATCATTATGAATTGCGCTCGGAGAAGCGTGTTCCCTATGCTGAGGGCACGGTTGCCATCAAGTATGTGACTGAAACCATGGGCCTTCCGTTTCTAGATCCTGGCACCTCGATTGTTACTCTTGAGCGGGAGTCGGGAGGCGAGACCACCATCTATAAGGCGCGACGGATTTTCCAGGAATCATACCCGTATGTAAGCGATGTGAAGGTAAACGGAGATGAGTTCGAGTGGGACGACGGGGACAATCGATACCATCTGCGCATCTCCTCGCTTCAGAAAGACCATTCAAAGTAGTGTCCCTGCCGGGATGCATCAATGAATGCATGACGCATTTGCCCTCCTGTTCCGGGGTTGTCACCCCCGGCTTGCCCTGGTGCCTCCGGCACCCAGCAGCGGAAGAAACGAAAAAGGGCTACCGCTTTGGTCGCCCCGTGGGTGTGGATGGGTGGGCCTTCGGGCCGTGGATCACTTCTGCTTGGCGTAGTCGGCGTAGGCTTCGGCGATCTTGCCGGCCTTTTCGTCGCCATCATGGAAGACGAAGCGGTGACGCAGGGTGATCTTCTCGCCCTTCTTGAGGGTCATCGCGCCGGTCTCGGCCTGCACTTTGAGCTGGGAGAGGCCGAAGGGATTCGCGGTGAACAAACCATAAGTGCGGACATGCCAGGGGGTGGGGTGGCGGAAGCTGCTCGGATGATTGAGCATGGCGACGCCGACGGCCTTGCCACCGACGGTGCCGTGGTAATCGACCCAGGTGGCGCGTTTGCCCCAGGCGGCTTCATCGGTCACGCCCTCGCTGTTGATGATGTGGCCGGTGCCTTTGCCGCCTTCTTTGCCTTTATCCACGGCCATCTCGGTGGGGACGCGGATGCTGAGACCAGCGTCCTTTTTGTCATCGACGATGATGTCGCCCTCGCTGGCGATGAGGACGATGTCCACGTCGATGAGGCGGTTCGCGCCCTGCACGGCGAAGACGTACTCGCGCACTTCTTCGGAGGTCTTTTTGCCAGCGGCATCGACGTAATCGGAGACGGTGCGGATGATGGCCTTTTCGCCGCCTTCCATCTTGGTGATCTCGCGCAGCTTGATGGCGCCGAGGTGCTCGATGCGCTCGTTGGTCTTCTTGCCTTCGCCAAAGGTGGCGCGCTCGGCCCAGGTGTCATAACCGGCGATGCTTTCATGACCGAAGTTCAGGCCGCGATGATGCGGGTGGTCGTGCTGCTCGCCTTCGACGGTCTTCATGGGATAGGCGCGGGTCATGGTGACGCCGCTGGTGCCGATGATGGGCCAGAGGTAGGTCTTGTTGGCCTGATCGACGACGAGCTCGGTGAGGAACTCGCCATCGAGTTTCACGATGGCACCGCCGGTGGGTGTTTTATCGACGGTGAAGGTGGCGGCGCCGAGCGGTGTCAGCGCGGCGAGGAGGGAAAGGACAAGGAAGGAGGTGATCTTCATGGCAAGGGCTGGATGAGAGGGCAAAGAACGCCTCTTTGCCAGCGTTTCTTCCCACCACCCACATGCGTCCCATCCTTTCCGCCCTTTTCCTTCTTTCCATCCTGCCGCTCCAGGCTCAACTCAGCCCGAATGGAGCCACGGCTTCGTTTAAAGGCAGTCTGCCGCCGAAGCCTGTCGCCGCTTTGTCTGCCGAGCAGGAGGCAGCAGCGGAGAAGACACTCACGGAAGTTCAGTCGGCCTTTGAGGCGGTGAAGAAACATCCCCGTTCGGCGGACGCGGCGATCTTTCTCAAAGCGGTCCGCTACGCGCTCGACTTCGACGAGTGGTATGACAAGAAGCCTGAGGACAACCTCAAGAAGGTGAACGCGCTGCTCGATGAAGCGAAGAAGCGCATCGCCTCCCTCAAAGATGGCAAAACACCATGGATGGATGGCGCGGGCCAGAAGGTGCTCGGCTTCTACTCGAAGCTCGATGGCTCCGCACAGCCTTACGGCGTGGAGATTCCCGAGGGTCTGGAGATCGGCAAGAAGGCTGTGCCGATGTGGATCTGGCTGCATGGTCGTGGCGATACGGCGACGGATCTGCACTTTGTTTACAGTCGCCTGATGGCGAAGAAGCCGGGGCAATTTCAGCCCGCGGGCAGCATCGTGATTCATCCCTTTGGCCGCTACTGCAATGGCTGGAAGTCTGCCGGTGAGGTGGATGTCTTCGAGTCCCGCGATGACGCCATCGCCCGCTTCAAAGTGGATACGAATCGCATCGTGCTCGCCGGGTTCAGCATGGGCGGGGCAGGGGCCTGGCATCTCGGCGCGCATTATCCTGACCAGTGGGCCTGCGTGCATACCGGGGCCGGCTTCGCCGATGTGAAGCGCTACCAGAAGCTCACGCCGGACAAATATCCCGTGGCTTATGAGCAGACGATGTGGGGCTTTTACGATGTGCCCGACTATGCGCGCAACTTCCTGAACGTTCCCCTCATCAGCTACAGCGGCGAGCTGGATGCACAGCGCGACAGTGCCGAGTACATGATGGAAGTGCTCGGCAAAGAGGGCATGAAAACGCCGCATCTCATCGGTCCTGGCATGCCGCACAAATATCATCCTGAGACGATCAAAGAGGTGCAGGCGCTGATCGAGAAGGAGGTCGCCAAAGGCCGCAACAACTTCCCCGATGAAGTCCACATCCAGACGAAGACGGCTCTCTATGGCCGCGTGAAATGGATGAACCTCCACGGCCTGGAGCAAAGCTGGAAAGACGCCCGCCTCGACGCGAAGGTGCTTGATGGCAAGACGCTGGAGATCAAGACGAGCAACGTCTCCCGCATCGTCCTCTACCCGCCGCCGCAGGTGCGGAAGGGTGGCGACAAACTCACGCTGAAGATCGACGGGCAGACGCTGACCATGCAGATCGGACCCGAGTTGGCGAAGTTCGAGAACTTCCTCAGCCCCGGCCCCCGGGTGCCGAACTCACTCTGCCGCCTGATTAAAGAGAACGGCCAGTGGCGCGACTTCGGCAATGCCACGCCCTTCCAACACGAAGGCCCAGAAGGTGGCAAAGGCGGCGCGCATCCCGGACCGATGGACACGAGTTTCATGAAGCCCTTCCTCGTCGTGCTTCCCGATGGCAAATCGTCCTCTGCCGCCGTCGATGCCTGGGTGCAGGCCGAGTCCTCCCACTTCATTACCCGCTGGCGTGGCCTGATGCGTGGCGATGCACGTGTGGTGAAGGCTTCCGAAGTGAAGGATGTCTATGAAGCTGGCAAGACCCAGAGCCTCATTCTCTGGGGCACGCCGGAGTCGAACTCCTGCATCAAGGCCGTGCTCGCCAGCCTGCCTGTGCAGTGGGATGCGAAGAAGATCGGCATGAAGGGCAAAGCAGGCTTCGATGCCGCCACCCATGTGCCCGCTTTAACCTATCCCTGCCTCAAATCACCGGGCTTCGAAGTCGTGATCAATTCCGGCCTTACCTTCCGCGAGGCGCACGATAAGACGAATTCCCTGCAAAACCCGAAGCTCCCCGACTGGGCCATCTTGGACATCACTCAGCCACCGAGCGCCGAGAGCGCGGGGAAAGTCGTCGCGGCGGACTTCTTCGATGATCGCTGGCAGGTGAAGTAGCACGACTTTGCAAGTCGTCAGCAGGTGCAGCGAGATTCCATCTCGCCCAAGGAGCCGTCGTGCCAACGCAGATGGGCGTCATCGGCTCTGAGAATCTAAAATCGTGAATGTTGAACTCGATTCGTGCAGAGGCTGTCTCCCGCCTTGCACTTGAGGCGGAGTCCTCTAGTATCGCGCCCCTTTCCGATCTGATTTTTTGCTTAATGAAACCCACTGACGAACTCCTGCTCATTCCCCACGAAGAGGGATTCCGCGCGTGGCGGGCCAAAGCAGGGCAGATGCAGCCCGGTGAAACCGAGGCAAAATCCTGGCGTGGAGCCGAGTGGGTGGCGCTGCCTGCACGATCGACGGTCAGCGTGCCGATGCGTTTTCAGGGCGTGGAAGGAGCGCGACGAGACTCCGCTGCGCATCTCGAACTCGAAGCCGCAGGCTTCAGCAATGAGACCTCGGACTCGAACAACTTCGAGATCGTCGTCACCGGCGCACGTGAGGAGCGGGACCAGCCCATCTCGGCGATCATCCAGGTTTCCTCGCTGCCAGCCAGCATTCTGGAGGCTTCCGACGATGCCCGCTTCGCCCCATCCGTCGCCTTTCATCAGCTTCAGCCCGGTGAGGCTCTGATGTGGTATGAAGCCGGCGGACTTGTGATCGCCATCCCGAATGAACAGGGCTCTCCCGTTCACTGCCAGGCTCTGGCTGCGCGCGCGCTGGATGCCGATGCTGCCGCAGAGATCCGCTGCATCCTCGCCGCACTGGAGCTAGCGGGCATCTCTCCAGATCTCCAAAGCATTTGCGTCTCCAGCACGGATGAGACGGAGGACATCGTGCCTGTGAGTTTTGAAAACGGGCTCGACCTGCCCGTCTCCGTGCGCCGCGCGGGACCACCGATCCTGCCTTCGCAGAACTCACGGCTTGTGCCTGCGCCGGTGGTGCAGCTTCGTCACGAGCGCCAGCAGCGCCGTATGGTGATGATGGGCGTGGCAGCCTTCACTTTCGTCCTCATCGCTGCGCTTGGAGCCTTCGCCGCACGCGTGATGATTCGCGAACGACAGCTTGTGACTGAGTCACAGCGTCTCGATGCCCTGGAGCCCGAGCTTGCCGCCATCCGCGATGCGAAGGCGAGCTGGGAAGACCTGCGGCCTGCGCTCACGCCGGATCAGTATCCCGTCGAATCCATCTACCAGCTCATTCTGCTTCTTCCGCCCGAAGGCATCCGTGTCACACGCTTGGAGTTGAAGCTGGATGGCATCGTGATTGATGGCGAAGCCTCCTCGCTCGGACATGGCATCGAGTTTCGAGACAAGCTCGTCGCCTCCCCAGCTTTCAACCGCTGGCAGTGGGAGTTCCCCAGCCCCACAAGCCTGCCTGATGGGCGTGCCACCTTCCGCGCTGAAGCACGTCCCCAGGAAGCTGCTGGTGACGATGGATCGAACCAGGAGGTGACATCGCTATGACCGCCAGTGAACAAAGACTCGCCCTGGCTCTGGGAGTCATCCTGATCGGAGGTGGAGCCTTTATGGGACTGACCAAGCTCAAAGCATGGAAGCAGCGCGTGGACAGCGTGGCCTCGGATGTCGCCACGCGCCGGGCGGAAGCCGATGAACTGCTCGCCAAACAGGATTTCTGGGAGCAGCGCTCATCGTGGTTGGGCGAAAAACAGCCGCCCTTCACCAAGCCGGGCGAAGCCATCACGAATGTGCTGAACATCGTCGATGAACTCGCGAGCAAGCACGGAGTCAGCGTGCCACAGAAGCAGCCCAACGAACCCGGTGAGCGTGCGGGCATGACCTCTGCCGTCGTCACCCTGGTCGTGCGTGGCGAGATGAAGCCCGTGATGAACTGGCTGTACGAACTTCAGCAGCCTGGCAACTTCATCGTCGTCCCGGCCATGACGATCACGCCGAATGAAGAAGACTCAGCGAAGCTCGAAGTGAACATGCGCGTCGAGAAATGGTTCAGACTTCCACCCTCATGAAAGCACTCGTCCTCACTTGCCTTTTGATGACTGCCGCAAGCCGCGCACAGGATGCTGTCACACCCGTGGATGGCAGCAATGCCACACCCGAAGCAGTCCCATCCGAGTCCGTGGAGTCCGCAAACGTCGATGCCCCACCGGACGCCGAAGAAGACGGTCCGGCGATTCCCATCCCCTTTGATCTTTCCCGCTATGATTCCACCTGGGACAAGAACCCGTTCCGGCTCAAGGTTACGGCCATAGTCCAGACTACCGTGAACTGGGGCCAGGACTGGGCTCTGGCCAGCATGTCAAAATACAGCGGCAAGATTCGCATCAGCATCCGCAACAAGCAGACAAACGAAGTTAAACGCATCTACAACGAGCCCAAGGAAGGTGACGAATTCCGCCTCGTGGAGGCGAACTTCCACCGCAGCCGCAAGGAAGCCTCCGCCAAGATCGCCAAAGGCACCGAGGAAGCTGAGCTCAAGTACGACGAAAACATCGCCCCCGTGACGGTGAACAACACCATGCGGCCCGCGGGCGGCGCGCAAGGCCAGCCAACGGGCAACCCCGGTGCAGTCAATGCCCCCGTCCCGGTAGGAGCAAACCGGCCGGGGCTGATCAACAATAATGTCACCAAGCCCGTGATGCCGACCCAGAACGGGCGTGTCTTCAATGCCCCCAACATGCAGGGCGGGGTGTCCTCTGGCTTCAATCAGGGGGGCGGCATGATCAACCAAGGCACCGCCATTCAGGGCGGCGTCGTGAATCCCACACTTCCCGTCGGTGCTCCAGGCACCACGCCACCGACGATCTCCCGCCGCCGCCAGTTGATCCCGGCTCCCGTCGTCAATCCCCAGAGCAATCCATAAAGTTCAGCCGCTTATCTTTTCCAGCCAACCCCTGTTCCATTTTCCTGGCATGACCTATCTCAAACCCATCCTCTGCCTGCTCGGCGTCCTGCTGCTGGCCGCCCATGGCACGGCACAAATCCCGGCTCAGCCAGGTCGGAACCCGAACACCATCCCACCTCCCGGTGTTGGAGGCCCGGCTGTCCGCCAAGTTCCACGCCCAGGGGCGGTTCCAGGGAACCCAGCTCGTCCCGGTGTCGCAGCGCCAGCGAATGCAGGTGCTGCGGGCACTGAAAAGCAGGCCATGAAGGTGGATGACGCCATCACTGAAGATGGCGTGGAACTGCAGTTCCCAAACACACCCATCTCTGAAATTTTGCTTCTTTATGAGGACCTCACCGGCCTGAAAATCATCCGTGATGCCAATGCCGAGCAGGCCACCGTTTCCATCGAAACCACGGGCACGCTGCCGAAGGACAAGGCCATCATGTTCATTGAAAAGAGCCTGCTTTTGAATGGCTATGCCTTCACACCAGCAGGCGAAGGCATGGTCAAAATACTCGCCTTTGATGCGAAGAAACCCACGATGGAGGGCGCTCCACTCATCGACTCCGCGATGGAACTCCCGATGACCGATCAAGTCGTCAGCCATGTGGTGAATCTAAAATACCTGAACTCCGAAGATGCCACCAAGGCGATCGATCAGGTCATCCCGCGTCACAGCTACGGCGTCATCACCCCCGTGCCAAACTCCAAGGCGCTCGTCATCACTGAGAACAGCAACACCATCCGCTCCATCATTGATCTGCTGGAACGTCTGGACAACAAACCCTCCGAGACGGTCCAGAAGACCTTTCAGATCACCCGCTCAGATGCTGAGGATGTGAAGACAGCGCTTGATGAAATTCTTGGAAACGAAGAAAAGGGCAGCTCCGGCTCGGGGCGTGTGCCGAGCATTCCGCAAAACAACACTGGCGGCGCTCCCGTTCAGGCTCAGCAGCCAAACATGCAGCTGAATCCAAATGCAGGCGGGGCAGGTGGCCCAGCGTCTGAAGCCGCCCCGGCAAAAATCATCTCCATCGCACGGCGCAACTGCCTCCTTGTCATCGGCACGGCAGAACAGGTCGATTACCTGGGCAAACTGATCAAGGAGCTCGATGCCGCCTCCGAGTTGCGGAACTTCGCTTCCCGTCAGCTCAAGTATCTCGCCGTCGAATCCGCCATGCAGATCATCAGCGACGCCATCACCCGCACCGAAGGCGATGGAGAAGGTGGCGGCAGTGGTGGCGCAGGTGGCACCGGCACGAACAATCAAAACGGCCAAAACCGGACCAATCAGAACAACAACAACAGCAACAGCCTTTTCGGAAACAACAACAGTAACTCCCTCGGCAGCAATGGCATGAACAGCGGTTTTGGCGGTAGCGGTGGACTCGGTGGCGGCAGCAGCAGCATCGGAGGCGGGGGAGGAAACCTCACTCCACTGCGCCAGAACAACGGTCCAACTTCCATGCTCGTCGGCAAGACCCTGCTCATCTCCGACCCCGTGGCAAACTCCATCTTCGCCTCCGGCCCGCCGGAGCATCTGCGCATCCTCAATGAGATCATGGATGAACTCGATCACCGCCCCCAGCAGATCATGATCTCGGCCCTGATCGGCAATTACCAGACCAGTGAAGGGCGCGGATTCTCTCTTGAGGCTGCCTTGCGGGGAAGAAG
>NZ_JBILYB010000076.1:0-29199 GCF_044378005.1 Prosthecobacter sp.
TTCTTTGGGCAGGCAGGTGCCAGCAGTGGGCTGCCGGGGTCCACCACCACCACAGGAACGACGACGACGACCAACAGCTTCGATCCCCGTGACGCACTCAGTGCCGCATCAGCCTTTGCCAGTGGCAACGGACTCACGTTCATCGGTGGCGTGCATCAAGGACTGGATTTGATCATCGAAACCCTGGAGACTGACAGCAAATTCAAAGTCATCTCCCGACCCAGTGTCTTCACCCAGAACAATACACCGGCCACACTGACCAGTGGTTCATCCTTCCCCATCGCCTCCTCCACACAGAGTTCGCTCCAGAACGGGATCAACAACAACAGCTTCCTCTCCAACGTCCAGTATCAGGACATCGTGCTCAGCCTGAACATCATCCCGCTGATCAATTCCGATGACGAACTGACCCTGCAAATCTCCCAGCAGAACAGTGAACGTGCAGGCAATACCGTCATCGCGGGCAATAACTATCCCATCATCACCAAGCAGGAACTCAACACCATCGTCGCCTGCCGGAACAACTCCACCGTGCTGCTCGGAGGATTGGTGCGCACAGACGACACGAAAACACGCACGGGCACTCCGATCATTTCTTTGATCCCGGGCTTGAACAAAATCTTCGGTTCGCGCCAGAGAGCTATCTCAAACAGCGAGCTGCTCATCTTTATCCAGCCGCGCATCGTCCGTGGCATGGATGACCTGCCTCCGAGCATCTATGACTCTCCTGGTTCCAGCCCTGATGCAGAAGATGCCAGGGCGGCGATGAACATCGAACGCATCAAACAGGAAGAGGCTCGGATCCCAGTCGCCAAGCCGAAAATGAGCCAGCGCCTCAAGACCATGCTCAACCGCGTACTTGTGAACGACTGACCCATTCAACCACAGACATACAATTCCTGATAGGATGTCGTGATCTTGCTCAGCCACTCGTCCTGATCCATGGCCCAGTAGCGGTTCGAGAAGATCTCCACCTCGCGGTGTCCTTGGAAACCGGTGGCATCCACCCAGTCGGAGATCTTTCGAATGGGGATGCAGCCCTCGCCCATCAGCCCGCGATCATTCAGCAGATCCGTCGTCGGTGTCTTCCAGTCGCAGATGTGGAAAGCGAATAGCCGCTCCTGCGCTGCGGTGAATTGGATCTGATGCTCCAGCTCCGGGTCCCACCAGATGTGATACACATCCGCCGCGATTCCCACCATGGCTGGTGAACCCAGCGCATCGCAGATGTCATTGGCCTGCCGCATCGTGTTCACCGCGCTGCGGTCATCCGCATACATCGGGTGCAATGGCTCGATCCCCAGCTTCACCCCCGCCGCCTCGGCGTCCGGCAGCACGGCTGCGATGCCCTCGACAATCTGCTTTCTCGACTCCTCCAGCGGCTGTCCCGGCACTGCCCCGCAGACGAGTACGATCAGCGGTGCCCCGAGCGCCTGTGCCTGCTCGATACAGCGACGATTGTCATCGATGGACTGCTGGCGAACTGCGACGGTCGATCCTGGAAAAAATCCCCCACGGCAAAGACTCACGATATCCAACCCGGCATCACGTGTCTGCCGCCCTACCGCAGCTGCGTCACGCCCCTCCAGATTGTAACGCCAGAAAGTGATGCCGCCTGCACCGGCATCAGCATATTTACGGATGCACTCCTCCGTGCTCCAGGGTTTTGTGGTGATGGTGTGCAGGCAGAGTCGCTTCATAGGAAGTCGGACAAAGCCAGTTTCCACGCATACTCAAGCCAGCTTTTTTGAACTGTGACGCAGATTGCGCTGGCGACGCCACTTGGGGCGATGCTCCTCAACCCATTCCGTTAGAGCACGCTCAAAACCGACATCCCGCCCCTCCTTTTCGCTGACCAGCCATTTATGCCGGTGAATCTCAGCCAGTTCAGCCTGAAATTCGGCATAAGGGGATGGAGCAGGTGCTGGTACGGACATGGTAGAGGGATGAAATTGTCCGGCTCACTGCCCCAAGACGCAAGTCCACTCACACTCCCGGGGCATTTTTCTCCGCAGCAAGGCAGAAAGAAAATGACAATTTTGAAGCCAGCCGCTATATCGTGACCTTCGCGTTCCATGGCACGGGCCGAAGTAGCTCAGCGGTAGAGCAGCGCATTCGTAATGCGCGGGTCGCGGGTTCGATTCCCGCCTTCGGCTCCATTCCAGGGAAAAAAGCTATGTCCAACCGCCCTGTACAGTCTCGCACCAGCCGCCTGCGGCGTCGTGAAGCCGTGCTCAATGGTCTATCCAAACTCGTTGGCTGCACTGCTTTGGTCGTCACCGTGGCCG
This sequence comes from Prosthecobacter sp., assembly GCF_044378005.1. Classification (GTDB taxonomy): domain Bacteria; phylum Verrucomicrobiota; class Verrucomicrobiia; order Verrucomicrobiales; family Verrucomicrobiaceae; genus Prosthecobacter. The sequence continues at coordinate 2,289 of NZ_JBILYB010000076.1, forward strand.
TGGTTTTTTATGTCGCAGTCACCCAGTTGGACAAAGAAGGTCCCAAGATTGATCCCAGCTATCTCGAAGACTCGACCACCTCGCTGGCAGACCACCGCTGGTCAGGCTCCGAGCCTCAGCCCAAAGATGCGCGCATCAATCTAACGCGACCAGTTTTGCCCCCCAAAACCGCCGAGCAAGCCCTACCATCTCCGAGGGAGGTCAGCACCCAGATTGCCGAGCCGTCCGCCACGTTAAAACCCGGGATTAGCGGCATCGAAGAAAAGCGTCCGAAAATCGAGGAAGTCGTGCAGAGATTCTTCACTGCCACCACCATAGCCGAGAAAGCAGCCTCCTCACGGGACCGGGCACGTGTCCAGAGTCTCATGGATGTCTATTATCAGAAGCATCCCATCACCACCGGCCAGTGGCAGGGCGTCGGCTGGATCATGCCCATGGACGAGCCCGGTCACCGCCTCGCCTATGCCCAGACACTCTTCACCGGCTCTGATCCCATCTGTGTCATCATTGAGGAATCCGAAAACGGCAGCTTCCTCGTAGATTGGGAAAGCAGTGTCCGCTACAGCGAGATCGACTGGAAGGACTTCCTCTCCACACGCCCCGACCATCCCACCCTCTTCCGCGTCATTGCTTCCAAGCCCGTCAACTTCATCGACGCCCAAACCGACCTCTCTCAGGAAGTCATCGAACTCAAGCATCCCGCCGAGCAGGGCACAGTTTATGCCTACTTTAATCGAGATGACCCTCAATTTCGTTCGCTCTTGGAGCAATTGAAGCTTGGCAACTGGACCAATGTTCCCCTAACCTTACGACTTTGTTACCCAGGGCCCACCGCCAGTTCGCGGGCGGTCCGTATCACAAGCGTGGAGGGTAAGGGCTGGATAATACTTCAACACAGGAGGAGCTGAATCGTGAGTAAAAGCGCATCAACCAAGGCAAAAGCGAAAAAACCGGCTCCCAAGCCGGCACCGAAAAAGACTCCATCCAAGCCCACCCCCAAGAAGAAGCCGTCTGCCAAGCCCGCGGCCAAAAAGCCAGCACCTAAAAAGCCCATCCCAGCCAAAAAGCCTGCCAAGCCAGCCCCTAAAAAGTCCGCGCCGGTGAAAGCACCAGCCAAGAAGCCAGCGCCAGCACCCAAGCCCGCCGCCAAAGCTGCGGCATCGAGCCCGGCCAAGGCAAAATCTCTCCCCGTCAAACCTGCCCCCGTGGCAGTCCCCAAAACCACCGCGCCGGCTCCAGCTCCGGCACCCGTGGTGCCTCCCGTGCCAGCGCTGCTCAAAATCATCGCGCCGACACCTGTGCCACCTCCCCCCAAACCCGCCCCCAAACCGTCCACCAAAGCCCTCCCAGGCAAGGTCAACATTCCCCTTTTCCCCTCCGAGCCCATCGCCCCGGCCAAGCCGCCCGTCATCTCGACCGAAAAGCCCGCCGCCACCAAGTCTGGCGCACTTTACTACGACTCCCACATGCACACCCCGCTGTGCAAGCACGCTTGGGGAGAGCCTGAAGAATATTGCGCCCAGGGCGTGAAGTCCGGCCTCAAAGGCATCATCTTCACCTGCCACTGCCCCATGCCCGACGGCTTCTGGCAGATCGTCCGCATGTCCGAGAGCGAGTTCGACCTATACGTCAGCCTCGTCCAGCGCGCCAAAGCCGCCTACAAAAACAAGCTCGACGTCTGCCTCGGCATCGAGAGCGAATACTTCCCCGGCTACGAGAAATACATCGAAGACCTCCACAAGCGCGCCGACTTCGACTACTGCCTCGGCGCCGTCCACTGGCAGGCCAAAGAGTACCTCCACCGCTACGAGCAGGGCACCATCGAAGGCTTCCGCCGCACCTACTTCGAACACCTCGCCGCCAGCGCCGAGACCGGCCTCTATGACTGCGTCGCCCATCCTGACCTGGTCAAAAACTACCACCCGGACAGTTGGTGCTTCGCCATCATCAAGAATACCGTCTCCACCGTCCTCGACCGCATCGCCAAGACCGGCGTCGCCATGGAGATGAACACCTCTGGCCTCAACAAGAGCTATTCCGAGATGAACCCCGGAAACGAAATGCTCCGCATGATGGCCGAACGCAAGATCCCCATCGTCCTCGGCAGTGACTCCCACCGCGCCCCACGTGTTGGCGAGCATTTTATCACCGCCTTGAACAACCTCTCCGAAGCCGGATTCGAAGAAGTCAGCTACTTCAAGAAGCGCCAGCGCATCGACCTGAAGATCAGCGACGTCATCTCCAGCATCCGCCGGGCTGCCGACGCCAACTCCTGAGTCTCACCCACCCCAGCGATGGGGTGGACCTTCTCAGTCCTTCAAGTGATCGACGATGATCTGGGACCATGTCTCCAGCTCTTCCCGCATCGCCCGCAGTTCTGCCAGCGTGTAGAAGCCCAGATCTTGGATCGCGTCTTCGTTCGACTGCACCTCATCACTGCTCAGCTCAAAGCGATGCACCACGCCCAGATGCACACTCCCCACCTCACTGGAGTCGTCATTGATCAGACCGATCACCTCCTGCGTGTGCGTCCCCCCGATCACCAGTTCCTCCGTGATCTCTCGTTCGATGCTGTTGAAATACATCGACTCACCCAGCCCATCGTGGCTTTGGTCCACCGGATTGATGTGCCCGCCGATGCCCACTGACCGCTTCGCCACCAGACGCTTCTCCCCCGACTTTCCGCCCCGCGTATAGCACAGGTAGCGCCCCGCGTGGTGAAAGATCGAGTACGGGATCAGTTGCTTGTGAGTTGGGTCCAGCTCCGCAGCAGGCCGTTCCATAAAAAAGTTCGCTCCAGGTGCCAGCATCGCCCCCAGATAGCGCTCCACCTCTGGCTGGAAGCCTTGGAAGCTGCCGAGTTGATCGAGGAGCGGGCGGGGGATGACGAGGACGTGTTCCATGGTAAAATGAGAGCCGAGAGTGGACCGCCCATACCCCGGGTCAATCCCCAGCGCATCATTCCACCAAGTTTTTCGCCTCGATGCCGGGACTCAGCGCCGGGAGGCCTGCGGCAGGGTGATGTTAGGGTGATACACCTCACACTCCTTTTTATGCAGCCAGACGCTCATCCAGAAGGTCAGTACACCGCCCACGACCACGGCTAGCACTCCATGCCGGGCATAGCGGGACTTCGTCAAAGCCATGGCCAGCACGCAGATCGCCACCATCGCGTAATACACCCAGGCCGTGTCCTGTCGCAGTTGAGTTTGTTTTTCGATCATCTCCCCAAAGGAGACCGGCCTCGTGGCCAGTATGCGCGGTGTGGCCTCCAGCAGAAAGGAGAGGTAGGGCCAGACACTCGCGCAGGAGAGAGCAATCACCGCCAGGGCCAGCAGGCGGGTCCGTTTTTCCCCCGCCAGGAAGGCCACGATGAGAAACGTCAATCCAATCCCCAACCCGTAAAGTGGCAGCGACTCCAGCAGCAGATGCGCGTATTGGGGATCGCGTACGCTCTGCCAGAGGTCGGTCAATTCGCGCCACATGGGAATCGGTCAAAGGGTGGCGCGGAGAAAGGCTTTTACGGCAACATCCGTGGCCTCCAGCGGATGCGTCTTCAGCGGCTTCGACTTCAGCGCTTCCAGGGAGGGATGCACGGGCTCGCTGCCCGTGGCTTCCTGCACCACTTCGGGGAACTTTGCCGGGCTGGCGGTGCTCATCACCACACTCACGCGGTCTTGCGCCATGTCAGTAAAGGCACAGGCCGTGTGTGGATCGATGACGTACTGCCAGTCCTTCCACATCTGCGCGATGACGAGGGGGATGGTCGCGTCTTCCATCCGGCTGCTGCGGAAGCTGGAGGGCACCCTGGGGAAGGTGACCTTTTCCCCGGCCTTCATGCGCTGCATCACCTCGCGCACGCGGCCTTGGTCTTTCCCCAGCATGAAGTAGAGGTAGCGCTCAAAGTTAGATGCGGCCTGGATGTCCATGCTCGGCGCGTGGCTGGGCTTCACCTCGCCCTGCTGGTAGTCGCCCGACTTGAAGAAGCGGTGCAGAATGTCGTTTTGGTTCGTCGCCACGCGGAAGGAACCGCAGGGAAGCCCCATCTGCTGGCACATCCAACCCGCCAGCACGTTGCCAAAGTTCCCTGTGGGCACCACAAACTCCACGGTGGCGCGCGCCTCGGGCGGCAGGCGCAGCCAGGCCCAGACGTAATAGACGCACTGGGCGAGCACTCGGGCGATATTGATGCTGTTGACGGCGGAGAGATTGACTTCGCGGACGAACGCATGATCCCCGAAGCACTCCTTCACGACACGCTGGGCATCATCAAAGGTGCCCGGAACTGGGATGGCGTGAACATTGGCCGCCCCGGTGCATGCCATCTGCCGCTCCTGCAGGGGGGCCACGCGTCCGTTTGGATAAAGGATAAATATTTCGATGCCCTCCTGCCCCATGCAGCCATGGATCGCCGCGCTGCCGGTGTCACCCGAGGTGGCGCCGAGCACGGCGAGCTTCTTCCCGCTGAGCTTGACCTGCCGCTTGTAGAGCAGTCCGAGCAGTTGCAGGGCGAAGTCTTTAAAGGCCAGCGTGGGGCCGTGCCAGAGTTCCAGGACGTAGGTCTTGTCCGAGATCTTTTTCAATGGTGCCACCTCGGGTGTATCGAAGCGCCGATACGCCTCTGCCGTCAGGGAGTGCCACTCTTCCAGCGGGATCTCGGGCCCGAAGATCGAGAGAAACTCCGCCGCCAGCTCCGCATACGTGAGCTTTTCCCAGCCTGCGAGCTTGTCCGCGATGCTCGGCAGATTTTCCGGCAGAAAGAGGCCTCCATCAGGAGCCAGCCCGGCTTCGACAGCTTCAGAAAAGGTATGCGGGCGCGTTTGTCCGCGCGTGGAAATATAAAACATAAAAGGGAAGGGAGGCCGATACTGCCATGCCCTCCTCGCAACTCAAGCCCCGAACCAAGACTCGGGACTTGATGTTCGACTCCGAGGCAAGGAGAACAAAAAGCCCCCGCGAGAGGTCACAGATACCATCAATACGTTCTACAAAATCAGCATGCAGTCACCATAGCTGAAAAAGCGGTAGCGCTCGCGGATCGCCTCGGCGTAGGCGCTCATGATCAATTCTTTGCCAGCAAAGGCGCTCACCAGCATGATGAGCGTGGACTTGGGCAGGTGAAAATTGGTCAGCAACGCGCCCACCGCCCGGAAACGGTAGCCTGGGTAAATGAAGATGTCGGTGCTGCCAGCAGCCTCCACGACTTGCCCGTGATCCCTTGCCACGGTTTCAAGTGTGCGCAGCGACGTGGTGCCGACAGCAACGATGCGTTCGGCCTTCGAGATTTTGGCCGCTGTCTCCGCACTGACCTCATAGGCCTCCGAATGCATCGTATGTTCCTCGATCTTCTCTGCTTTCACCGGCTGGAAGGTCCCCACACCGACATGCAGTGTCACAAAGGTGTGCGGCAAGGTGGCGAGCAGTTCGGGCGTGAAATGCAGCCCTGCTGTTGGCGCGGCGATGGCACCCTCGCTTTTCGCAAAGACGGTTTGGTAGCGCTCGCGGTCCATCGGCTGATCATCCCGCCCCATGTAGTGCGGCAGCGCCAGATGCCCATGGAGATTTTCATCCACCGGGGCATCCCATTCGATGATGCGCTCCCCGTTCTCCAGAATCTCCTTCACGGTGCCCGTGGAGTCTCCGATGGCCACGGTGTGACCAAGGCGGAATCGCTTTCCAGGCTTCACCATGCAGCGCCAGAGCGTGGGGGTGATCGGCTCCAGTCGCAGGACTTCGCGTGTGCCATCATTGGAAAAGAATCGCGCAGGGACCACGCGGGTGTTGTTCAGCACCAGCATATCCTCCGGCGTGAGGAAGTTCGGCAAATCGCGGAACATCCGGTGCTCGATCAGGCCGCTGTCCCGATGCACCACCATCATGCGCGAACTCGATCTATCTGCCAGCGGCTCGCTGGCGATGAGTTCAGGCGGGAGATGGTAGTCGAAGTCGGAAGTCAGCACGGCGGAGCAGGGAAGTCGGCACCTCTGGCACAAGCATCGCCGCAGGTCATCCCAGAGCTTTTGATTTCAGAAAATACAAAGAATCGGTCATCGATCCTGGGCTGGGTGACAAAACTATCGCAAACCTTCCCATGCCGTTTCAACGCGCCACTCGACAAGGGAGTCTCTTGCAGCTACAAAACGCGCCCTAATGGTTCCAACCCCACGTATCGCCCCACTTCTTATTGCCGCCGCACTCTGGTTTGCGGGCCTTTCGGGTGCGCATGCGCAGTGGTTGATTTACGAACTGGTTTTCACCCCGGAGGCGGACTCGGTGAACTTCAGCAGCTATCGCAGCGCCTACCTCGTGGCTCCCGCCAATGGCGGTGCAGCGACGATGGTTCTGACGACCGATGAAGGCGGACGCTACTTCGCCGTCGCAGACAGTGGCGCGAAGTTCTTCCTCGCCGCGAATGCAACCCAGCGTAAAGCAGCCTTCTCGGCACTGGCTGTGTCAGGCAACTCTCAGGCTCTTTACACGGCCTCGGGACACTTGAACCGCTCGCTACTTCTCGACACACCTGAGGGTCAGCGTGTCCTTCGTGTGGCAGAGTCTCTCACAGGCCGCCTTCTCGCCGCCGATGATGAATCCGACAAAGGCCCGGCAGAGGACGGCTCCATCGGCATGATCGGCAGTGCCTTGATCACCGGCACGCTGCGTGAAGATCTCACGGGCATCGCTTCCCGGCACTTTACGGCGCAAAACTTGGCCGTGGCCTATGTGGTCGAGCTTTTGGAAAAGTATGGCTATGCGCCGGATGAAGGTTCCGCGCCGATGAAGATCGAGATCGAAACCATCCAGGAGGATGGATCGATCATCGACACCAGCCTTTTCCCGCCTGAGGCTCTGCCGAAGGCTCCGTGAACTGATGAAGAATATCCGGCAAGCTCTCGTGCAGTGTTTGGAGTCCTCTGGAGGCTCCGGCATCCCTCTGCCCTCCGCCACGCCGAGTTCGTCGGTTGTGAATCAACTCCTCGACCTCGGCAGCATCGATGAAGAGGCATTTCTCTCCCAGCTAGCCACCCGAATGGGGCTTGGCTTTGTTGCCAATCCGCTGCCCGACTCTGCGGATGCACCGGAGATGAAGCGCCTGCTGCCGCCGCGTGTGGCTTTGCGGCATCGCCTGCTGCCGATCAAGATCATCGAAGAAGAAGGCACGACGGTGAAAAAGCTCGTCGTGGTCGGTTACGATCCCTTTGATCTCATCGGCCATCAGGCCGTCGCTCGTGAAGTGGATGCGCCAGTGCGATTGGAGATCGCTCCGCGCAAACGTCTCCTCAATGCCATGCGTGATTTCTACGGCGTGGGTGCGGATACATTCGAAGAGATCCTCAAAGGTCGCGACGTGGATGGTTCCGACCTCGAACAGCGTGACGAAGCAAATATCATCGACGCCGATGACGAGGAAGCCTCCGTTGTGAAGTTCGTGAACACGGTTATCCGCGAAGCGCTGGAACAGCACGCCACGGATATTCATGTCGAGCCGATGGAAGAAAAGCTGCGCATGAGATACCGCATCGACGGTCGTTTGCGTGAGGTGCCCGTGCCGGAGAACATCAAACAGCTCCAGCAGTCCGTGATCGCTCGTCTGAAGGTCATGGCCAAGCTCGACATCGCCGAGCGCCGACTCCCGCAGGATGGACGTATCAATCTCCAGATCGCCGGACAATTCATCGACGTCCGAGTCGCCACCATTCCGAGTGTCGAGGGCGAGAGCGTGAGCCTTCGTTTGCTCGGGCAGGAGAAGTTCAATCTCGACAAGCTCCGCATCGAGCCCGACCTGCGCGCTGAGGTCGAGACGCTGCTCAAGAAGCCCAACGGAATCATCCTCGTCACGGGTCCCACCGGTTCCGGCAAATCGACGACGCTCTACACCTTCCTCAGCCAGCTCAATACCGAGCACCGACGTATCGTCACCATCGAAGATCCGGTGGAAAACAAGCTCCCCGGTGTCGTCCAGATCGCCGTACGGCCTGAGATCAATCTAAGCTTCGCCACCGGTCTGCGCTCCATTCTCCGTGGTGACCCGAACGTCGTGATGATCGGGGAAATGCGCGACCTTGAGACCGCCGAAATTGCCATCCGCGCTGCGTTGACCGGTCACTTGGTTTTCAGCACCCTGCATACGAATGACGCACTCGGAGGCATCATGCGACTCATCGACATGGGCGTGGAGCCCTTCCTCGTTTCGAGTTCCGTGCGCGCCTTCATCGCCCAGCGACTCGTGCGCGTGCTTTGCAATGAATGCCGCGAAGTTGACCCCGACGCGAAGTCCCGTCTGCACGATCAGCTTCAATACAGCGGCCCCATCATCAGCCCTGTCTATCGTGCCAAAGAAGGCGGCTGCGAGGCATGCCGCGCCACGGGTTATCGAGGCCGAATGTCCATCTATGAACTCGTGCGCCTCACCCCGGCCATGGGCGAGCTCGTCACCCACAAAGCCAGCAATTCGCAGCTCTACGTGCAGGCCTACAAGGACGGCTACCGCCCCATGCGTGAATACGGCGTCCGCAAAATTTTAGCCGGTCTCACCTCCATCGACGAAGTCATCAGCGTCACCGTCGCCGAGTCGGAGCAGTGATTTAGGTTTCGGCATTCGTCATTCGGATTTCGTCATTCACCCTCATGCCCACCTTCGCCTATCAAGCCTCTGATGCCGCCGGACGTGACGTCTCAGGTTCCATCGACGCACAGGACCGCGCCAGCGCCGTGCGAGCGCTGACTGGCAAGGGGTTGCAGCCCTTTCAGGTCAAAGAAGGTGCGGCAAAAACACCTGTCCGCGGAGTCAAAGCCGCTCCAACCACCGCCAAAGGCAAAGCCGCTGCGGCGGAAGAAGTGGCAAATGGGCCGATCAAGCTCGGCGGCAAGCAGCTCCAGCTTTTCACCGAGGAACTCGGCGAACTCCTCGAAGCCGGGATGCGTCTGGAGCAGGCTCTCAAGCTGATGGAAGGGAAGGGAACCACGGGAACCCACAGCCGCATCGCCGCACGTCTGGGTAATCTCATCCGCGAAGGTCATCCCTTCAGCAGCGCGCTGAAGCAGTCCTCGCCGAGCTTCAACGAACTCTTCTGCGCTGTCGCCGCTGCAGGCGAGGCGGGTGGATCACTCTCCGAATCCATGAAGCGCCAGGGGCAGTATCTCGCTAAAGTGCGCGAGCTGAAAAGCCAGGTCGCCGTGGCGCTGATCTATCCCGGCTTCCTCGGTTTCTCGGCCGTGGCCGTGACCATCATCTTCACCACCTTCCTCATTCCTCGCCTCAGTGGCATGATGTCCCGGATGCGCGGCGGCGTGCCGAAAGGCGTGCAGCTCATCCTCGACTTCTCCGCCTTCATGCGCAGCTACTGGTGGCTGCTTTTGGCGGGCACGGCTTTGATTGGGCTCGCCTTCTGGGTCTGGTCCGGCTCGAAGAAAGGCCGCCCCGCCTGGGATGAGACGAAGCTCAAGATTCCCTTTTTCGGCAATGTGCTCATGGCGAACTTCCACACGCAGTTTCTCGAAACACTCGCCTCGCTCACCGGCGGCGGTCTGCCTTTGCTCAAAGGCCTGGAACTCGCTTCCCGCATTTCGGCAAACCAGTTCATTCAAAGGCAGCTCGTGAACGTCATCGACGGCGTCCGCGATGGCTCGGCGCTTTCGCGTTCATTGGAAAAGACCGCCCTCTTCCCGATCAACCTGCTGGAAATGGTTCGCATCGGCGAGCATACCGGCGACATCAGCGGCACCCTCCGTCGTGCAGCCGACCGCTGTGGCCGCGAACTGGAAAAGAGCCTCGAAAAGCTCATGGCCATGCTCCAACCCATGATCATCCTCGTCATGGCAGGGCTCGTCGGCGTCATGGCCTACATGATGATCACCATCATCTACGACACCGTCGCCACATTGAACACACGGCGTTGATCCCACGATTTGGTGGTGACGACTTCCGAACAATCTGCCAGCATCGCTTTCCAAGCTTTCACCCTGCTTACCCTCCATGAAAATCCAGCCCACCTCACGCCGCCTCGCTCGCAGCATCCGCTCCGCCTTCACTCTGATGGAGATGATCCTCGTGCTAGCCATCATCGCCATCCTCATCGCCATCGGCGCGTCCACATTGGGTGAATTCGATGAGCAGGCCAAAATCACCGCCGCACGCGCCCAGATCGGCACCGTGTCCACCGCCGTCAAAATGTACAAGGTCAACAATCGCAACCTGCCGCCCTCGCTGGATGCCCTCGTCAAACCACCGGCCAATGCGCCCGTGAAGAAGCCCTTCATGGAGGAGAACGGCATCATTGATCCCTGGGACAACAAGTACATCTACAAGAGCCCAGGCAAGGATGGCAAAGCCTACGAGATCTATTCCGCCGGAGCGGATAAGCGCGAAGGCACGGATGACGATGTGCGCTGAGTTCACCGTTTCATCCGCACTGGCGTATGAGTCATGAAAATCCTCCCACCATCACCACGCGCCAGCGGAGCCTTCACTCTGCTGGAACTCATCCTGGTGATGAGTGTCATGGTCATGGTCATCGGGGTGGGCGTGGGCAGCTTCGCATACTTTGATCAAGTCGATCCGCTGGATGAACCCGCACAGCGGCTTGGGCAGATGTCGAAGTATGCGATGAACACCGCCGTGATCCAGCATCGCGGCATGACCATTGGCTTTGATAAAGAAAGCTTCGGCGTGATCGGGGCCAGCTCCGGGGAGCTGGGCAGTTACAGCCATGGGAAGGGCATCAAAGTCTTCATCAAACGTTGGAATGGCAAAGGCTGGGAAAAAGCCGAGGGCCAGACATGGCGATTCGGTGAGCAGGGCATCTGCGAACCCATCATCGTCCGCCTGGAGGATCCCACAGGCGGCTTCCGCGAAGTGAAATTTCACGCACTGACCGGAGGCGTCACCCAATGAGACTTCCGCACGGCTTTATTCAAGCATCCCGCGCTCAACGCGGCATGACGCTGCTGGAGGTCGTGCTCGCCTTGGCCGTGTTCTCCATCGCCGCACTCGCCCTCGTGGGCACGATCAACAAGATCGCCGATGTCGCCACAGACTCGCAGAAGTTCCTCGAAGTCGAGCAGACCCTGGAATCCTTGATCGACGAGTATGGCAAGGCTCCGCAGATCCGGGATCTCGAAGAAGAGATCAAGGCGGGGAGTGATGGAGTGTCCTACCGCGTCATCATCGAGCAGGTCAAAGACCTCAAGAATCAAAAAGGCCAGTTCCTCCAGGACATGTATCACATCCGCGCCATCGCCCGCTGGAATGACGGCAGTGGCCCCACCGAGGTTAGTGCGGAAACCCTGCGCTACGCGGGCTCTTTTATACCCGTGCAATAGTCATGAAGCGCGTCTCTCACCTCTCTGACCAAAGCGCGCGCGGACATCTGCGTGCCGCAGGCTTCACATTGTTTGAGATGATCATCGCGCTCTCGATGTTCGTGATGCTCATCGCGGGCATCTTCTCCATCTCCCAGTCCACGCTGGAACTCACCGAGAGCATTTCCATTTCGCAGGATCGCTCCCTCATCCGGCAGAACTTCATCGAGTTCATGCGCCGTTCCTTCCGCACCCTGCCGGGAGAGGCCGAGGTACGTCTTACGGTGAAGCAGAGCGGCAGCAGCTATGTGCCCACGCTGAACATCGCCAATGGCGGCAGTTCCTTCACGCCGGGCACCTCGCTCGCTCCTGACACCAGCATGGATGTGTATGCCGAGGAGCGCCCCGGCGGCTACCTTCGCGTCATGCTACGTGTGCTGGACCAAAAGCAGACCCAGGCCATCCGCTCCAATCAAACCGTCCGCTACTCCAAAGATCAGATCACCCTGCCGCTGCTGGACAATGTGAGCCGCTTCGAGTGGAAGTTCTTCGATGCCAGCACCAACCGCTGGGAGAACAATTGGAAGCAGGCCCGCCGTCCCATCATGGCTGAGATGAATCTTCAGCTCGATGATGGCTTCGAGTCCCGCTCCGTCTTCTGGCTTCCACCCATCTTGCCAAATGCTGCCAATCAGATCATTCAGAATGCAAACAACCTGAATAACCTGAACAACCCAAATAACCTGAACCCGAATCCCAACAACCCGAATCCCCCTCTCAACAATTCAAACCCGGGCCTGAATTCTCCCTCGCCCATTCCAGGGGGGGGCGGACTCCAGCAATGATCTCCCATCCTCCAGTCACCTCACGCACCACCTCCGGTGCCGCTCTGTTGGCGGTGCTTTGGGTCATCGCGTTGTTGCTGGGACTGGTCGCCGGGGCTTCTCTGCTGCTCACTCAGGATCTCGATGCTGCTGCGGCGAAGCGGCAGGTCTTCCGTGCCCGCATGTTGGCAGAGACCGGGCTCGCCCTGGCGATGAACCCAGAGATCGAACCAGACGATCCTCTTCTGCGCCGTCAGATCAACGATGACGAGCAATACGAAGTGCAGATGACTGGCGAAGACGGCCTGCTGAATCCCAACGTCCTCCTCCAGTCTGAAGATCGGGAAACCTTCCGCCGCATCTTCCGGAACTGGGGGCTCGAACTCTCCAAGGCGGATGGCATCATCGACTGCCTCCTCGACTGGGTGGACCAGGATGACTTCAAGCACATCAACGGCGCGGAGAGCAAGCACTACGGAAACGATGGCCGCCCCTTCAACCGCCCTTTCCGTTCCATTGAAGAGATGAGCCTCGTGCGTGGCATGGAACTCGTCGAGCAGGCGAATCCCGATTGGCGCAATTGGTTCAGCGTGCTGGCTTCGGGGAAGCTGGATGTCAATGAAGCCCGCCCCGAGGTCATCACCACCATTACTGGGGTGAGCATGACCACTGCGCAAAACCTGCAAAGGAACCGCCTCGGCCCCGATGGCATTCGCAGCACCCAAGATGACATGCGCTTGGATATGCCAAGCGCTCTGGTCATGCTCGGCATTCCCACGAACTCGCCCCTCGCAAATATCATCTCCGTGGACAGCCCGACGCAGCGCATCGTCGTCCGCGTCCGTGTCGGCGATCTCGAACGCGAGGTGTCCGCTGTCGTGCAGGGTGCCATCGGCAAGGGGGTCACCTCCATCCTTTATCTCACTGAGGGAAATCCGCCGAAGAACGAGACAAGATAGGTCGGGATGTTCCTGAACGTCTCCCCTTATCTCATGCGCCGACTCCTCTTCCTGCCGTTTCTCCTTCTCGCCGCCCACGCCGCCGAGCCCGACTTCCCCCTCACGGCGGATTCCCAGCCGCAGGCAACTGTGCCAAAGGGCGAGATCATCAAAGGCAGCTACACCGCCCGCGATGGCAGCGTCTTCCCCGGCACCGAGCGCGACTACCAGATCTACCTGCCCGCCGGGCTCGATAAGACACAGCCCTCCGCCTTCATGGTCTTTCAGGACGGCGTCATCTACCAGGCTCCCGTCGTCTTCGACAATCTCATCGCCAGGAAAGAGATCCCGCCACTCGTCGGCATCTTCATCAAGCCCGGTATTGTCCCCGCCGCGAATGACAACGCCCTCCCGCGCTTCAATCGCAGCTACGAATACGACAGCATCACGCCCACTTACTCCGACTTCCTGATCAATGAGTTCCTACCCGCCATCGAATCAAAGCATGGCCTGACATTGAGCACGGATCCCAATCACGCAGCCATCTCTGGCAACAGCAGCGGCGGCATCTGCGCCTTCATGGTCGCCTGGCATCGGCCAGACCGCTTCCGCCGCGTCTTCACCGGCGTCGGCACCTACGTCGGCATCCATGGCGCCGATCAGCTCCCCGTCCTCGTCCGCAAATTCGAGCCCAAGCCCCTCCGCATCTTCCTCCAAAGCGGCACTGGCGATAACAACCTCTACTGCGGCGACTGGTGGATGGCGAACCAGATGATGGAACGCAGCCTCACCTGGGCCGGCTACGACGTGAACCACGCCTGGGGCGAAGGCGGCCACAACGCCAAACACGCCACCCAGATCTTCCCCGAAGTCCTCCGCTGGCTCTGGCGCGACTGGCAGACCACCATGGAGATCAATGCCAACCCCAAAGGCGAATCGAAGTGGAAGGGGTATGAGGTCGTGGGGGCTGGGGAGTGGAGTCCACTTGAATTACCAAGGACGAATAAAGATGATTCTCTGCGAATTCATCACATGGCTTCAAACCAAAGCGGCGACGTGTTCTTTGCTCATGAATTTCCAAAGCCCGTTTGGCGATATGGTCCCGATGGGCATGTAAGCAGCTATTCGCCGGGAGTAAGAGGGGCACACAAGCTGTGGAGTATCGCTTGTGCCAAATCTGGATTGCCCGTCGTCTGTGTATCTGGAGGTGAGGGAGTCGTGCGAATCGGAGAAATCGATAAAGCTGGGGTTATGAACAAACCCAGCAGGTGTCCTGAAGGACTTTTGGCTTTTGGCGGAGGTGAAATCACGTTACTAACGGGACTCGGTCACAAACAAGACAATCATGAACCTTTTGCTGAAGGGGATCACGCTAGTGTGATGCTACTGGATCAAAATAGGATACTGCAACATTCGATCTTTCTGCCTGCTCCATCAATGATTACAGGCATCTGTCTCTCGCCTGATCAAACGCATATTTACCTGGCTCAAAAAGACAGTTCCTTCATCGCTAGTGTGCTGATTACGCCGAGTCCGACACTGCCAAGTGACCCTTTCGCCGCAGGGCAGAAGGGCAGCACCGAACCTGCAATGGCAGAGGCGCAGAGTTACGGGGAGCTTGAGGTTGCAAAAGGAACGAAGCCTGATGTAGGTGGCCTCTGCGTGGACACCAACGGCTGGCTCTACGTCGCCACCTCCCTCGGCATCCAAGTGCTCGACCAAGCAGGCCGTGTGAACTTCATCATCTCGACCCCGAGGCCCGCGCTCGACGTCTGCTTCGGCGGCAAACACCTCAGCGAACTCTTCATCGCCTGTGGCGACACCATCTACAAACGCCCCACGAAAGCCAAAGGCGTCGTCAGCGGCCAGCAGCCCCCCATCAAGCCCCCTGCTCCGAAACTCTGATCGGCTGCAAATACGTGTGATGAAACGGTCTGCTTGATTGGGGGCCTTGTGGCTCCGTCAGTGGACTCCTCTCCCGCAGGCCCTTCGTGACAACGATGTATTTCCTCCTCGACGCTCGATCTCCTCTTCAGTATGCGTTGAACTCACTTTTCCAATCATGCGCAACGGTATCCTGGCAGGCGGCAATTACATCATCGACTACGTCAAGCTCATCAACAGCTACCCGGAGCAGGACATGCTGGCGGACATCCGCAGCGAGACCTCCAGCAATGGCGGCGGCCCTTACAATGTGCTGAAGGATCTGGCGGCCATGCGGGTGGGTTACCCGCTCTCTGCTGCTGGACTCGTCGGCAAGGATGCCAATGGGGACTGGATCATGCGGGACTGCCAGAAGGCTGGCATCACGACGGCTCAACTCCGCCAGACAGACCGCGCGCCAACTTCCTACACGGATGCGATGACGGTGATCTCCACCGGACGGCGTACCTTCTTCCATCAGCGTGGGGCCAATGCGCTGCTCGGGGAAGGGGACTTCGACTTCTCCCGCTCTTCGGCACGGGTGTTTCATCTCGGTTATCTGATGCTCCTGGATGAAATGGATCGACTCCTGCCGGATGGCAGCACGCCTGCAGCACGCGTTTTGGCCAAGGCACGCGCGGCGGGACTGATCACCACGGTGGATATCGTCAGCACAGAGAACCCGAACTTCCGCGAAGTCGCCGAAGCAGCGCTGCCGCACACAGATTACCTCATTATCAATGAGGTGGAGGCAGGGAAGATCGTGGGGATGAATCTCAAAACCGTGCCGGTGAGCATCGCCGCTGTCTCCGATGCCGCCCGTGCTCTGCTGGCAAAGGGCGTGCGCAAGCAGGTGGTCATTCATTTTGAAGCCGGAGCCGTGGTGGCGGACAGCGAAGGGCATGTGAGCATCCAGGCATCGCTGAACCTGCCTCAGGGGTTCATCGTCGGTGCCACGGGCGCAGGAGATGCTTTTGCCGCAGGCTACCTGCACGGCATCCACGAAGGCTGGTCCATCGCCGATTGCCTGACGCTCGCGGTCTGTACGGCGGCGGCTTGTCTGACTCATCCCACGCCTTCGGAGGGCCTGCGTCCGGTGGCGGAGTGCCTGCATCTCGCCGATGAACACGGATTCCGCCTGCCATGAAACGCACCTTGCTGACAGAAGAAGAGATCGTCGCAGCACTCACCACGCTGGAGGGCTGGAGTGTCGAAGGGAATGAACTGGTGAAGACCTTCCGCTTCACCTCTTATCTCGTGGGGATCGACTTTGTGAGTCGTCTCGGTCATGCCGCAGAAGCGATGAATCATCATCCTGACCTGCTCGTGGGCTGGCGGAAAGTGACGATGCGTGTCTCCACGCACAGCGCCGGTGGTTTGACGGAACTGGATGTGGCGCTGGCTCGTGAAGCAGATCGCATCGCGGCCTGATTAAAGCGCAGCCTTCACCGCATCAGCCGCCAGCACTCCTCGTGTGTAGGCTTCCTCAAAGAGCGCCATGCCGCTCATGTCACTGTGGGCAAAGTAGATGGGCGCGCGATGCTGCTGCATGAGCGCCCGCTCTTTTCCCCAAAGGAATCCAGGACGCGGACGGATCATACCATGGCCCCAGAGCCAGACATCGACGCGCTGCACCTGCTCGCGCAGATCGGGATGCGGTGCGGCGAGGGCACTGAACACACGTTCGGTCCACTGCTCATGCGTCTGCGTGAGCATCCACTCGCGCAGCTTTGCCGGAGGCTGACCGCACAAGGTCTCGTAGTGCGTGATCACGGTCTCGATGGGCCGCGAGGAGAGGCTTTGATGCCCCGCATTCACATAACCGAGCGAGTCGCCGCCATAGACCACATTGTCCCAGGCCGGATGCACGCCAGGGCTGGGCGGCAGCTCATGCAGCGTCAGATTCGCCACCACCCAGGGCGAGTATTCCAGACTCGTGATCGGGCTGAGTCCCGGAATGATCCGCTGCGCAATGAAACGCGGCAGGGCGCAGATGCAGGCTTTCGCGGTGAAGCGGGTAACGCTGCCATCGGAGGCATCAAGCGCATCCACCTCGACCCCGCCGGGCACGGCCTCGATGCGGGTGACGAGATGATTCGGGTGGATGTCCGGCAAACCAAGGCGCAGTTGTTTCACCAGCCAGCCATTGCCTTCCGGCCAGGTCAGTACGGTCTCATGTTCAGCATTCGCAGCCTCTCCTGTGCGGCTGGCGAAGTAGTGCAGACCCGCCCAAGCGGAGACCTCATGGATGCTGCCGCCGAAGTCATCGCGGCAGGAGTAGTCCACCTGCCAGAGCAACGCCTCGGCGGTGAAGCCATGCTTCCCGAGCCACTCCGCCATGGTGATCGTATCGAGCGCCAGCGCCTCGGGATCACGTGGGCTTCGATCCACCGGCAGCGTGAAGGCATGTCGAGCCCGCCAGCGCTCGATCTCAGCCGCGAAGGCCTTGAACTGCTCCTGATCGCTTTGACTCAAGCCCGCCGTCGGCGCGATGCCTTCGTGCCATTCCCCGTGCATAAAAATGCGCTCCTGGGGATCATGGCAGAGGGCAGATTCATCATAGATGGGGCGGCCCGCAGCATCGTGTCCGGTGATGAGCTGGATCTCCTCGAAGAACGCCAGCACCTCACGGCAATCCTTCCCCGGCAGCGGCACATAGTGTGCCCCCCAGGGGTAGGCGTTGACCGAGTTCGATCCATAACCCGACGTGCCGCCCTCCTTCGCTTCGAGTTCCAGCACGATCACCTTTTCGATGCCGAGCTGCTTCAACTTCCTCGCAGCCGCCAATCCTGAAATGCCTCCGCCCGCGATGATGACATCCGCCTTCACCGTGCGAGTCGGCTTCGGAATACCCCCCATCTCCCGCAGTCGATGCCCGATGGCATGACCTCCACCGAGGACGCTGCCAGGGATCGTCTGCTCACGCGTGCATGAGCCGGTGATCAGTGCCGGAGCAGCAGCGGATGCAGCAAGAAAGCGGCGGCGGTTCATGCGTCACTTTGCCCACTCTTCCTCGAAGTAGCGGACGAGGGCTTGGTTGTTGAGGCGGTTGACCTCGGTTTCCACGCGGGACATGTCGGGCGGGAACTGCGGGAGTTGGGCGAGGACTTCTTCGTTCACAAAGCGGAGGCTGGGCGGCAAGGTGGCGGGGCCGGTGAGCAGCTGGCGGCTTGCCAAAACAAAACCCCATTCACCAAAGCTGGGCACGATGGCGTGGTAGGGCTCGGTGACGAGGTTGCAGGCCCGCAGGGTGGCATCGACACACCAGAAGGACTGGCGCGCGACATAAGGTGAGGTGCTCTGCACGACGAGCGCGGCATCGGCGGTCATGCATTTCAGCAGGCGCTGGTAGAAGGTGGTGGTGTAGAGCTTGCCGAGGGAGAAGTTGGAAGGATCGGGGAAGTCGATGATGACGAAGTCGAAGGGGCCGCGTGGCTCGCTGAGGTAGGCGAAGGCGTCGGCGTTCTCGATGCGGAGTCGTGGGCTGCTGAGGGCTCCGGCGTTCTGTGCGGTGAGCATGGGGGAGCTGGCAAAGAGGCGCGTCATGGCGGGATCGAGATCACAGAGCGTGATGCTTTCGATGCGCGGGTAGCGGAGGACTTCGCGGGCGGCGAGTCCATCGCCACCGCCGAGAATGAGGACGCTCTTTGCCTGCGGCAATCGTGAGAGTCCGGGATGCACGAGGGCTTCGTGGTAGCGATATTCGTCGCGGCTGCTGAACTGGAGATTGCTGTTCAGGTAGAGGCGGAGGTCGTCTTTTTGTTTGGTGAGGACGATGCGCTGGTAGGGCGTTGACTCCGCATAGATGACGGGGTCCGAGAAGGCGGCGAGCTCGCCCCAGCGCGTGATTTCATCCCCACGCAGCAGGCCGAAGAGGAGGAAGCCGGTGACGCTGAGGCCGGTGAGACAGAGATTGCGAGCACGAGGCAGTTCGCTGCGCAGGAGATGCAGGGCGAGCAGGCCGACGCTGGCATTGATGAGGCCAAAGAGGAAGGCGCTGCGCACGAGACCGAGATGCGGCACGAGCACGAGCGGGAAGAGTAGGGAGGCGAGCAGCGCGCCGATGTAGTCGAAGCTGAAGACGTTCGAAACGAGGTCTTTAAAGGCGAAGCGGCCCTCCATGATGCGCAGCAGCAGCGGGATCTCCAGGCCCACGAAGCAGCCGATAAGGAAGACGAGGCTGTAGAGCGGGATGCGGAAGCTGATGCTCCAGCCGAAGAGCAGAAACAGCAGCGCGGCGGAGGTGCCGCCAAGGAAGGCGATGAGGAACTCGACCCGGATGAAGGTGCGGATGAGGTTCCCGGTGACGAAGCGTGAGAGCCAGGAGCCGACGCCCATGGCGAAGAGATACACGCCGATGATGGTGGAGAACTGCGTGACGCTATCGCCCAACAAATAGGAGGCCAGCGTACCAGCGATCAACTCATACACCAGCCCACAGGTGGCGATGGCGAAGACGGAGAGAAGGAGGAGCCAGGGACGAACCATAGAATGACGAAATCCGAATGACGAAGCCCGGACTTTAATAGGTGGAGAGCGGGGGCTCTACTCAATGAATCGCGGCGGCGATGATCTGGCAGATGCCGAGGGCGGCTGCACCGACGACAATGGCGAGGGCGACGTTCTTCTCTTCGACGAGCTGCTTCCAGAGATCGTAGGGCGTGAGCTTGTCCACGATGATGAAACCGGCGACGAAGATGACGATGCCGAGAAGGGCATAGACGACAGAGTTGAGGAGGATGGCGAGGTCCATGGTGATGTTTGTTTGTGGTTTGAGATTATTTGTGGCCACCGCCGAAGGACCAACCGCCTCCTCCGCTGCTGGAGGAGAAGCTGGGGCGGTAGCGGTAGCTGGTGCTGCTGAGGTTGCTGCGGTTGGCGCTGCTTTGGAAGAGTGCCCAGCCGCTCATGTTTGCCATGACGAGGTAGGCGCAGGAGAGCAGGGTGACGACGGTGTAGATGGGGTGTTTCATGGTTTCGCGTTCTCGGTTCGCTGTTCTCGGTGGTTCAATCGTCGTCGCTCGCGGCGTAGGGGTTGAAGTCGCTCTCCATCCAGCGGCGTTTTTCAAAGCTGCCGCTGCGGAGCAGGGTCCAGACGGGCCAGAGGGCGATGCCCGCGAGGCCGAGCCAGAAGTTTGACCAAAAGAGTCCGCCATGCTGCATGGTGAAGGTGATTCTGGCGGAGGGCAGCGTGGTGGATGCGTCAGGAGTGAGCGCGAGGTAATACTCTCCAGCCGGGATGCCGGTGAGGGTCACCTTTTGCACATGGCCGCCGGGTGCGGTGCTGTAGTTCGTCAGCGGGAAGGCGACTGGCTGGCTGGTTTGCGTCTTGACGTCGATGAGTTTGCCTTTGAGTCCGAGGTAGGTGTCCTGTGCCAGCACGGAGGCAGCACTGATGTGCAGTGGAGCACGATGCCCGGTGACTTTGAAGGGCGCAGTGGTGATCATTTGCCCGGCCTGAGTGGCATCGTAGCTGGTGTGGACCTGCCCGATGTTTTTCTCCACGCCCCAGCCCATGAAAAGGAACTGGAGGATGCAGTAGCCGAGGAGCATGAGGAAGAAGGTGCCGCGCACCTCGCGCCACTTTTGCTGATGCGGGTTGGGTTCATTGAGATACGGACCCGCAGGCGGTGACAGCTTGCTGCCATCGCGGAGGAAGGCCTGCTGAACTTCGAGATAGTCGATGTATTCGCCGCCGGACCAGGTGACTTCATTCAAGCCGGGCATGATCTCGCAGGAAAGCACGAGCGGCGGAGCGATGTGGTCACTGACGGTGGCTCGCTCGCCGTTTTTGACGCGCCAGTAGAACTCGCCCAGGACATCCGTGGTGGTGACTTCTTCCCGAGCGAAGAGCTTGAAGGTCTCTCCATTCCAGACGGTGTTCGTGTAGTGACCCGGCAGGATTTGAACGAGGGACCAGTGGCCACGAAAGCTGACGAGGAAGCGGAAGCCAAGCCAGGGATTGAAGAGGAGAAATTCCTCCCAGGAGCACCACTTATCCTTCCGCCGCATGAAGCCGATGACCTCCCACATCTCTCCTTTGAGAATGCCGCGTGAGCCGATGGGCAGGGCGAGCTTCATCTGAAGCGTGGTCTTGGCGACTCTGCCGATCTCTTGCAGATGCGGCGTGGTGGCATCAAGGATGCTGGCACAGGAACCGCAGACGGCGGACATGGTCTGGCCTTCGGCACGGAGATTCACCGGTGCCCCGCAGCTCGGGCAGCCCATGGCAGAACTCTGGCGGCGGGTGATGTCGGCATCGGCATCCCAGCCGGGCACTTTGCGCAGATCCGTGAAGTTGAGATCGCCGAACTGGGCGAAGTCGCCGGAGTAGAAGGCGCGCTCGCCATTCACGATCTCGATGGTGCCGAACTGTCCACCTGATCCCGTGAGGTCCATGCCAAGGCGTGACCAGCCGGGAGGTGCGATCATGGGCAACTCGCCCTCCGCCGCGATGCATCGGGCTTCTTTGACATCCATGATGCGCCAGGAGGCACCCTGGATGTTGATCATCTTCCCAGCGGACGTGTGTTCGTCGATGCCATGAAGGCTGACGGTTTGAGGAAAGCTGAGCGTGTAGTAGCCCATCACCTCGGCGATCCATCCATAGGTGCCCTGGCCGAAGTCGGCATACCATTCATTCCACGAGCCATCGCCGTAATGCAGCCTCAGCCTGCCGAGCAGGACAAAGCCGCGCCCATTCCAGTAGCCCTTCGTGCCGATCTTCAGCGGCGAGAGATCATTCGGCAGCTCGGCCATCTGGCCAAAGGTGGCGACTTGGAAGTCATTCCGAACCACGAGCGAGCGGCAGTGCTCGCAAACGGAGGAGAGGCTGATCGACGAATGGAAGACGACCGGTGCCCCGCACTGCGGACAGTCGTAGCGGCGAGCGGCGGGATGAATCGAAGGATCAGGCGTCTGGGACTGCACGGATCGGATTCAAGCGGAGTCTGGCGGGGATGACAATGCACAATTCCAGGATGATGTGCTCATGGGCAGCGAGGTGAAAATTCTGCCTCAGACAGCGACCGGCTTGCAATCAATCGTCACCTGCGGGAGCGTAGCGGCTCTCCAGCCACCTTTTATCTGCTCTCATGAACATCCTCGTCACCGGCGGCGCCGGTTTCATCGGTTCCCACACAGTCGAACGCCTGCTCTCCACCGGAGCTGGGAAGGTGACGATTCTGGACAGCTTCAATGACTATTACAATCCGGCCATCAAGCGCGCGAATGTAGCCGCCATGGGCGATCAGGTGACGGTGGCGGAAGGGGAGCTGACGGATCGGGCGTTCGTCGATGCGCTCTTCGATGCGGGCAAGTTTGATGCCGTCATCCACCTCGCGGCTCGTGCAGGTGTGCGCCCGTCCATCGAGCAGCCGGAGCTCTACATCGACACGAATATCAAGGGCACCTTCAACCTCCTGGAAGCCTCCCGCCGCACGGGTTGCAAGCACTTCGTCTTCGCCAGCAGTTCTTCGGTCTATGGCGTGAACAAAAAAGTGCCTTTCGCCGAGGAAGATCCCATTTTGCAGACCATCAGCCCCTACGCGATGACGAAGATGGCGGGGGAGCAGATGTGCTCGAACTACAGCCACCTCTACGACATCAAGACGGTCTCTCTGCGCTTCTTCACCGTCTATGGACCGCGTCAGAGGCCGGATCTGGCGATCTCGAAATTCACCCGCCTAATCGAAGATGGGAAGCCGATCGATAAATACGGTGATGGCACCACGGCGCGGGATTACACCTTCTGCCACGACATCGTGGACGGCATCATCGGTGCGCTGAACTACCGCAGCGGCCCGATCTGCGACATCTTCAATCTCGGCGGCTCCCAGACGGTGACGCTGAATGACCTCATCGCCACCATCGAGGCGGGTGTCGGCAAGAAAGCGATCATCAACCAGCTCCCGGATCAGCCCGGCGATGTGCCGCTGACCTCTGCCGATGTGAGCAAGGCCAACCGCCTGCTGAATTTCAAGCCCACCACCACCATCGCTCAGGGCGTGCCGAAGTATGTCGAATGGTTCCGCCAGATGCGTGCGCAGGGCGTCACAGTGTGTTAATTCCGACGCCGACTTGCCAAAGCGACTGTTCTTTGTTCTAGAAGCTCATGTCTGATCCCGCCGTCTATGCCCCCATGACCGTCGCCGACGCTCGTCGTCTGCGCGACACGTTGGAGAAGCAGGGCAAGAAGCTCGTCTTTACCAACGGCTGCTTCGACCTGCTGCATACCGGGCATGTGCGCTACCTCCAGCAATCGCGCGCGCTGGGAGATGCCCTCATCATCGGTCTCAACTCCGACGCCTCCGTGCGTGAGCTTAAAGGCCCTTCGCGTCCGGTAAACCGCGAGCGCGACCGCGCCGAAGTCCTCGCCGGGCTTCGCTCTGTGGATGGTGTCGTCGTTTTCAGCGACAAGCGCGCCACAGGACTGATCGAGGCCATCAAGCCGCACATCTACGCCAAGGGCGGAGACTACACGCCTGAGTCGCTTGATCCCGGAGAGCGCGCCGCATTGAACAAGGCGGGTACGCAGATCCAGATCCTCTCCCTCGTGCCTGGACGCTCCACCACGAAGATCATCGAGCGCATGACCGCCTCCGAAGACCAGGCTCCGCCGCTGCGTCTCGGCGTACTCGGTTCAGGCGAAGGCTCGAATCTCCGAGCGCTCATTCGAGCCATCCATGACCATGTGCTGGATGCCCAGATCGTGGCTGCCATCTCGGATCATGCAGACTCCGGGTTCATGAAACTCGCCAGGGCCGAGGGACTTCCCGTGCATCATGTGGATGCGGGGAATAATCCGCGCCGGTTTGATGATGAAGCGCAGAAAAAGGTGCTCCAACTGCTTCAGGATGCCGGGACGGATGTCGTCGTGCTCACCGGCTTCATGCACATCTTGAAAGAGCCAGTGCTCAGCGCCTTCGCTGACCGGATCGTCAACGTCCACCCCTCCCTCCTGCCAGCCTACAAAGGCGCCACCGCCGTGCAGGATGTGCTGGATGAAGGCGAACTCGAAACCGGCTGCACCGTCCATCTCGTCAATGCCGAGATTGATGCTGGCAAGATCCTGGCTCAGACCAAAGTGCCCATTCTCATCGGCGACAACGTCCAGCAACTTCATGCCCGCATTAAAGAACAGGAGCACATTTTGCTGCCCAAGGTGCTGGCGGAATGGAAGCGGACCTGAGTTTACGGTTGTTTACAGTCGTTGACGGTTGTTTACGATGGCTTGCGCAAACCACCGTCATCCAAGTAAACAACCGTCAGCCACCGCAAACGTCTCCTCCCCCGCATGTTCCTCCGCATCTTTGACCGCTACCTCGGCAAGCAAGTCCTCTCAGCCACGCTGATGGGTGTGCTGCTGCTGAGCGGCATTTTTGTTCTGGGGAACCTGTTCAAGGAGATGGAGAAGCTGCTCGGTGACACCAAGCTGCCCTTTTCCGTGGTCGCTGAGTTTCTGGCTCTGATCATTCCGTTTTCACTCATCTTCACCATCCCCTGGGCCTTCCTGACCGGCATACTGCTCATTTTCGGAAGGCTTTCGGCGGACAATGAGCTCGTTTCCATGCGCATGACCGGCTGGTCCATGCCGCGCATCTGCGCCTCTGTCTTTGTTCTCGCCATCGCTTTCGCAAGCCTGTGTTTCTGGGTGAACATCGACCTCGCCCCGGCGGCGAAGAACCGCATGAAGATGCTTTTTTATGAAGTGGCTCTGGAGAATCCCGAGTCGCTCTTCCAGGAGGGGCGCGTGCTGGAAAAGGTGCCCGGTTTCCGCATCTACACCGGGGAGCGCAAAGATCGTGAACTGAAGGATCTGGAGATCATCGAGCTGGAGGGAACTCTGGCCAAACGCGTCGTCCGTGCCAAGCGTGCTCTGCTCGAAACGCAGAAAGGTGTGATGGATTTCACGCTGCATCTCTATGATGCCGAGATCGAATCCATCACCCACACGGCAGACAAGAAGGTGGACAAGATCGAGTTCCTCAAGGCCGCCGAGACCGCGCTGACCTTCCCCCTCTCCCGCCTGAAGGAGGCGTCCGTCAAAGTGAACGCCAGCATGAAGACCACGGCCCAGCTTTGGCAGGAGCTTTCCGAGGGGAAGGATGCGGTCACGAGCCGTGTCATGGAGCCGCGGCACTTCTCCCTTTCACGCACCGAACTGAGCAAACGCTACAGCTTCTCCCTCGCCTGCTTCACCTTTGCCCTCGTCGGCATCCCGCTCGGCGTCACAGCGCAGCGGCGGGAAACCTCCACCGGCTTTGCCCTCAGTCTGATGACGGCGGTCGCCTACATTGCCTTCATCATTCTGGCGGACACGCTCAATGACAAACCCGGCTACCACCCACACCTGATCATGTGGCTGCCGAACGTCCTCTTCCTCGGCATCGGCGGCTGGCTTTTTTACCGGCTCAGCCGCCGTTGAGTGAGGGTCACGCGGCTTCGGGGAGGGTGAGTTCTTCCTTGAACTCGAGTTCCTTCTCGATGCGCAGGTTTGCCACGATGTCGGTCTGACGCTCGGGGGTGTTCTTGCCCATGTAGTAACTGAGGAAGTCCTTCATGTTCTTGTAGCGGGAGGTGAACTGGTTGGACACAGCCACCGCACCCTCAGCCTCACCCTCCGCTTCCGGCTGAGCGACCGTGCTCGCGAAGTGAGGCTTGATCACCGGCTCCAGGCGCATGTTCGGACCGATGAAGTGCTTAAACTCGTCCGGGCTGATTTCGCCAAGACCTTTGAAGCGGGTGATCTCGGCGTTCTTGCCGCAGCGATGGATGGCGCGCTGGCGTTCTTCGTCGCTGTAGCAGTAGAAGGTGTCCTTCTTGTTGCGCACGCGGAAGAGCGGCGTCTGCAGGATGTAAAGATGACCTTCATTCACTCCCGGATCATGCGCGAGCTGGGGGAAGAACTGCAGGAACCAGGTGATCATCAGCAGCCGGATGTGCATGCCGTCCACATCCGCATCGGTGGCCAGCACGATCTTGTTGAAGCGCAGGTCCTCGACGTCCTCGTCGATCTGTAGCGCGTTCGCCAGCAGGTAGAACTCCTCGTTTTCATAGACCACCTTCTTCGTCATGCCGAAGCAGTTCAAAGGCTTGCCACGCAGGCTGAAGACGGCCTGCGTTTCGACATCGCGGCTCTTCGTGATGCTGCCGGAGGCGCTGTCACCCTCGGTGATGAAGATGGTGCTCTCCTCGCGGCGCTTGTCCTTCGTGTCGAGATGGATGCGGCAGTCGCGCAGCTTCTTGTTGTGGACCTTGGCCTTGCGGGCGTTTTCACGGGCGGCCTTCTGGATGCCGCTGATCTCTTTACGCTCCTTCTCGTTCGCCAGGATCTTGTCCTGGAGGGACTTCGCCACTTCGGCGCGCTGGTGCAGGTAGTTGTCCAGCTCCTTCACCACCGTGTTGATGATGTGGGTGCGGAGGTTGCGGCCGTTCGGTTCCATGTGGGTGGAGCCGAGCTTCGTCTTGGTCTGGGACTCAAAGACGGGCTCCTGCACCTTCACCGAGATGGCGGCAATGATGCCCGTGCGGACATCGCTGGGCTCGAACTGCTTCTTGTAAAACTCGCGGCACTCCTGCACCACGGCCTCACGGAAGGCGGCGAGGTGGGTGCCGCCCTGGGTGGTGTGCTGGCCGTTGACGAAGGTGTAGAACTCTTCGCCGTAACCGGTGCCATGCGTGAAGGCGATCTCGACATCCGTGCCATCGAGATGGATCACCGGATACTGAGGCGACTCGGTGAGCTTCGCGGCGATCAGGTCGCGCAGGCCTTCCTTGGATTTAAAAGACTCGCCGTTGAGCTTCAGCGTGAGCCCTGGGTTCAGCCAGGCGTAGTAGCGCAGCATCTCGCGGATGAAGTCGAGATTGTACTTCACCTTGGAGGAGAAGGACTCGGGATCAGGGCGGAAGGAGATGCGCGTGCCATCC
>NZ_JBILYB010000222.1:0-6527 GCF_044378005.1 Prosthecobacter sp.
CATCTCCGCTTTCCCTTGAACTTAGTTCACTAAAAGTAAGAGCACTAAAGCCAGCCGCTTGAGTTTTTGGCAAAGCATTTTGTTGCCTTTTGTTTTGCACATTACCGGCATGTTCTGTTTCGAGAGCTGTTTTGTTTAGCAAAACATGTACTTTCCCTGACTTGAAGAAGCCTTTCTCTGGGATCTGCAAGTGGAGCGGTCCTATAAACGCATCGTTAGGAAGTTCAAATGCCTGTGCGCAAGCGCGGGTGATACCAGGCTGAAGCTCGCTCAGCAGGAAGTCTTCATCCTGCCTCTCTATCAGTTTCATTGTGGCGTCTGTCGAAGGAGTGAATTGGCGGTCTTGGGAGTCTATGACCTGGAAGTCTGTGTTGGAAACTGCATCTACAGTTTTGCCGAGGTTGGTGATTTCGTAACGAATCACATAATAGGATGAATTGGCATTTCGCGTGCCTTCGCCTGTCGCTGCTTTGACTGGGTCTATCCCAAAGAGCCTTGCTATTTGCATTTCTGGAGCTTTACCCAGCTCATCAATAAACTGGCTTTCAAAATCACTGGCTCCAATCATGCTCGTCTTTAGTGCTGAGATGATACGATACCTAAAGGAACCAAGTATGAAATCCTCTCCGAGGTTTTTGATCTGAGGTGGTTCAGGTTTTTTGGGGAGAGCAGGAGCTGGCTGCTCGTCTTTTTGTGCGGTGGCGGCTGCCACTATTGCCTTAGCTTGCTCAGATGGAGATGCTTTATCGGTAGGAGCAGGTGCCACTGGCGTTGGCTGGACGGCCACTGTCACTGGTTGGCTGGGTGCGTCGTTGTCTCCTGATGATGACATCACCATCAAAGCAGCACAGACCATTATGCCGCCAGCAAGAATACAAAAGAGTGCAGCGACTCGTGCGAAACTGAAGGGCTTTTCCTGGGGCGCTGGAAAAGGCTCCTTTTCCATCAGGGATGGAACAGTGGTTCCGGTTCCTACTCTCGCAGTGCGTGTTGTGGATGGGGCTGGGGGAAGTTTGGGTGGCAGTGTGATTGTATGTTTTGTCTGAGAGACCAGACGCACACCAAGCTGATGACCTGAGACACCAAGGCTAAAAGGTGTTTTCACCGTCATGTCCGTGGAAGTCACTCCATTAACACTAAAGCCTGAAGCTGAATCATTGGCACGAAGACGAAAACTGCCACCTGCCAAAGTCTCGATGGTGCAATGATCAGGAGCAATCCCCTCACCTTGAAGACAAATGTCAGAGTCGGGATCTGAGCCTACCCGCAGCACTGCTCCTGTAACAATTTCGAATGGATAGTCCGTGCCATAAACATTCAGGATTAAAGTATCAGGTTCCATAGGTCTGTGAGTGATGTATGCGCTCCGTGCTCATCACTGCGGGCAAGCAGAGCGAGTGGTGATGCCTTGTGACCTTAGGCAATGGCGAATCCTGAGCAAGCTACAGTAGAGAAGATGTGCGGCGCTCCGTGCAAGAGTGTCTGCGGGCCGTGAGCGGTGAGCGGCCTGTCCAGAGGTTCGGAACACCGTCGGGCTTTGGGGATCTGTGATGGATCATCCATGCTTCGGAATCAGCCGCCATGCGTGGCCTTGTCGGCACGATGGGATGGGGCTCCTTATCATCGCCGTGATGCATCCGCACCGTGAGCCGGGTTACTGGCATGGGCGGGTGGAATGACTTCCTGATCCATGCCAGGAACTGGCGAACATCCCTGCCCACCCGCCCCTGCGATTCACGATTCGTTTTGAAATGCGTTGCTGATCTTTGCGTTCTGGCGACGCCATGAAGCCTTTCTTTGTCCTCCTTGCTCTCTGTTCTTCGCTCCACGCGGCGAAGCCGAATGTCCTCGTGATCTTGAGCGATGACTATGGCTGGGGCAGCGCTGGCTGCTATGGAGCCAACCCAGAGGTGGTGAGCACGCCGAACATCGACCGGCTGGCGAAAGAAGGTCGGCGTTTCACGGATGCGCTGACGACCTCGTCGGTGTGCTCGCCTACGCGTTATTCGATGATGACGGGACGCTACTGCTGGCGCACGTCGCTCATCAGTGAGGTGCTGGGCACGACGGCACCGCTGCACATCGAGACGAATCGGCTGACGATGGCGTCGATGCTGAAACAGCAGGGCTACAACTGCGCGGCGGTGGGCAAGTGGCACCTCGGCTACGGCACGGCGGAGAAGTGCGATTTCACGAAGGAGCTGAAGCCCGGGCCGCTGGAGATCGGCTTTGATTACCACTTCAGCGTGCCGGCGAATCACGGCGACCTCAGCGGTGTGTATGTGGAGAACCACTGGGTGCATGGTTTGAACAAGGACAGCCCCTCGCAGCCGAGCCCGCCCTATGTAACGATGGGCCAGCAGAAGGGCAAAGCGGTCAAGACGCTCGATCTCAATGCCCCGAAGCGAGTGGATGAAAATGTGATGGAGACGCTGACGGACAAGATCGTGAACTGGATCGGCCAGCAGAGCACGGAGAAACCGTTCTTCGTCTATTTCACACCGGTGGCCGTGCATAACCCGATCACGCCCTCGAAGGCGACCGCAGGTAAAAGCAAAGGCGGGCCGTTTTGTGACTTCATCAGCGATCTCGATCTTAGCGTGGGTCGCGTGCTCGATGCGCTGGACAAGCAAGGGCTGGCGGAAAACACGCTCGTCCTTTTCAGCAGCGACAACGGCGGCGTGAACAAGCCGGAGAATGCGAACCTCGTGCAAACCGACGCGCAGAAGGCCGGACTGAAGCCCGTGGGACCGTTCCGTGGTGGCAAGCACGATGTGTGGGAGGGCGGCTTCCGCGTGCCTTACCTCGTGCGCTGGCCCGGTCATGTGCCTGCGGGCACGGTTTGCGATGAGACGGTGAGCATCGTCGATACACTCGCCAGTCTCGCGGCGATCACCGGTGCGGCTTTGCCAAAAGCCAGCGAAGGCGCAGAGGACAGTCACGATGTCTCCAAAGCTTGGCTCGGAGAACAATACGAGGGCTCACTGCGACCTGATGTGATCGTCCACAGTGCCGATGGCAACTTCGCGATCCGCAAAGGCAGCTACAAATGGATCGAGGGCGTGCCAGCGGATGATGTGAAGCCTGCGGCGAAGAAAGCTCATGCAGCGCAGTTCAAGCCGCAGCTCTTCGATCTGAAGAATGACATCGCCGAGGAGAAGGAGATCTCCGCGAATCATGCGGACGTGGTCAATGACCTGAAAGCGCTGCTGAACCGCTATCGCGATGGCGGCTTCAGTCGTGAGCTGCCGCCCGCAGGCGTGAAGCCGAAACCGACCTTCGCGGCACTGCCGCCGCTGGCAAACGCGGAGCCGGTGGATCTCTCGAAGTTCAAAGGCACGGCCTGGACTGCTCGCGATGAAGCGATGTTTGGCAAAGCCAATGACAAGGGCGCGCCATTGACGGGTCCAGTCTCGCTGAAGGACGGCGTGCTGGAGTTCCAAATCCTGCTTGGCGAAGCAGATCGGCATTCACTGCGCATTCACACGGCCGGGAACAAACACAGCTTCCGCGTGGTGCTCTCCCACGCGAATCTCGACATGGCCATCAATCCGATCACCAAGGATGGGGAGACGATCCAGCTCGGCAAACAGCGCGTGAAGTTCAAATCCAGCGATTGGCAGACTCTACGACTCACCTTCAAGGGCGAAGAACTCACCGCTGAATTCGCCGGAGTCACCCTGAAGACGCAGCACGCCGTTTTGGCCGAAGAGAAAGCGCAGTTGAACTTCATCGCCTTTGAGGGCGAGGTGGGCGTGCGTGGTGTTCTGTTGGCAAAGTGATCTGCGGGAAGAATTCGCCGCCTCACTTAAACACACGCTTCAGCACGGCCTTTTCCTCGGGCGTGAGTGACTCGCGCCAAACTTGTTCGCCGCCCTGGCCCTGGTTTTGCACGGCTCCGGCAGCGCTGGGGCCGGTGGAGGTCTTATCGACTTCGTGTTTGCCTTCTTGAAGGCCGAGCGTGGTGCCGAGCTGGGCTTTGGAGAAGTCTTCACTCTTCACGCCTTCGTTTTTGCCGCTGCCGAAGTTGTTCTCTTCATCTGCAAGCGTGAGCGGTGCGGTGCCGGGTCCGCGACTGACACCGCCATTGCCTGCACCTTCACCCTCGGGTCCGGTGGACATGCCATCGCGGAACTTTTTCATGCCGTTGTCATCCTCGCCTTCACCATCGCCGAGGAAGCCTTTTCCTTGCCCGAAGCCCTCTCCCATCTTGTCGCAGGTGCCACCTTTGTTTTTCAGAGACTCGCGGAGCTGATCGAGCTGCTCCTTGGACATGGATTTGAGGTTCTTCGGGTCGATCTGGGACAGCTCTTTGAGCAAAGAAGGATCGAGCGGCAGTGAGCCGGATTTCATCTGCTCCAGCGCCTCGGCGAATTCCTTCAGCATCTGCTCCTTGGCCTGCTCGGAGAGCTTGTCGCCGTAGTTTTGCAGGGCGTTCAGGCTGCGCTCCGCGTCCGAGAGATTCCGCCCCATGTTCGCGATCTCGCGCTGGAGCTGTTCTTTGAGCGTGTCGCTAGCATTGAGGCTTTCATGGCTGAACCACTTCTCCTGCGGCTGATTACGCAGGGCATCGAGCTTCGCCTGCTGCTCCGCCTCGGCCTCGGGCGAGATGATTTTCTCCTCCTGCAGCTTCTCCAGCCACTCGTCCATCTTTTGCCAGGCCTGCGGCTCCGCATCGGGGATCACCGCCGCCGCATCGGGCGTGATCGGCAGATAAAAAGCCGCGAGCAAACACAATGCACAAGCGGCGAACGGCCCACCCACGCGCGACCACCTCCAACTCAGGCCATCCATCACGCTTCCGGGAATCTCCGGCCACGCGCCGCGTCCGAGTCGCGCCACGGTCAGGGCATTGTGTAGATGAAGCTGCGCCTCCAACCGCACGAGCGCCGCATCCGTGCCCATGAAGTGCTTCTTTGCAAAAACGACTGCCGCGCTGATGAGCACAGCCACCGCACCAACCACCCAAGGCCAGACCTGCGCCATCTCCACCGCGATGCCGCGCGACCGCAGCCAAACGATGCCGGCAAACCCGAGCGCCCCCGCGCCGACAAGCCAGGGCGTGAGCATCTCCATCAGCCAGCCCGCATTCACCTTCCAAGCGGTGCGCCGCGCGAGCTTGCGCCAGCGATTGGAGAGGACGGCTTGATCGTTCATGAGCGTGAGTGTAGCGACGGCTCTGGAAATGCCAAGTTCTGGAATTCCTGTCGCTCCTGCGCTACACCCGAGTCGTTCGCCACGTTCACCTTCTCGCTCATGAAATTGCTCTCTGCTCTTCTCCTCCTGCCCGTTTTGGCTTTCGCCCAGACGGACGCGCCGAAAAAGCCCGCCGCGAATCATCACCCGGAAGGTTTTCACGAGCTGAAGATCGGCGATGCAGCACCAGCCTTCGACTTGCTCGGCATTGATGAGGAAAAGCACACCCTCGCCGAGTATGCCGATGCTGACCTGCTCATGGTCGCCTTCATCAGCAATCACTGCCCCACCTCGCAGGCCATCGAAGGTCGGCTGAAGCAGCTTGTGAAGGATTACAAAGGCAAGGGGCTGCGTGTCGTCGGCATCAATCCGAACGATCCCGCTGCGCTGCGGGCGGATGAGCTCGGCTACTCGAAATACAACGACAGCTTCCCCGAGATGAAGCGCCACGCGAAGGAGCAGGAGTTTAATTTTCCCTATCTCTTCGATGGTGAGACACAGGCCGTCGCGAAGGCCTACGGTTGCTTGGCCACACCTCACGTCTTCCTTTTCGATAAAGAGCGCAAACTCCGCTATCAGGGCCGCTTTGACGACTCCCGCTACGCCGATGCCGCGACCGTGACCTCGCAAGATGCACGACTGGCCATCGATGCCCTGCTTTCTGGCAAACCCGTGGCCGTGGAGAACACGCCGCCGCATGGCTGCTCCACCAAATGGATCGAAAAACGTGTCTCCGTCGCTGCCGACAATGAGAAGTGGGAGAAGAGCGAGGTCCACGTCGAACTCATCGATGCCGCAGGCGTGGCCGCGTTGCGGAAGAACGACACGAAGAAGGTCCGCCTCTTCAATGTCTGGGCCACCTGGTGTGGTCCGTGCGTGGAGGAGTTTCCCGAACTCGTCGCCACCGCGCGGAAGTTCGGCCTGCGTGACTTCGAATTCATCAGCATCAGCATCAACGAGCCCGGCGAACTCAAGGAAGTGAAAGACTTCCTGGAAAAGCACAACGCCATCGTGCCCGACAAGATCAAGCCCAGCCTCAAAGCCGAAGGCCGCGCTGGCAACGCCTACATCTACAACGCCCCGAACACCGATGCCCTCATCCAGGCGCTCGATCCCGAATGGCCAGGCCCCATCCCACACACACTTGTCGTCGCCCCCGGCGGAGCCATCATCTACCGCCACAACGAAGAGGTCAACGGCGACGAACTCCGCGCCAAGATCCTGGAAGCGATGGGAAGGTATTTTGTGCCAGAGGAGTGATCCATTGAAGCCTATCTGACAAAATGATGTGGGGTAAAATCATGACAGAAAGTCAGCCCCATCATTTTATC
>NZ_JBILYB010000331.1:0-2523 GCF_044378005.1 Prosthecobacter sp.
CGGTGCCGCGGGCGACGAGGCGATCAATGTTCGGGGTCTTGGTCTGGGGATGCCCGCCGAGGTTGCCGACCCAGTCATTGAGGTCATCGACGGCGATGAAGAGGACGTCGGGCTTGTCCGCCGCGATGAGCGGGAGGCAAAGGGCGGCGAGCAGGGCAGGGAGGAGACGCGTGGGTGTCATGCGGCGGTGGGGAACGAGGTGCGGCTGGTGATCTTGCCTGATATAAAGGGATTGCATCGGCCACTCGGCTTCGGTTTTAATACCTGGCATGAATACCCACACCGAGCCGCTGGGCGTGGACCGTCACGATGGGGCGACGCTCTGCCCGATGTGCCGCAAGGAGGTGCTGCTGGAGACGAACTTCTGCCCTGAATGTGGTACCCCGGTGGATGCGGCGGGTGTGATGGACCCGCTGCCGACTCCTGCGCGCTCGAAATGGGCTGAGAGGAGTCCTTTATTGCTCGCCATCTGCTACGCTGTCATTGCCATGACGCAGGCTTACTCCGCCAGTCTTGAAGTGCGATCCCCGAAGGAGAGGATGATCTTTTCCGCCTTCTTTGCCTGCTGCGCTTTGATGTTTGGGTGGCAGTGGATCTCTGCGCGCAGGGCTAAGAAGGCTCAGAAACTGCCGCTCACTTCAGCGTGACCACGGCCTTGGGCAGGGCTTTCTTGAGCTCGGCGACTCCGGCGGGGGTGGCTTTGGTCTGGAAGAGGGTGACCTGCTTGAGGCTCTTGATGGAAGCGAGGTGCTTCACGCCAGCGTCGGTGATCTCGGTGCCGAAGAGATTGATGGCCTGGAGGTTTTTCAGGCCGGTGAGGGCTTCGAGTCCGGCGTCGGTGATTTTGGTTTGGCGGAGGTCGAGGGAGACGAGGCGGGAGAGCTGGGCGACGGTCTTCAATCCGGCATCGGTGATGATGGTGCGGCCGAGATCGAGCTGGGCGATGTAGTCTTTGAGCGGTTCGAGGACGGTGATCTTGGCATCGTCACACTTTGAGACGCCGGTGAGGAAGTCGGCACGGAGCAGGGCGCTGTCGATCTTGAGCTGGGCGATCTGGGCTCCGCCTTCCTTGGCTTTGGCGATGGCGGCCTCGGGGGCTGGCTTCAGGCCTTCGGAGAGCTTGGCGTAGAAGAGGTCGTGCTCGCGGGGTTTGACTGCTTTGGCGGCTGCAGCGGCCACGACGTCGGCGGGAGCGCCTTCCATATTGCCTTTCCATGCGCCGAAGTCAGCGCCGGATTCGATCCACTCTTTGAGGAGTTTGATCTCGGCTTCGGTCATCGCGTCGCCTTTGGGCGGCATGAACATGTCGTCGTCCTTGGGCAGGGTGACGACATCGTGCATGTAGCTCTTGGCGAGATCTTTTGGAACAAGAGCGGGGCCGGTCTCACCGCCTTTGAGCATGGCCCAGGCGGCATCGAGGCGGAGTTCGCCCTTGGGCTTCTTGGGTTTGCCATCGACCACGGTGGGTGCGCTGTGGCAGTCGAGACACTTTTTGGTGAGGACGGGAAGCAGGTCTTTTTCAAAGTTCACCGCAGCATTCGAGCGGAGGGCGGGGAGGCTGAGCGCGATGAGGACAAGAGGAAGGGAGCGATTCACAAGCGGGGACATGGCAGAGGTGGGGGTTGGGGGCATAGTGGGGTCAACACAAAGGCGTGTTTCATCTCACCGGTGGTGGAAACGCCTTGCCACCGTGCGATTTTTCCAGGAAAACAGCCCATAACCCATTCCGATATGTCAAACACAGTTGCCGTCGATAGCGCCCTACGTCGTTCCACTCTGGCCATCGTCATGGGCGGTGGAGCAGGAACGCGCCTCTTCCCACTGACGAAAGATCGTGCAAAACCTGCCGTGCCTCTGGCGGGCAAGTATCGCCTCGTGGACATCCCGATCAGCAACTGCATCAACTATGGGGTGCGCCAGGTCTTCGTGCTCACGCAGTACAACAGCATGTCCCTGAACCGCCACATCGCGCGGACTTATAAGTTTGATCAATTCACGCGCGGGTTTGTGGAAGTGCTCGCGGCGCAGCAGACGCCAGATGGTGAACGCTGGTACCAGGGCACTGCGGATGCCGTGCGGCAGAACATGCGGTACTTCACCGAGAACGATTACGACTACTATCTCATCCTCAGTGGGGATCAGCTCTACCGCATGGATTTCCGCGAGGTGATGACGCAGCACATCAAGACGGGGGCGGAGCTGACCATCGCGACGCTGCCGGTGAATGCGCGGGACGCGACGAGCTTTGGGATCATGAAAACGGAGCCCAGCGGGCGCATCCGAGAGTTTGTGGAAAAGCCGAAAGATCCCACCTTGCTCGAAACTCTGCGGATGCCTGCGGAGACACTGACCGAACTGGGGCTCGATGCCAAGGAGGCGCGCTATCAGGCCAGCATGGGCATCTATGTCTTCAACCGCCAGACCCTGATCGACTGTCTGGACAACGATTGCATGGACTTCGGCAAGCACATCATCCCTGCTGCCATCCGCGACCGCAAAGTCCACGCCTACAATTTCCAGGGC
>NZ_JBILYB010000187.1:0-9859 GCF_044378005.1 Prosthecobacter sp.
GGCACCATCTACAAAATCCAGACCATCAGCTCCGCCACTGTCAATCTCACGGCCAACCGGGACAACACCATTTACGAAGGCAGCACCAACAGCAATGCCAAGGGGCCGCATATTTTCGCTGGGCTCACGGGGGCTGCTGGTGGCGAAACTCGCCGTCGTGCCATGGTTCGTTTCGATCTCAGCTCGGTCCCTGTCGGCGCCACGCTGACCAGTGCCAGCGTCTCACTCACCATCACCAAACAGATCGCTCAGGACTTCAACTTCGGCCTGCACAAGCTCACAGCAGACTGGGGCGAAGGCACGTCCAATGCCGGTGAGCCTGGTGGTACGGGCACCACCCGAACCACCAATGATGCCACCTGGACTCATCGCTTTTTCAGCACCACCACGCCCGTTTTATGGGCAGCCCAGGGAGGAGAGGGCAATTACATCGTCACACCATCGGCCACCCGGGCCGTTGGCAATTTCCTCTCTGAGCCTGTGCAAACATGGACGGGAGGAACCTTGCTGGCAGATGTACAAAGCTGGCTCTCCACCCCAAGCTCCAACTTTGGCTGGATGCTGCGTGGGGATGCCGCTGAGGAAGTGGAACCCTACACCGCCATGCGTTTTGCCAGCCGTGAAAACGCCACCGTCGCTTATCGCCCGAAGCTCTCTGTCACCTACACCGCCGTCCCCCAGCCCACACCCTATGAAACGTGGGTCACCACCCACTTCCCAACGACTCCTCCGGGAACCTACCTTGATCCACAGGGCGACCATGACGGTGACAACATCGCCAATCAGATCGAATACGCCTACGGCTTCAGCCCCACGAGTTACAACGCACTAGGTTCCGATCAGTTCACTACCGCGCAGGTGCCGGGCATTGATGACAGCACGGACTTTACCATCACCTTCCGGCGCGACTCATCCGCCACAGACCTCACCTACAACCTGCAAACCAGCGAAGACCTCCTAGCCTGGACCACCATCGCCTCCAGC
This sequence comes from Prosthecobacter sp., assembly GCF_044378005.1. Taxonomy (GTDB): domain Bacteria; phylum Verrucomicrobiota; class Verrucomicrobiia; order Verrucomicrobiales; family Verrucomicrobiaceae; genus Prosthecobacter. The sequence goes on from NZ_JBILYB010000187.1 coordinate 985, forward strand.
GTGGGTGGGGCATTCACCAATGGAGACAATGGCGGCAACGTCCTGTCCGAAAGCACCGTCTCCGGCACCATCCGTCTCGTTACGGTGAGTGAAACCCTCGCCGCTGGCTCCAATGAGAAACGCTTTGTCCGTCTGGAAATCCTACGCGCGCCATGATCCGCAGCCTGCTCTTCCTCACACTCGCGATCACCGCGCAGGCCGCCACCACGATCACTCTCCGACCTAATAACAGCACGCCAAATAGCGGCGATGCCTACATCCGTGCTGCGGCAGCCACGACCAACTTCGGTGGCTCCGGCGCGCTTGTCATCTCCGGCTCCGGAGCGGGGAACACGAACGGTCAGTTTGCCAGCCTGCTGAAGTTCGATCTAGCCGTCGCCACCTCTGCGCTCGACACAGCTTACGGCGCGGGGAATTGGAGCATCGAAAGCATTCTCCTTGAACTCACCGCCGTGGTTCCCAACAACGTGACCTTCAACGCCAACGCTGCCGGGAACGTGGATGTGGACTGGCTCGCCACCGACTCGTGGACGGAGTCCGGCATCACCTGGAATGGCCTGCCAGCCGTTGTTTCCAGCGGCAGCCAGAGCATGGGAATGCTCGCCTACAACGGCGGGCTCGGCACCACGCAGTATGCGCTCACCAGCACGGCAGGCTTCGTCAATGACCTGACGAGTGGCGGTATCGCCAGCCTCCAGCTCTCCGCTAGCAGTGATCCAAATGCCAGCCTCGTGGTGAACGCACGAAACTTCGGCACGGCAGCCAGCCGCCCCGCGCTGATCATTACCGCCTCCCCAGAGCCGGGCCGCGTATTGCTGATCTTCCTTGGCTTGACCGTGATTTTGGCAAGGCGCGTGCGTATCATCGCCTGACATGCAGCCCGAACTCCCCAACGAGATCCACATCGACGAAATCCTCCGTCCCGGTCAGGCGCAGCCCGGCCTCGGCGAGGCGATGTTTGGCAAGACGGCAAAGGGCAAACCCGTCGAGTCCGAGATCGCGAAGTTCCTCGCCCGCTGGCTCGACAACTTCCTGCGCATCCCCGGCACTGACTTCAAGATCGGGCTCGATCCCATCCTGGCGCTCGTCCCCGGAGTCGGTAGCACCGTGGCCTCGGGCGGCGGCATCATCATCTTGTTTGAGGCCATCCGCACCGGTATCAGCGTCCCCGTGCTCCTGCGCATGGGTGGCAATTTGCTGCTCAACACCCTCTTCGACTACATTCCGGCCCTCGGCCCTGTCGCCTCAGCCTTCTTCAAATCCAACTCCCGCAACCTCACCCTGCTCCAGCAATGGCAGGCCGGACATCAGGACAAGGTCAAGGCCAGCACAGGACGCCTCTTCGCCGCGCTCGGCTTCATCATCGCCACACTCGCGCTGCTGCTCGCCGGGTTGTTTATCGGCTATGTCTATGTCCTGCGCACCGTTTTCGGCATCGGCGCGAATTGACGGCAATTTGACGCAACCTCTCCAGTGTTCAGGCGTTCTAAAGCCGCCCCTCCCCACATGACTTCGATCTCGCTCCCTGATGTACTCCTTTCCGCCGCGCAAAAAGCCGGCTGCCGTGATCAAGCGAGACTCCGCCACGCCCTCGACGATGCCACCGACAAACGCCAGCCACTGATCGAGGCCCTGCTCGATGCGAACATCGTCGATGAAGAGACCTTCTTCTCCCAGCTCGCCGACGCCCTGCGGATGCCTTATGACAAAGACGACGACGAAGTGCAGGAAGGTCTGCACAACCGCTTCCCCGCCAAGCTCGCCCTGCGTCATCGCATCTTCCCCACCCACGTCAGCGCTCAAGAAGCCACGTTGCTGACCTACAACCCCTTCGACCTCGGCGCACGTCAGGCCGTCGGTCAGGAACTGCGCAAGCGCGTCCACTGGAAGATCGCCAGCCGTCACCGCATCCTCGAAGCATTGCATCAAGGCTACGGAGTCGGTGCCGAGAACTTCGAAGAACTCCTCGAAGGCCGCGAAGGCACGCTTGATGACGACGACATGAAGCAGGAGACCACCGTGCTCGATGAAGCCGACGAAGAGGCCACGGTGCTCAACTTTGTGAACCAAGTCTTCCGCGAAGGCCTGAAGGAACGCGCCACGGACATCCATGTCGAGCCCCTGGAGCGCGACCTGCGCATCCGTTACCGCGTCGATGGCAAGCTCATCGAAGTGCCCGTGCCGCCAAACATGCGCCTGCTGCAAAACTCGCTCATCTCGCGCCTCAAGATCATGGCGCACCTTGACATCGCCGAGCGCCGAATGCCGCAGGATGGCCGCATCAATCTCGAACTCGATGGCGAGCCCATCGACGTCCGCGTCGCCACTATTCCCAGCGTGAATGGCGAGTCCGTGGCGCTTCGTTTGCTCACGCGGAAGAAGTTCGACATGGGCTCCCTCGGGCTCGATCCCGATACCGAGGCGAAGTTCCGCAAACTCATCGCCGCGCCGAACGGCATCATCCTCATCACCGGCCCCACCGGTTCCGGGAAGAGCAGCACGCTCTACACCTTGCTCAAAGAGCTGAACACCAAAGAGCGCCGCATCGTCACCATCGAAGACCCGGTCGAAAACAAGCTCGACGGCATCATCCAGATCGCCGTGAAGCCCGAGATCGACCTCACCTTCGCCGCTGGCCTGCGTTCCATTCTTCGTGGCGACCCGAACGTCATCATGGTCGGAGAAATGCGCGACCAGGAGACCGTCGAGATCGCCATCCGCGGTGCTTTGACGGGTCACTTGGTGCTCTCCACGCTCCACACGAACGACGCCGTCGGCGGCATCTCCCGTCTTTTAGACATGGGCATCGAGCCCTTCATGGTCTCCTCCTCCGTGCGTGCTTTCCAGGCCCAGCGCCTCGTCCGCACCCTCTGCCCGCATTGCAAAGAGCCCGCCCATCATGAGGACAGCTACCTCAAGGCCATCGGCTTTCCCATGGAGTGGAAGACGAAGCTCTTCCGCCCCGTCGGCTGCCGTTCGTGCCGTGGCACTGGCTTCAGCGGCCGCCTCGCCATCATGGAAATCTGCATGATGACCGAAAAGCTCCAGGAGAAGATCAACCTCCGCGCCACCGCCATGGAACTCAAAGCCCAGGCCCTGAGCGACGGCATGATCCCCATGCGCCACTACGGCTTCCGCAAAGCCAGCGAAGGCATCACCACCCTGGAAGAAGTCATGACCGTCACGGCGGCGAGTGAGTAGCCCGTCAGCATTGCCAAACCCTCCAGCATCATTATCCTCGCACCATGATCATCGCTGCCAATCCTCCCATTGATTTGCCACTCGAGAACCTCAACGCTGACCAGAAGTGGAAGGTCTTCCAGTTTCTCTGGAAGGATGTCGTCGATGGCCATGAGGCCGAAATCGAGCCTCCTGCCTGGCACGAAGAAATTCTTCAGGAACGCATGGAGAAGATCGAGAGTGGAAAAGCCGTCTGGCATGACCTCGATCAAGCATTTGATGATCTTCGAAAGGAACTCGCATGAAGCTGGTCGTCGAAGATGATGCCAAACAAGATCTTCGAGACTGCTTCCACTTTTATGAAGAGGATGAACCCGGTGCCGGCTGGTATTTCCTCGACAACATTTAGCCTGAACTTCATTCCCTGATCAGCATCGCGGGTGTTCACCGCAAACGTTTTGGCTTTCACTTTTATGCATCGAAGCGCTTCCCTCACGGCATCTACTATCTGGTGGATCAAGACAGTTTGAAGATAGCCGCCATCATCGACAGCCGTCGCAGTCCACGAACCGTCCGCCAGATACTCCGCAAACGCTAAAACATGCCCACCTTCGCCTACACCGCCTTAAACACCTCCGGCCAGACCGTCACTGGAAGTCTCGCCGTGAACTCGCGTGCGGAGGCGTTTCGGAAGCTCGAAGCGCAGGCACTGACGCCGGTGAAAGTCGCTGAAGAAGCCAAGAGCGCCAAGGCTGCCGCCAGTGCAGCGGCGAAGGTGGAGGACAACACGCCGGTGAAGCTCAAGCGGGCTCAGATCATCCTCTTCACCGAGGAATTGGCGGACATGCTCGATGGCGGATTGCAGATCGATCAGGCGCTGCGCGTCATCACCGAGCGGCAAGAGGATCTCGCCCTGCGCCGTGTCTCCAACATCCTGCGGGATCAACTCCGCGAAGGCTCCACAGTGGCGAAGGCGCTGAAGAAGGCCTCGCCGAGTTTTGATGAGCTTTACTGCAATCTCGTGGCTGCCGGGGAGGTCAGCGGCTCACTTGCCCCCATCTTGCGCAGGCTTGGACAAAACCTCGTGGTCATCGCCGAACTGCAATCCAAGGTCACGCAGGCGATGATCTACCCGGCTTTCCTCGTCGGAGCCTGCGCGGTGCTGATGATCGTCTTCATGACTGTCATGGTCCCGCAGATCACCGACCTCCTGGATAAAGGCGGCCAGCAGCTCCCGATGGCCACCCAGATGCTCATCAGCTTCAACAGCTTCCTCGCCGCCTGGTGGTGGGCCATTCTCGCAGTCGTGGTCATCATCGCGCTCAGCTTCAAAGCCTACGTCGCCACGCCTGCGGGCCTTATGTGGTGGCATGAGACGAAGATGAAGCTGCCACTCTTTGGCCCCGTGCTCGCCACGCGTTTCTACGCCCAGTTTGCCCACAGCATGGGCAGCCTCGTCGGCCATGGTGTGCCTTTGCTAAATAGCATCCGCCTTGTCTCGAAGATCTCGGCGAATGTCTTCATCCAGACCTTGCTCGCACGAGTCACCGGCCTCGTGGCAGAAGGCAGTTCCCTTTCCAGCTCGCTGAAAAAGGTCAGCCACTTCCCGCTCATGCTCGTCGATATGATCGCCATCGGCGAGCAGACCGGTAGCCTCAGTAAATCCCTCGAAAAAGCCGCCACGCGCTACGACAAGGAGCTGGATAAACGCATCAAGCGCATGACCGCCATGATCTCGCCCATCATCATCCTTTTCATGGCCGTGATTGTCGGTGTCGTGGCCTACTCCATCATCTCCGCCGTCTTCTCCTCCGTGAACGGCATCCGCAGCCGCGTCTAAATTCGCTCTTCACCTGCCGCAACCTTCCTGTCAGAATCCTGTTAATCCTCCCATCCTGTTAATCCTGTAAAAAAGCCATGACCATCCATACGCCCCGCCACCTCCGCCGAGCCTCCGGTTTCACCCTCATCGAGATCGTGATCGTGCTCACCATCATCTCCATCCTCGCCGCTGGCTCCATCTACATGCTGAAAGGCAACGTCGATGTCGCCAAAGAGACCCGAGTCGATGGCGACCTGCAAAACATCATGACCCAGCTCCAACTTTATGAAGCCCGCAATATGCGCGCCCCGACCACGGAGCAGGGCCTGAAAGCCCTCGTCGAAAGACCTACTACCGAGCCCCTGCCCGAGAAGTGGAACGCCCTTCTCGAAGCCGTGCCGAAAGACCCCTGGGGCATGGAATACAAATATCGCTTCCCTGCCCAGAAATCCAAGAAGCCCTATGATGTCTGGTCATCCGGCAAAGACCTCACTGACGGCACCGAAGATGACATCGGCAACTGGCCGCAGACGGCGACGAAGTGAATGACGAAACCCGAATGACGAATGACAAACTCAGATTGAAGTGCCGCATCGAAGACCTGGGAAACCTCTCCAGACCTTCGTCATTCGCCATTCGCCATTCGTCATTTCGCTCCGGCTTCTCCCTCGTCGAGATCGTCATCGCCCTCACCATCCTCACGGTCCTTGCTGCCGCGGCGGTGCCGATGTTCAAAGGCTGGCGGGATGAGCAGCTCGCGAGGCAGCCGGTGATCGAGCTGGTTCGTCTCGCCAAAGAGGCGCGGCTGCGGGCCATGCGGGAGAAGCGACCTTATCAGGTGGCGTTTTATCAGGGTGGCTTTGTCGCTTCGCGTTACTTCAGCCCTTATCTCCAGTTTGCAGAGTTGTCGGAGTTCATGGAACAGGCGGAAAGCGGGCAATTTCGCCTCAATCCGAATGCCGACGACGCAGATGCAGATCTCGATGCTGGAGCCGGTGACAAGCCGAAGACCGACCTCCCACTCGCGCCCACTGCCCAGAAATTCGACGACAACTGGAACGAGCATTACAACCTGCCCACCGACGTCCAATACACGCTCAAGTTCTGGAATGAAGTTCAGGAGACCCCGGTGAGTGGCGAGGTGGTGAAGCTCTGGGTCTTTCAGCCCACCGGCATCTGCATTCCGCTGAAGCTGCACCTCGAACGCGAGAGCTCCATCTTCGACGTCGAGTTCAACGCCCTCACGGCAGACATCACACGGGAGGTCGTGGATCTGAAATGAACACTACCATGGAGCGCCGACGACTCGTCGGCTTTCAACCTCAAGGCCGACGACTCGTCGGCTGCTCCATGATGCCGACGACTCGTCGGCACTCCGGCTACATCCTCCTGGAGCTCATCATCGCTCTTTCCATCTTCTCCATCGGCGTGCTCGGCCTCGCGCGAACCCTGAATGCCTCCATGGAGGTGGCGAACATTCTGAACAAGGAGCAGCGCATCCGCATCGGCCTCCGATCCTTTGTCGAAGAGATCCGCCGCAAGCCGATGACCGAGATGGCCACCACCACCACCGATCCTGCGCTCGAAGTCACCTACACCAGCACCTTGGAACCCGTGAGCCTGATCATGACACGCGGCGGCACCCTGGCTGACATGTACAATCTCAAAGTCATCGCCCTCTACACCGTCGGGGCGGAGCAACGCGAAGAAACCGTGGACGTCTATGTTTACAAACCCGCGCAGAAATAAGGCCGCGCGCCACGCGTCCGCCTTCACGCTCATCGAGATCGTCATCGCCATGACGATCCTCGGCATGATCACGGGCACCTTGTTTGCCCTCATCCAGGGCAGCGTCCGAGGCGCAGCGGAGATCGAGCGCATCCAGCGGGAGAACGACTCCATCAATCGCTTTCTCGACCTCTGCCGCCGCACTTTCACCACGATGCCGAGCACAGCGACGCTGACGCTCACCCTGCTCGACCCAAATTCGCCCACCACCTCCGGCCAGGAAATCACCATCAGCGGCGCGCCTCATTCCTTCGGCTTCGGCTTCAATCCCCTCTCCTACAAGGACACCATCCTCGGACTGCGACCTGACCCAAACGCCGTCACCGATCAAAACGGCGCGCTCTTGAATTACCTCTGTCTTTCCCGCGAAGATCTCATTCCCCAAACCGATGCGAACGGCATGGCCCTGCGTCAGGAAACCACTGGCCTCTCCGCTCCTGATGAACAAGGCCGCTACTGGATGCCCCTGCTGCCAGAGGTAGTCAGTGTAAAGTGGCGCTTTTACAAAGAAGCCGACCAGACCTGGCTCGAAGAATGGGATGACAGCGATTGGCCTGACCTCATCGACATCCAGCTCGTGATGAAGGACCGCACCTTGCCCATACGCATGGTTTACAGCGTGCCGACGATCAAACTGGTGGCTGGGAATGGAACAACATCCACAACGACCAGCAGCCCCTCGGCCAACAGCAACACCAGCAATCAAAACAACCAGGGTGGTGGCGCCAACAACGGCGGAGGTAACAATGGTGGCGGCGGAGGCCAAGGGGGAGGTCGCCCAGGTAGTGGCGGTCAAGGAGGCGGTCGCCCAGGTGGTGATGGCGGAGGTCGTCCAGGCGGCGGTGGCCCTGGAGGAAATCAGGGCGGCGGTAGTCGCCCTGGCGGTGGTTCACCCGGAGGAGGGCAAACCACTGGAAGCAGCAGTTCCAGCCAAGGAGGCGGAGGTCGCTAATACTCTTTGTATCTCATGACTCGCACTTCACATCGCAGCCGCTTGCCTCACCAAGGCTCCGCATTGATGCTCATGATCTGGGCTCTCCTGCTCATGTCCATGGTGGTCATGGGCCTCGCGCAATTTCTCAACTACAGCGCCTCAGAAGCCATCATTGATGCCGCCGAGTTCCGCGCCTTGCACATGGCCGAAAGCGGCCTCGCCGTGGGTCTACATCCCGACATGCGCCGTGGTGACAAAGCCCTCAAGCAGAAGGTCGGCACCGACAGCGGCTTCGATGTCGTCATCAATTACGAAGGCGCGCGCATCCCCATCAATCTCGTGACCGATGAACGCCTCCGCGAGGCCATCTACGATCTCTTCATGCGCTGGGGTCTGAATGGCGACGAAGCGGCCATCGTCACCGAATCCCTCGCCGACTGGGTGGACAGCAATAAAGAGGCCCGCTCCAACGGCGCTGAAACCGAGTATTACGAAGGCCTCGGCGTCTTTGACCTGCCACGTAACACCGGCTTCACCCACACAGATGAAATGCTGCTCGTCCGCGGCATGGGCGTCGTAGATCGCTTGAAGCCGGACTGGCGCGAGTTCTTCTCCGTCTATGGTGATGGCACCATCGACCTGCGCACCGCCTTCAAAGAAACCCTCATTGCCGTCTCGGGTGCCGCCGAGAAGGATGTCGATAGCTACATCCTCAAACGCGACGGTGCCGACGGCATCCCTGGGACCGAAGACGACCAGCGCATCTCCGATGGCGAGGCCTTCCGCCTCCTCAACATCACTGGCGAAAACGCGCAGAGCCTCCAAGGCATCCTCACCAGCGATGATGACCTCCGCCGCATCACCAGCACCGGGTATGTGGGCGATAAGCGAAAGCAGATCATCGTCGTCGCAAGGCGTGGAGAAGATCGCTCTTTGACCTATCTGGCGCGTATTGAGGAATAAGCGTGTCGTTCATGACATCCGAAACTTCGTCATTCGGAATTCATCATTCGTCATTTGCCCGTCCTCTGCATCTCGACACGCTCAAAACAGCCATTCCGTCCTCCCAACTGCCTCCCCCATGATCGCCTGGTTCGCCCGAAATCACGTCGCTGCCAATCTCCTGATGCTAGCGGTCATGACTGCGGGCG